>NYZH01000003.1 GCA_002687075.1 Methanobacteriota archaeon
CAACGGAGGGAAATGGGAGCGGCGCGACATGCCTCGGACATCATTCGTTTTTCTCAATGATGAACCGGGCTTGAGCGAAGAGCAGCAAAGTAGCGCAGCTCAACAAGAAGCAAAAGCGGCCTTAGGTGCTTATTGGAGTGCCCTGGAAGGAACTATTGACCCTTCAAAGGTTGAAAACGCCGCTCAGAATGCTCTCATCGGCAATGTACAAGATGTTGCAGTGCAGATTTGCGAACGATTTCACAAAGATGACCGAATTATGGCGTGGTTTGACTTCTTCAATCATGATTCAGATAGAGTTTGTCGCGACATGACATCGTACATGCAAAAAGTCGTTCCTCTCGTCGAAAAAATGCTCATGGAGGGTTCGTAATGGCCATTGAACACGATACACCCTCTGCTGTTGAGCCCGGTAAGCCTGGTAGTTCATTGTACCCAGAATCTCCTCTTGGTGAACAAATTGAGGGAATCCCAACCGGACGTGAAGTTGCATGGGAGCCTCTGGTTGATTATCGAAGAAACGGTGTGTCTGAAACGACCATTCATGGTGCGATTGCATGGTCACACGGCGATGAAGTGATTCATTCATTTGGCGGGAATGTTTTGTGCTATGGCCGCTCAATGATGAAACCGTTTATGCTCAAGGCATTTACCAAAGAACTTGAGGACACATCATGGGAGCAAAAGGCCATTGCAGTTGCCTCACACAACGGCGATACGGAGCATGTTTCCGCTGCTCAATCACTCTTATCCAAAGAAGAATGGCCACTCATGCTCACGCCACTGGATGTACCCTTAATCCAATTTGGACGGCAGGTGCGACGGCCGCGTCGATGGTTTCACACATGCTCAGGTGAACATGCTGCAATTTTGCATGGGTGCCGTAAGAAAGGATGGAATAGAGCGGGTTATACACTACCAACTCACGAAGTATTTCATGCCTACATGGCTGAATTACGAACCTACTTAGGCGAAGAATGGGAACCTCTTCGAGTTGCAAAAGACGGATGTGGATTACCTACTGTTTCCAACACCGTTGCCGAACTCGCACAAATCTATGCTGGCTTGGTTCGAGATAAAGACAAAGATTGGATTTGGGAAGCAATGGTTCGCAATCCTGACCTCGTAGGTGGGTTCAATCGCCTCGATTCCACAGTCCTCAAGGCAGGTGAAGGTCGAGTCATAGCCAAAGAGGGAGCAGATGGACTTCTCGGACTCGCTATTGAACATCCAGATTATCCCAAAGGTCTCGGGATTGTGGTCAAAATTGCGCATGGATGGAATTCGCAAGCAATGTGGTATGTTGCTCGCGCTGTTCTTGGCGTTCTGGGCATCAACCTTCGCAACCCCTACCCATTGCATAGACAAAAAGCATTCATAGTACCAGGAATTGTCCCTCCACACTATCTCAAGAATCTCGAAAAGTTGCCCACCTGGGACGAATGGGATCCCGATCAGGACAGGTGGCTGTATGATGTGGAGATGTAATTATGATGAACATCCAAAATTACATCGGAGGCAAGTTCATTTCCGCAGTCGATAGCGAAACCTTGTTCGATTACAATCCTGCAACTGAACANCANATTGCAACAATTCCTCGTTCGAAAAAGGAAGATGTNCAACTTGCCGTAACTGCTGCCCAATCTGCACAACAGGATTGGGGTGCATTGAGCATTGGTGAACGAGCAGTTTGGCTCGATAAAATCGCAGACGCTTTAGAGANGAAAAGTGAAGAAATTGCAAATATTGAGACCTCAGACACCGGTAAGCCAATTGCTCTGTCAAGGAAGGTAGATGCCGCCCGTTCTGTGAGTAATTTCAGATTTTTCGCTGACTTCAGTCGAAATCAGAGCGAAATGCAATTTGTAATGGCGGATGCAGTGAATTATGTGCATCGTTCACCCGTGGGTACGGTTGGATTGATTACACCATGGAACCTTCCACTCTACCTTCTGTCTTGGAAAGTAGCACCTGCTTTACTCATGGGGAACACAATTGTTGCGAAGCCCAGTGAATTCACCCCTTTGACTGCCAATATACTTGCAGAAACCTTAGACGAACTTGAATTTCCACCGGGAGTATTCAATCTCGTTCACGGCTTGGGCCACGAAGTTGGTCAATCCATACTTGAAAATGAACACATCAAAGGAATCTCGTTCACAGGTGGAACTGCTACTGGACGAATTGTTGCCCAAACTGCTGCTCCAATGTTCAAAAAATTATCACTGGAACTCGGTGGAAAAAATGCAACTCTTGTATTGAAGGACGCAAATCTTGANCTCGCTGTTGAAGGAGCAGTTCGAGCTGCATTTACAAATTCTGGACAAGTCTGTCTATGTGGTTCAAGAATTCTCATTGACGCTACAATTGCTGATGCTTTTTGTGAAAAATTTGTCGATAAAGTCAACCAAATTCGAGTTGGCGACCCACGTGATGAAAGTACGACGATGGGGTCTGTNATNTCTCCTCAACATTTGGAGAAAGTCGAGTCNTANATNGATTTAGCATTGCAAGAAGGNGGAACTATTTTGACAGGCGGTACNCGTAAATTGACAGGTTTCAGCGGACCNAATCAGAANGGTGCNTTCCTTCTTCCAACNGTGATATCTGGACTNNCACACACTTCCCGCTGTGCNACAGAGGAAATTTTCGGACCTGTTGTTACTCTGCATACTTTTGAGAATGAACTTCAAGCTGTGGAAATGGCAAATCACTCTGAATACGGCTTGGCTGGCTCCGTTTGGACACAAGACCTCGAAAGAGGTCGANTNGTTGCNTCACAAATTGAAACNGGAATAGTTTGGGTGAACACTTGGCTTCATCGGGATTTACGAACGCCCTTCGGCGGTGTGAAANATTCGGGAGTGGGGCGNGANGGNGGTCGTTGGTCTCTNGAATTTTTCTCGGAATTAACCAATATTTGCGTCAAAGACGCGANGGATGAATCGTAAACATATCTTCAAAAGGCTTTGACTGGATGTGATTTTATGCAGACTCTCCCTTTGTTTGTGCTTCCAATGGTGTTGATGCCAGGGGAAATTCAAGAATTACGAATTTTTGAACCTCGATACAGGCAAATGCTCGATGACTGTCTCTTGGACGAGAAGAATTTTGGACTTGTCCTCAACGACCCATTTTCTCCAACCCATTCGTGGGATGGACCNCGTTCGTACGGTTGCGAAGCAGAAATCCTTCACCATGAAACAAAGGGCAGTAATCACTTCGTCCAAGTCATTGGACGCCGAAGATTTTCTGTTCGTTCTGTTCAACCACCGGCATTGCCTCCATTCAATGACCCAATGTTTGAGTCCATCATTGAAGATGACTCCTTACTTCCAGATGTTCAAGAACTCTTGCAAATGATTCCAAAGGATTCCGAACATTCAAAACTTTACATCAGTGCTGAAGTAGACTATTTGGATACTGAAGAAGTGATTTCAGAGGAACAGCAAATCGTGTTGAAAAGTATCATGACGCATGTATTGAGTGAAATCGGAACGATGCTGCGCATCGAGACNGAATTACTTGACAAGTGGATTTCCGACAAAGTGGAAAAATCCGTNGANTCGAGTTCANATTCNTTGTATGTTGTAGCCTCNCTTGTGCTNTCACAATTGGAAGCAAAACAACAAATTCTNGAATGCAATNCTCTTGACGAGGCTCTTGAAGNACTTCTCCACCATGTCGCAATGGGNCAAGAAGAAGAATAANCCNATGCGAGAGTTTCAAATCAATCATGACCGTCGCAAGTCCATGTCGGTTCACCAACAGGCACGGAAAGTTACCACACATACGCTTCAAGAAATGAAGCGTGCAGGTGAAAAAATCACAATGCTCACTGCCTACGATTTCTCTCTGGCTAAACTTGTCGACAACGCCGGTGTTGATGTGATTCTTGTGGGCGATTCCGCATCCAATGTAATGGCAGGCCAAGTTACAACAGTTCCGATTACTTTGGAGCACATGATTTACCATGCGCAATGTGTACAACGTGCGGTCGATCGAGCGCTTATCGTAGTTGATATGCCCTTTGGTACATACCAAGGCAACTCCGCCATTGCCCTGGAATCTGCTATTCGTATCATGAAGGAATCTGAGGGACACGCTGTTAAACTTGAAGGAGGTGCAGAAATTCTACAATCAATTGAACGAATTCTTACCGCTGGTATACCAGTCATGGGACATCTTGGTCTCACACCCCAATCCATTTACAAATTCGGGACTTATACCGTTCGAGCCAAAGAAGACAGTGAGGCTGAGAAACTGATAGAAGATGCAAAACTTTTGGAGCAAGCCGGTTGTTTTGCAATCGTACTCGAGAAGATTCCACGTGAACTTGCTAAGAAAGTGAGTGAAGCGATTTCCATTCCTACAATTGGAATCGGAGCTGGCCCTGATTGCGATGGCCAGGTACTGGTATTGCATGATTTACTCGGTATTACAATGGACTTTTCTCCACGTTTCCTGAGAAGATATCTCAATTTAGCGGACGATATTGATGGCGCTATCAAAAGTTATTGTTCTGATGTACGTTCGGGGGACTTTCCGAATGATGAGGAAAGTTACACCTCATAATTACATTTGCATGTACACAAAGACACTACCTGCAAATGCTCCTAGGTCAATTGCAAACGCATGCCAAATGCCGTAGCGAAACGGCGGCAAGTCATAACCCCCCCAGTCAGTGCTTATCCATACCCAAACCAGTAATGCACCGTAACCTCCACAGAATATTGCACCCCATCCAGAAAGCCAAATGACTGAAAAAATGCTGCCTAAAAATGCAAGTCCAAGGGTGTACTCTTTCCACCGATGTGGTTCGTCATCCAAGAGTATTCTGTACAAAAGTGGAGAGAGGAGAAGAGAAACGAGAAAAGCACCATGAATCGGATTTGGAAGATTAATCTCGCCTACCTTTGGCATCACAAATGCCTGCCACAAGCCACCAAAAACAACACCGATTCCTGCTGGAGCAAGAATGTGACGTAGACCGGTATCCAAATCGAAAAAGCGCCTCACACCTGTTCGTTCGTCGTTGAGTGAAATTTCAACTTCACCTTTTGAGTCACGCTCATCCATGCATGCCCGACATCGTCGACTTGTTTGAGGGTTCGGTAAAAAATCTCATACTAGAATCGTTCTCCGATGCCGATATAATCCTCCAATGCTTGGGACAACCATGTCGAAAGGGGAAATTGTCGCAGGTTGCTTAGCACCTCACCCACCGCACTTGGTCTATGCAGAGAACCCTCCGCAAAACGAACCGGTTGCTGAAGGTGGATGGGAACAATTGCGTTGGGGCTATGAGCGACTTCGCGAATCGCTTTCAGGCGTTGACTACGATGCAATCGTCTTGCTATCTCCGCACTGGCAAACTTATGTTGGAACTCACTTTCTAGGATTACCCAAATTCAAAAACCTCTCCGTCGATCCTGTATTCCCAAATCTGTTTCGTTACCACTATGAACTTGATATTGATGTAGAATTATCACAACAAATTCATGACCATGCTGCAGAAGTTGGATTATCGGTAAAAATGATGAAAAACCCAGATTTCCGAGTTGATTATGGCACAATTACCACTGGGCATATGTTTAATCCTGAATGGGATAAGCCTCTGGTGGTGATTTCCAGTAATCGTTCAAGGGACTATTACTCCGTGGAGGTCATGCAAGAAATGATGATTGAACTCGGTAAGGCGACTCGAGAGGCAATCATTGCAAGCGGCAAAAAAGTGGTTGTTCTAGCGAGCAACTCGCTTTCTCATCGACACTTTACTACCGAATCAGCAATTCCTGAAGATATGAGTAAAGAGCATATTACCAGTCATGCCATGCATCTATGGGACATGAGAATGATTGAATATTTTAGATCAGGACAATCTCAACGCATTCTTGATGAAATGCCCGAATTTACCGAACAAGCGATTGCTGAAAGTGACGGTGGGGGGCTTTCTTGGCTTCTTTCAACATTAGATATTCCAAATTATCCCGGCATCCTCCATGGATACGGCACAATTATCGGAACAGGAAATGCCATTGTCGAATGGCCCGAACGACTTCACAAGGAGGCATGAAATGAGTTCTGGTGAATTGGTAGGCTCCTACATTGTACCCGTACATCCGCATACGGTTTTGGCACCCGAACAAAACGAAGGATGGGGTCGTCTCCGTGATGCGTACGATGAAGCGGCTCAGAGGATCAAAGACAGTGGTGCCGATCTCATCATCATTTACTCAACGACGTGGCCAAGCATCATTGGTCATCAGATTATCGCTGACCCAAATCCTGAATGGGTCATGGTCGACCATGATTTCCATGAGTTGGGCTCAATACCTTATTCGTTTAATATCGACGAGCATTTTGCTCATGCATGGAACGATGCGAATGAAATGCGTGGACTAAAAAGCCGAACCGTCGCTTATCACGGCTTTCCAATCGATGTTGGCTCTGTTGTCGCACTGAAATTGTTGAACCCAGATAATTCAATTCCTGCAGTCATTGTCTCATCAAATGTCTATGCGAATCGTGCAGAAACAACCGTGCTGGCAAAGGCATGCATGGATGTCGTTAAGAATACCGGAAGAAAGGCAATTGCTGTCACAGCGATGTCGCTCTCAAACCGCATGTTCACAAAACCGATTGAGCCTAAAGATGACAGGATTCATTCCCTCAAGGACGACGAGTGGAATCAAAAGATTTTGGAATTCCTATCCGAGGGTCGACTCGAAGATGTTGGCCAACTTTCTCGAACAATTCATCGCCAAATTCGAGTGAACAAGGTCGTTGCCTTCAAACCGATGTGGTGGCTTTCCGGAATGAACCAGAATCGAAATAATCTCACTGGTGAAGTGTTGGCATACGAAGCATTGCATGGGGCAGGAGGAGCCGTCGTTCACCTTGACCCACAAGCATCAGGTGCTGGTGACAAAGAATACGATGAAGATGACGTAGAAATTTTTACTGGAGAAAGAAATGTGTTGGATACCATAGAGGATACATCGTCACAAGAAGTGAAACAACAATTTCAAGATTCTACCGTTGGACCAAAACTTTGGGAACCAACTGAAACTGAAGGTTCGGTAAATTCAGATGCAGCACCCAAACCAGTAGGCGCCTATCCGCATGCCCGCAGAGTTGGTGACCTGCTCTATCTTTCTGGAGTTGGCCCCCGTCAACCTGGCACAAATGCAATTCCTGGTGGACCTATTAGCGACTCCAATGGTTCTCCACTCGAATACGACATCAAGGCACAAACACGCGCTGTTGTTGAAAACATCGCTCGAATTCTCGAAGAGGCTGGTTCATCGATGGATAAAGTCGTGGATGTCACATCTTTCCTCGTTGACATGGACCGAGACTTTGCAGGTTATAACGAGGTTTGGGCTGAGACACTTGGTCATTACGGACCAACTCGTACAACGCTTGCAATCAAAGCTCTCCCAACCCCAATCGCTGTAGAAATGAAAGTGATTGCCAAGATTTGATTTTCCGGTTTTCGGTGAGTTGTATTCTCAAAAAATGCAAGATAATATAGCCTGTGTTTACTTCAAGTCAAATATAGGCACTATTGTTGTCTTAAATCGGGGATTTGTTATGCCGTTTTCGAAACTCGATTCGTTGATTGAAAAAGGAACAGAAACCATCAACACTACACTCAAGCGAAGTGTTGGACTTAGTGGCGTAGTAATTATTTCTCTGTCTGCGATGCTACCGGGAATTTTCGTCACACCTACTTTTGCAGCAGAAATCATGGGCGCTGGAATTTGGCTTGCTTTTATTGTGGCAGCTGCAGTGGTGTTACCTGCGGCTATCTCGAAAGCCGAACTGTCCTCCGGCATGCCATCAAGTGGCGGTTCGTATGTCTATCTTGAGCGAACCTACGGCCCATTGATAGGAACAATAAGTGGACTTGGACTTTGGGCTTCTTTCCTTCTTAAATCCGGCTTTGCCCTAATCGGCTTTTCTGCATACTTCCTCGCAGTCACCACATACTTTGACATCGATATGGAAATGATGGTGCTCTCCATGAGTGCGTTGGTCTTCATTACCATCGTCAATATCCTCGGTGTCAAGAAGGTCAAAGCGATTCAGACTCCCGTGCTTTTGGTCACCTTGGGTATGCTTGCAATAACGTGTGTAGCCGCATTTTTGGTCGATGACTTCGATGGTGGTCGACCATTTAAGGCGGCGTTCAGCACCGATTTGTGGACTCTTGCAGAGACATCTGCTTTTGTCTTTGTAGCTTATGCAGGTGTCACCAAAGTTGCGGCGATAGGCGGGGAAGTCAAAGACCCAGAAAAGAATCTGCCGGCAGGAATGTTACTGTCTCTGCTGATTGCAACTGTGATTTATTCCTTGATTGCCTATTTGATGATGGCTGCAATTCCAGGCGAGTGGTGGTTTGGAGAGGATGGAAAGGTTGTCGAAAACCCAATTTTCGTTTTCGCTGAAAATGTTGCAGGTACTGAGTTTGGAATCTTTGCGGCTTGTGTTTCGGTTTTAGCAATGATTTCAATGGCCCTTGCAGGCATTCTTGCATCATCTCGATTCTTGTATGCAATGGGTCAAGACAAGTTGCTACCTCCTGCTCTTGAACGGGTGCATACGAAATTTGAAACTCCACACTGGCCGATAATCGTTACTGGAGTTGCTATGGGATTAGCGATTTTCTTTGTCCCCCTAAAGGATGTTGTGAAACTCGCATCTGGGTTCAAAATTATGATTTTTATTATGATTAACACGTGTGTAATTATTCTTCGTCAGACAAGTGAAAGACATGGCTGGGACCCATCCTACAAGGGCGCACTGTATCCCTTCATGCAGATTTGGGGCATACTCGCAGGTTTGTTCTTGATTTATTTCATCGGCACCAAAGCAGCGGTCGGCGCATCTGCTGCTATAGTTTCGGGCTTGCTAACCTACTATCTCTATGGGCATAAAAATGCGAAGATTGCACAAACCCCGTTCCAAACGATACTTGGAAAAACTGAAGAAAAATCCGAATGAAAAATCGGCTCTATGATTTCCTTCAAGAATACTGCACTCAGTGCTCGACCTTGCCAGCAAACAAAAGCAGGTAAGAGCCATAACCATTGAATCCATTCATTGGAATTACCTAGAGGCTGAGTTCCCTGCATTCTACTCAACCCTTGTCCAAGAGCCGTCTTCACCAACATTCCAGTACTGGACTTCGCTGCTGACATCTACGTACCAACCACTTGAACCTTGAACCGTTTCAGGTGTTGCTTGCATTACACCTACTTCAGCGGCCTTCTTTGCGAGTGAAGAGCGCAATTCATCAGAAAGAAGAGGAGGGACTATTTTGGTCTCCGAACTTTCATCCAACAATTGCTCCTCTCCATCATCTTCATCTTCATCTTCATCTTCATAGTCATCGTCAAATGCGTCCTCGACCCATTCTTGGTCTTCTCCACGATTCGCTTTACGAACCAAAACAACCAACGTGACGAGAATTAAGGAAAGGAGGAAAATCCCTAGACCCATTGCGGTGTTGGTTGAACCCACTGCACCTCCAAGTAGAACCGATTCGACATCGAAAAAGTTCTGAGAGAGCAATCCATTCCAGAGGATATTGCACGACCGATCGTTACCGGCTGTCGAAATATCCAATTCCCAAGTATCGGAAGTAACGTGAGATGAAGAGCCCGAGGTACAACTTACAGTCGTGTTTTCAGGTTCAACCTCGACGATGTTATCGAAAGCGTCAGCTCCTTGAATTCGAAGGAGTACAGTATCACCTTGGTCAATGTTTAGATTTTCAATGGTACTAATCAGACGAACTGCAACACCCGGATTAATGGTTAAAGGAATAGAATGTCTTGCCTCGTCTTGAACAAAATCAAGGGTGTACGAACCTGTGATTTGACCAGTAAAGTCCCAGTAACCATTTCCAGATGATGACGCTTCAAGCATTCCAAATTCACTTTCTAAGGTAATCTCAACATTTGTGGCTGGAGCTAAGTTTCCATGAGCATCAATCGTTTGAATGAAGAGCTCACTTGGCACACCGGCGCTTACGGTTATACCATCCTCAAAGTCTGTAACTAAACTTCGTGCTTCACCTGCAACGACCGTGAGGCGAACAGTAGCAAAAATACCATCAGCATTTGCGCGTATCTCATGTCCACCAATCGTTGTAGGAATCCAATACAAATCGGAAAGAAGAATATCTACTGTGGCATCAACTCCGTCGACTGTCCAATTNAGGGCNACTTCATCGAGAGGGTTTGAATAAGCATCGTACAATTTNGGGTCAAGATACAATGCAGTANCAGCGGGAAGTACAGCACCCTCACCATTGAGTTGAATGAGAGCCAAGTTNCCNGGATTTGANTGCATTTGAAAAACAGATTCAAACCTTGTATCGGTTGATANGTCATACCAAGAGCCTTCAATTCTCCANACCGTCACTTCCTCGGGAGTGATTGTAGCAAATCCATTGGATGAAAAATATTGACTTGAATTNCCGTTAACGAGGGTGAGNGANCCGTTGACAATCCACTCATTGCCCATCACATCGATGCCATAGAANGCAACAGTGCTTTGTTCTCCAGCTACGAGGGAATTTGTTTCAAGTTCAAGAGATGTGTCGATTGCATTACCATGAATGACCTCAACGCTCAGAGACGAAATTACACCTTCATCATTCACTTGGATTTCGTGTGTACCCATCGAACCTGGAGTCCAGTACACCCTGCCATTCTGCAATGCTAACCCTCCACTGGTAACTGAAAAATTCTCAAGAAGAGGAGTAATTGTTCCAGTATAACCGAGTGAATCGGTTCGCATAGCTACAAGTTCGTACGAAATTCCAGCGACGAATACATCGCTATCACTGAGAACCGTAACTTGGGAAATTGAGGCATCAGCAGGAACTACGCGGATAAGTCCTGAACCGGTGACATTTCCTGCAGATACATTCACAGCCCAAACACCAGGATGGGTCGCAGAAAACCAACCTGAAGGAATGATGCTGCCGTTCTCAACTTCCCAAACTCGGTTGCCTGCTTCAGTGACATTCATTTCAAATCCATTGACATCAAGTAGCCTTGGTGTGATTAACAATGATGAACCACTTCGAACTTGCATCCCCGTATCAAATACAAATTCATACGGAGAACCTGCAGTCACTTCTATTGTAGCAACATGCTCCATTTGGTAAAGGCGAGCCTGAACCAAGTATTGCCCAACATCATCGGGAGTCCATGCAGGAGAGCCAACTCCTACATATTCACCATCGATGGTCCAAGTTACTCCGGAGGATGCTTTTGAATTTCCGCGAGCATCCAATAAATCCGCAGTCAACGAAACTGGAGCAAGAGCCTGAGCACTCAAACTTGTGATTTGAAGGCTCTGCCCAACGCCAGCGGTGACTGAAATATTGAATGTATCAATCAATCCGTTGTGTGATGCCTGTACAGAAATAGACCCCGAACTCCATGGATAGAACATTCCATCAGAAGTAATCGAACCGTTTGAACAACTCCAAACAACATCACCAGAAACCAAATTGTTCACGGCGTCATAGAGTTCAGCGGAGAATAAGTTGACNTCATCGGCTGTTAATGTGTTAACTTCAGATGAGATTTCAATCCGAACGGGTTGAGATGATGATTGGCGGGCAACCACCTCTTCCTCATCGAGAGCAAGTTGCGAAGTACTCACCAAATNAAGACCACTGAAAGAAAACATCAGAACACACAGTACACCGGTGAGAAGAAGACTCGTTGTACTGTCTCGACGCATGAAATCAACTCTTACTTCAACATCTATCAATGATTTGTAGTTCAATCTGTCCATTCGCCCCATTCAGCATCGCCTTCTTGGCGATACCACCATGTTCCATTTTCGTCTTCTGCCCATTCAGTTCCATCTTCGTCAACACGATGGTCAACCTGCCAAGAGGTNTCTTCGTCAATTTGNGGAATTGACTTGGCTTCAGGTTCAGCCTCAGGTTCGGGNCGAGTTGGTGTCACCGTTGCANTGGAAGAAGAGTAATCGTCATNTTCATCATCATACTCATCATCATCATCATCATCATAATCTGAATCTCTGTTTCGCAGTGCTACANAGAGCAATCCAAGAATAACAACGCCCACTATACCNAGTAATCCAGCACCAACATAGTACAATGGCCCGCCAGCTTTGAAGAAACCGCCAATATTACCGACNACTTCCACCGTTCTTTCTTCAGTTACNTTACCTGCNGTGACGGTTATGGTTTGAGTNCCTTCGTCAAGTGTGATAACATTCCAGATACCTTGACCCTGATTCAAGACATCAGCACGTCCAGTGGATTGCACCTCCGCACTTGGAGGAACTTCGATTGGATTGAGATACATGTCAAATGCCTTTACAGTGACTGTAAAGTTTTCAAGTTGGTCAACGCTTGTAGCTGAGAGTTCGACAACGAGTGAATCTACGATACGCTGAGCTTCAACGGTAACATCTACGCTGCCGGAAGCTGAACCTGCTTCGAAGCGTAGGGTGTGTGGACCTGCGGATGTTGCAAGATAACTGTAAGTACCTTGAACAGCACCAGAGGTTATGTTTTCTAAGGCAAATTCTCCTTCAAACCAATCGACATCTTGAGCAAAGGANTTTCCATCAGCATCAGTACCAGTAATTGTAATGAAGATGTCTTCACCAGCTGTTTGAAGAGATGTGTCGAGTTCTGCTTCAACAACCACNGCAATACCGTGAACAACTGTNATTGTCACTGTATCGTCAATAATACAATTNACNTATGAATTACAGACTGCTGATGCNGTAATCGACCAGTTTCCAGTCTTTGATGCCTCCCACCGCATATTGTTCTGAACAAGTTCATCGGTAATGTTGAGAACCTCGTTCGTATCCAAGTTGGTAATTGTCCATTCAAGAATATTCGAATCAATAGGATTGGTGTCGAAGTCAGTAAGTGCAGAGGTAAAGTCAATGTAATCATCAGAAGTGATGTTAAACTCATCAGCACTCAATCCATCAGGTCCTGAGGCAGTAATGGTTACAGAACTCAAATCACCCTGAGACACAGTAATGTTGATTGATACGACGTGCAGGATNGTGCCGTCATCGTAAGAGGCTGTTATGGTGTATTGNTCNGGAGAGGCGAGATAAGGAACAAAGGTNGTTTCATCTCCAGTTAGTTGTTCAAGAACCGCTTGAGAGGTCCATGNCGAATGNGTAAGAGACCAATTAGCCGAGATTATCCAACGATTGTCCTTTTGGTCGTATGCTTTGACGTTGACATCAAGAATCTCATCAGCAGTNATGTCAAAGTTNTTCCANGTTGAAACATTGTCATTGACAATCAGAAGCAACGAGACAATTGCACCTTCTTGAACAGAAATTGTGAGGTTTGATGTAACGGTTTCGTAGGTAGCTTTGATGACTTTTGAACCGCGTGAAGTNGGGGTCCAAACAGCTGGCTGACCAGGAGTCAACTGACTGTCTTGCGGAGATTCCCAGTCGTCTTGTTGAAGTAGGACTGGCAATCTGTTCCCGCGAACATCAATACGAGTCGTGTTAATCCATACCTGNTCATCTGCAGTTATCGACAGAGAGGATGCTGCGAGTTCAAGACTTGCAATTTGGCCATGCCCTACATCAATGAGGATTGAACCTTGAGCTCCTGAAGTCGAAGAAAGGTTCAGATACCATTGACCAACGTGATCTGGGAAGTATTGTCCTGTTGATTCGGAATAGTTGCCGTTATCGGTAGTCCACGTCAATACTCCAGCCTCACTCAAATCAGTGATTTCATTTCCAAATTGGTCATGAAGAGTGTTCGTAATATCACAGAAAACGCCAGCAGGAACTGTACCTTGACAGCCTGTCAGAACAAAGTTTGCAGGGATTCCAGTTTCAACCTCAATCAAGACCGTTATTTGTTGTGGGGAAGAACCACCTAGCCATGAGATTTGAACGGTTTGGGCGCCACTTGCATACGGATGGAACAAACCTTCAGTCGATGAATCCATACTACCGTTACTCGGAACATAAGTGATGGATTGTCCAGGAACAATATTTCCATTTTGGTCAACGACATGTGCGTTGATTTGTAGATGTTCATCGGCTGTAATAGTAGCAGTTTCAGGAGTTGCAACCAACAAAATCGGAGCACCAGGGGTTACGGTAACCACTTGGCTCGAACAAATGATACCAAAGCAGGCAGAAATTGTGTGCTGACCTGATGAATAAGGAGTAAATACTCCGGTTTGAGAGATGGTTCCGTTACTTGCTGTCCATTCTACGGGCACATTTACCGAGGCTAGTAGGTGATCAAGAGCGGTGTATGAGAATGTAACTGGAGTATCGGCGTCAGTGGTAGGAGACGATGGTGACAAATTAATTGAAGTTACATTGGTGTGATTAAGCAGGATTATTGGACGCAATGATTCACTNGGATTTTCACTGGAATAGAAGTTCGCAAGTAGAGTTCCACGNTTTGGTGTNGCAAGAATAACCCATGTATTGTCGTTATCAATAAGCATCCCATTTACTCCAATATCAAACCAAATCCAACGATTATCGGTCAAATTTGTCTCGACAAAAGACGAAATTGGAGTGGCTTCATAATCAACTCCAGCCAGTAACCCGGGTGCACCCCAAGCACCTGATGAGACTGATGAAGAACCATTCCAAGTCGAAGAGGACTGCGACCATTGAGAGTTCAGAAGCCGGTGAACGCTAAATGTCATTTGATTTGCACCACCCGATGACTCCCAGGAGTCCAGATACAATCCTAAACTCGCTGAATGTATGCTAGAATGGGAGGGCAGAGGAACTTGGCCATTATCCAATCCGAAAGTAATCCTTGTTTCTAATCGTGCGTTAATACCTGAGTACGTTCCAAGTTCAACAAAAGATTGGTCACCAAAATTCGTGTCTGGGGCTGCTTCGCTCAAGAATGTTTCACGAATATTCGTGTGTCCAAATTGTGCTACCTCATTTCCGGTTTGGAAAGTGTAGGTGTAGGTCATGTCTGCATTATCAGCATGGTTTGGAGAACCAATAGCAAACGTCCATCTCGGCGATGATGGGCCAGGAATGGATTGGTTTACACCTTGAACCCACCATGTGAATACTTCACCATCATCCAATGCTTCAGAAAATTGGAAAGTCGACCCGCTGATTTCCGGGGAAGACCACGAATAGAATTTGTAAATTCCAGACTCGTTTGCTACGGTCACGATGTAGCCTGTTGCGCCACTGACCGGAGCCCATGTCAGTACAGGCTTTTCATCGGATTGAAGAACAGGTGCAGAAAGATTGTAGAGTACTTCGCCATCAAGCGGCGAGACAAGAGTTGGTTGGCTTGGTGGAAGTATTCCTCCCACATTGTCAACATATTCAAACAAAATATATGGATGAAGGGATGCGTTTGACCCTTCACTCGAGTAAAAGGCATGACTTGTCGTAGGGTTGCCAACTGTTTTCAGTAAAATTGTCATCGTTAGATTCCCATTCGCAATGTTGCTTTGAGCCAGACTGGTTAAATCCCAAGTATTCCATCCTGATGCAGGAGATAAGGTGAGCGTTGAACGAGTGACTTCAGTTGGAGAGCATGTTGCATTGTTACCCCAAGTTACCGAAGATTCATTGAAACTCGAACATGCATGAACCGAAATTGTGGTCGAAGTGGTACCCGTGACACCTGTTCGATACAAGTTGAGAAGCATAGATGTTGGAGTAATTGCAGATGGCCATGGCATTGAGCCCAAATCAAATTCAAAGTACAATTGGCTTTCACCAGTACCCGAAGCAGATGTACCAAGATTCAATTGACTGGAAGAGCCAAGATTACCGGTTACAGAGGACGAAATTTCAGCATCCGGCACGAGTGGAACTTGCCCAGTATTGGTAAAGACGGAACCACGAGAAATGGAAACAGAATAGTTTCCAGAACCATCTGAGTCGCCTTGAGAATCGGGTATCCGGAACTTATTCACGTTCGACCAATGTCCAATTCGCGAACCTTGGTCAGCACGAATTCTCCAGTAATTCCAAAAATCTCCCTTTTCAACATCATCGACTGTTACGGTTGAATTCAACAAATCCCAAGTGACGTCGGTGCTGTTTGACAGGTTGGCTGATGAGTCTGCACAGATAGAGTCAATCATTCGAGCATTACGTGAACTGCAGAGAATCCATCGGGTTTGATTTGAATCGACACTCGACCAGTTGGACACAAAGGAATCTTGACCTGATGGGATAGGTGAAGAGTAGTTCCAAAGTGTGGCGCCATCTGCAGGTAAGAGATTTACAGGACTGTTTGGTGACCAAGGCGAAGTCTGCTCGTAGGTCATAGTCAACTTCGGTCGGCTAGCCACGATTGAATTCTCACTGCTTGCGATATAGTAGGTGCCCTCAACTCGATTTTGTATCTCTTCAGGCTGTATGATAATATTGAGGCGTTCTTCACCTCGCTCAATTGCGTGCTGCAGTATTGAAGTGATATTAATCTCGTACTCATCGGAAGAATTTATCCAAAATCCTTCGTTTTCCGGGATGTTGGAGTCCAAGGAGTGATAGGCTCCTGCACCTACCCAAGACGTAGAATTGTTGCCTGGATATGCCCAAGAAGATGATTCGCTCCAATTGGTAACCATCTCAGAAACAGTGACATAAATATCGTTGTAACCGTTGACGACATTGATGGTTAGCGAAGCATTGGTGACTTCATATTCCGACGGAAGAGGGAGTGATGAGAAATCAATCTCCATCAATGTACTTGCCCTTAGAGTATTACTGGAAGGACTGCGGCCAACAGCTAAGAAATTTGAACCACCGTTGTTTGAATAGATACTGCCCTGGTCAATGTAAGTGTCACTTGTCACTGTTGGATAACCAACGCTGTCAATAATCGTCCCCTCTTGGAATGATGCCCATGCATGGGTTGAATTCAATTCGCCTGCATCAGGTGAAGGGATATAGAAAATTGTCGAATTACTCTGTGAACCAATCATACCAGCAAATATTGGCTGAACTGTCCAACGAATAATATCTGAATAATCGACATCATTTGGCGGCATGAATGTCAAATTTGTAAGATCAAAGGAACTGGATTGTACTCTCGAATCGAAGGTGTACCTACCCGCCATGTCGTCATTGGAATCCTCAAATATGTGTATTCGCCATGCATCAACAGAACTTGGACTGGGGTGACTCCAAGTGAAAAGTGGGGTCTTTTCTGGCAGCAAGGCATGAGATGTTGAGTTCCACGAAATTGAATTGTTCAATGGAAGAAGATTTGTTCCTGAATCACTTGGAACTGTTCCAGTACCATTTGACCATGTTAAATTGAGCCACGGATGCTGGGAGGCAATTCCCTCAGTTGATGTGAAGTAAATTAAGTTCGGAGAACTAACAAATGAAGTGATATTGTTTGAGGTGTAAATCGCTAGCGAAAGAGACGATGAGCCACTCGCAATGCTTGACTGTACTGCCTCACTCACGTCCCATGTCATCCATCCTCCACCTACGGAGTTCTTGACATCGACATATGGGCCAATATCAACACTAATGTTTCGACCGCCTGCAATAGACCAATTGTTCACACCATCATATGTCGTTGCGTTTGCAGAAGAGTTCCATAACTGGTACACTGGACGTACTGCAACCGGCTCTCCAGTTGAAGAGCCAAATTCTGCATACATGTTGAGTTGTGCATTTGTAACCCGTGCATTGGTTGGCTGAGGGAATGAATCAAGCGGGATTTTAATGAGAGACATTGCTTGTCGGTTAAACCCAACAGCTCCTACCTGCAATTGTGCGGAGGATGCATAAGTTGCAGCAGAACCTGCACCCGATTCGATGACATATGTATCGACGAAGTTTGGTACATTCATTGAAGGATGCGCAGTTCTGTGATGCAATTCAACAGATGAACATGAACCATCTGGACAAGTTTGCCATGTTGTTAAATTAGGCAACATAAACATGAATGTGTTCGACCAGTTTCCAATTTGGTTGGTTGCAGAAATAGCCCTTACTCGCCAATACCAAGACGTCCCATCAGCCAAATCAGATGTAGGGGTGAATGTGGAATTCAATACATCGAAACCTGCATCATTCCAAGAGGTCTTGGTTTGCAACGATGTCGATTCAAAAGTTGAAGATGTATCAAATTGGATAGCCCACCCTCCAACGTTGGCAGAGTTTGCGAAAGACCAAGATAGTGTGGGTCTTTTTATTGGAGTTTGGTCAACACCGGAGCCTATTGACCATGAACCGTTGAGTGGAGTTACTGGAACTGGCTCAGAAGGTATTGCATTGGAACCCGGAACATAGACAAAGCGAAGTTCGGGTTTCAAAGAAGAGGTCGATGTGAATCCAGGGTGAAGTTGTACTTGTCTGTTTAATCCCGAGCCGACACCCAAAATTCCGAGTATGAAATCAGCACTCTTGTTGAGCCTCATTGCATTTTGAACGCCTAAAGTTACATTCCACTCCACACTGTCCCCTGATATATACGACGATGAGTCGATTTGTACCGAGTCGAGTAGGGAAGAACGTTCTGCTCCCTTAGCACCTGCAGTTGACCATGAATTGGTACCATCGTATGAACTCCATGTTGCACCGGAATCGGTCCAGTTCGATTGGAGATTTTCCCAAACTGCAACCGTAGGAGAATTGGAAGGATTACTCGCGAGAACCATTGTGAGATAAGCAGTTTCAACAGCGTATCCAGGCGGAAGTAGATTTGTTCGAAGATTACAGTTGAGCAGAACCGCAGATTCAATTGGATAAGAATTGTACGATATACGAAGTCTCGATTCATCGTTGTAATTTTGATTTGGAGTACCACTGTCTATGTAGGTGTCAAGACATTCGGGGTAAAGGCCACTTGATGTACCGTTTCCATGTTTGAGTCTAAACTCATATCTGTCACCTCCAAGCCAAGTGCTCTCTAGAGAGCTCACAAGGAATTTGGAATATTGCCAAGGTCCGTATCTTCCATCTGAGTCCATGTAAGCCATGCGCCAAAAATACATGTTTCCAGCTTCAAGTGAATTGCTTCCAGTCAAATTCAACATTCCGTCAGTGGGAGAAAAATCATTATCAACGCCGGTATTCGAAACCCAACTTATGTCGCGAAACTGTTCATCTGTGGCCATCTGCAACACCATTTCGTGATTAACCGAACCTGGGGTCCAAGTTAGTGTTGGAGTGAGGTTGGCTGTGAAGTTGTGACCAGACTGATTCCAAACAGCATCTCCATCGACTGGTCCAGTCAAGGACACATTAGCAAGGGGAGAATTCTGGCCCCATGCATATCGAATGGAAACTGAAGGCTTCTTGGAATCGTCTGAATAATCGGATGTGAAAAAGGACGCTGATTGTGTCCCTGTTGACGAAAAGGAATCATATTCACCACGAGCAGTAATCATAAAATCAGCAGAATCATTGGAATTCGATTCTACCCAGGTTTGCAGCACGTCTGTGAAACTAAAGGCAAACTGCGAACTGGTCTGTGAGCCATTCAAACCAGTGGATGAGGCAATAGAGGCATAATCTCTTCCTCCATTTTCCCAGTTTGTAGACGATGTGCCGCGATTCCACGTCATGTCACTTTCAAGCCATTGGCCCGGAGACATTTCATGCATGGAGAGCATTGCATTGTTCGAAGATGAATATCGTTCGAGATTCAATTGAGCATCAACAATGGTAGCGTTTGATGGAAGACCGAGCAGGCCGAGATTCATACGAACATGGATGAGAGATTCTTTGTTCGAAGTTACGCTTGTCTCCATGTAGTTCGATGAACCATACTGAGTGTTTTTGCTCAGTTGATTTGCATATGAATCTTCAATGAAGTTCGAAAATTGACCTAGATCATCAACATCGACCTCGATACTTGCAGTTCCATCTCCGTTATCAGTGACAGAATGGTAAGGCAGTAGGAAATATTGAGTCGACGACCAGTTACCAAGAGTGTCGGTAGCATCAATGCTTCGAACTCGATAATAAATCTTCGAACCGTTGTCAAATGCATCAGCTGTAGGTATTGTAAACGAACCGCTATTCGATGTTGTAGAGAAGGAGTTATTCATAGTCGAATAGTGCCAATCAAGATCTAAGTCGCTCTTGAAAAATTCATCATAAGAAAGTTGAAATTCCACATTTTGCCCCACCAGAGATGAATAGGAAAGTGTGGGATTCGTATCTGCGGTAAGAATGAAGTCATCGGTCATGAGAGTCTGACCGTTCGCTGCAAAATTCGAGGTGACTGAGCCTCCGTTTCCAGCTGGCGTGGATGATGTTACAAGAGTGAGTTGCGGGCGCTCAAAAGTGGAAGGATGTTCAGACAGCTTACATTCGTAATTGGAATTTAATCCAGAAAGCAAAAAGGTAAATCTGCTTTGATTGGAGGCGGCGGCTTGCTGGGCAATACTTGTCACGTTTATGGAAAAGGTTGCGTTCATTGAGGCCGAGAAAGGTGGCTCCCAATCGCCTCTATCGGAAAATCCATCTGCACCAGAAACCGACCAAAGGCTGCCCGTTTGCGAAAAGTCCCAACTCACTGAACTAGAATCCCAAGAAGATGTTGAGGCGGGATAGACTCGAATTTCGGGTGATATAGCACCACTTTTGTTGCAAGAGAGGTTGAGAGTTGCTGAATGAATCGTATCGCTTGATGTGTAGTTCATACCAAACTCAAACAGCAATCGACTTTCAGAGCCAGCATCGGAACGACCAACAAATCCGGTTGCTGATTGGTTGTAATTTAACGTTGGATTCGCCTCGTCGAGGAATGTATCTGACAATGCTGAATTGTATGTTGTGGCATAAGAAACACCTTGCTGTTCATCGAGTTGAGTCTCGAAATGAAGAGCGTCAGGCAGCATCAAGTCGG
The DNA here is from genome assembly GCA_002687075.1 of Methanobacteriota archaeon. GTDB lineage: Archaea > Thermoplasmatota > Poseidoniia > Poseidoniales > Poseidoniaceae > MGIIa-L1. The sequence goes on from NYZH01000003.1 coordinate 20,882, forward strand.
CAAACAGAAACATCAGAACGAGGAAAATGGATAATGCGGTTCGACGGGGGGCTGACTCGCGTGGCATGGGGCTCAAAGTGCTCAAGTCCTGCGACATATACTGTCTTTTCGCTTACGAGTGATGAGATGGCTTTGTCAGACCATGCCAAATCAGACAGTTTTCAGCCATAATCTCATTTCATTTGGAGGAGAATGTTCAAGGAGGCTCGACAACGACAATACACCATGAGCGAACTTTGGGTTGAAAAACACCGCCCTCAGTCGGTCACTGAAATTCGTGGACAGGCTGCGGTTGTCCAACGACTTACCATTTATTCTCAGAAAAAGGAATTCCCTCACCTGCTGTTCGCTGGACCACCTGGCACAGGAAAAACAACAGCGGCAATGGCATTGACAAAGGATGTTTTTGGTGAAGAATACCGTCGAAACCTATTGGAAATGAATGCCTCTGACGAGCGAAAATTGGAGAGTATCCGCACCAAAGTCAAACAATTTGCTCGTACAGCACCCTATGGTCAAGCATCTTTCAAAATTATATTTCTTGATGAGGCAGATGCGCTTACGAACGACGCACAAGGAGCGCTGCGAAGAATTATGGAGCAATATGCTGAAACATGTCGCTTCATTCTCTCGTGCAACTATTCTTCAAAAATTATTGAACCCATTCAGTCAAGATGTGCCGTATTCCGATTTCGACCTCTTGCTGACGCAGATGTTAATGCACAAGTGCGCCATGTAGCGTCTGAAGAAGGAGTCGTTCTGGACGATGATGCCAGTGAAGCCCTCACCCGAATTTCCCAAGGAGATTTACGCAAAGCACTGACCGGACTCCAAGTTGCCGCTGCACTCAACATGAGCGTGAACAGAGACCTCATTTACGAAACTTCTGCGACTGCTCCACCGGAGGCACTCCACCAGTACCTCATGGCATGCAGAGACGACGGTTTTCATGCTGCACGTAGACGCTTGAGAGATTTACTGGATAAATACGGTCTTGCAGGTACCGACTTTGTAAACCAACTGCACAGAGAACTCTACACCGCAGATTTCCTCAGTGAAGAGGCAAAACTGGACATGACTGAGTGGATGGCTGAAGTCGATTANCGTCTTGTNGAAGGTGGNGGTGANCAAATTCAACTCGACGCTCTAACCGCTAGACTTGTCACCCATNTGAAANCATAAATTCACTTTCACTTTCACTTTAGGGGACATCTCAAAACACTCCATGTACTGTGCGATGAGATGACCATGACGACCGTAATCAATCGAATCCTCGACATCATGTGCTGGACTGCTGCTGCTCCAATGATCCATTATCTGCGAAAAAAACAATTGCACAAAGAAACTCAAGAGCAACGAGATATCCGACGTATCAGTCGTTTACTGAATACTATTTTGGTTGCTCATGGCGACCTGCTGTCATGAAGCTGTTTGAACTGGCAGTTTTTCGACAACCTTCAAACTCCATTCGTAAACGCGTGTGTTTTCCCAAGGGTCACCTTGTTCGACAATTGTTACTGTTATTTCATGCTCACCTACACTGAGGTCGCTGCCCAATAGAAGTGCGAATTTTTGGTCTAAATCTCCGTGAGGAACCAAACGAGACTTACCAGATTTGGATGTTGTATTGTTGTTAATGGCGTCCATATTGCTATCCCAAAAACCCAAATCGTTGGAAATGGCCAAGTCAGTACCGGCATTGTTGGTCAATTCNACTGTTACATTCGCTCCTTCGACATTCACATTATCCGCTAGTCCGAACAGCAACCAGATATCACCTGTCAAGCGGCTNCCGGACTCAACCTCCCAAGTTAGAGCGGAGTTTGCACCTTTGGTATTGGAAAAATTAAGTTCTCCGTTTTCATCTTGCACAAGGACCCATTTGTCAGCAAGTTGGGGCGCCACAATATCGCCCATGGGAGGATTAACCAACAGCAAAGCCATTGCCAAAAACGTGAATGTGTGCAGGAATCCGGCCTTAAACCATGTCCCTTTGGTATATATCTCATTCAATGATTCTGGCAAAACCATGCGATGAAGTTGAGGTATGACTAAGATTGCTGAAAGAGGGGCGAGGTACAAAATATCTGACTTTTCAACTGTGGTTCGTGGCATGAGCACGTACCTCATGAGCAATGAAATAACTACAGAAAAAGCGATTACCAGCCACATCGAAACCGTTTCAGCTTTTTCTTTCGAAACATGCTTGACTGGGTCAAATGGTTCGATACCTAAATCACTACCNCTNCGTCGCTTTTTTCGCTCTTTACCTTCATCAGCCAACCTTTTCTGCCGTTCACCGGCAGCGGCGGCCATCGCGGTATTGAGGTCAACCATAGACATCCGTGAGGCGTTGAGTGCATGAAGGCTACGGTGAATTTACATCAGTTTTCATCCGTATGGTTGAAATGGGGTACGCGACAGGCGAGAGACAAGCCGGGGTGGCGTAGTTGGTGGCGCGTCGGACTCATAGGGCAGCCTTCAAGGCAATCGTATGACGTGCAAACCCCTTGTGGTGTCTGAGACATCCGAAGGTCGCGGGTTCAAGCCCCGCTCCCGGCACCATGTTCAATTGCAATGCTGAAAGTAACTTGATTCATTGTTAAAATGGCGAACTGTTGATGTGCTCTCCCTCGACAGCAGGTTCATGGTTGAAATTCCTGATGCGGGCCAAAAAGTGTCACTCGAAGTGAAAACTCACAATGGAACAACGATTCTTGAAGGAATCTTGCTCCATCCTTCTGCAAAAAACCATGTCACTGTCAAACTTGTTAACGGATACAATACCAGTTATCCTGTCGATGATGTGATCTCAATCGAAATTACTGGAACTCTGCCAACTGAAAAGGGTGCTTCTTCTCAGCCGGTCCAACTCAACGAGGCTCTGCCTCGAGTTCGAATTTTACACACTGGTGGCACAATCGCTTCGAAAGTCGATTACTCGACAGGCGCAGTTGTAGCACGTTTTGAACCTGAAGAAATGATTGCAAGTTTACCAGAACTTGCAGACATTGCAAACATTGAAGCTGTTAAACTCGGAAACATGTTCAGCGATGATATCCGCCCTCAACATTGGAATTCGATGATTCAAGCATCTCAACAGGCATTTGAAGACGGTTGTGACGGAGTTGTCGTGACTCANGGAACCGACACTTTGCACATCTCATCTGCTGCAATGAGTTTTGCATGGGGGGGCAAAGGTGGGATTCCACCGGGCAGGATTGCATTTGTCGGTTCACAGCGCTCATCAGATAGAGGCTCCTCGGATGCCGCTGAAAATCTTCTATCAGCAGTGTACTGGGCAGCAAACGGACCGGAGGTGAGCGGAGATGCTGGAGACGGCGTTGTTGTCGTCATGCACAGTTCAAGTAACGATGGAGAATGTGCAGTCTATCCAGGAACAGGTGTACGTAAAATGCATTCCTCTCGTCGCGACGCCTTCCAACCGGTAAACTGTGAGGCGTTGGCCACGGTCACAATTGAGAACGGAGAAATCAGTCATCAATCGACTGATTATTATCGCTCTCTGCAATCGAATGCTAAAGACAGAACTGTCGCCCAACGACCAACTTTCTTTGAAACCGGAACACGGATTGCACAATTTGTTGCAGGCCCTTGGCTTCATTCTGAAGAAATTGAAGCCATTGTCCAGACCGGCGTACAAGCGATTGTAATTCAAGGAACAGGTTTAGGTCACCTACCTATCGATGACCCTGGGAAAGATGCTCCTGAAAATACCAAAGTTTGGAGAGCCTTGACTCGATGTGTAAACCGTGAGATTCCAATTGTCGTCATCAATCAGTGTATTCACGGGCCAGTAGACATGAATGTCTACTCAAAGGGCCGGAAACAAATCGATATGGGGATCTTAGGACACGGCAGTGTTGCTGCCCCAGAAACGGTCATCGTCAAAATCCATTGGGCGTTATCAAACAATGTCCGGCTTACAGATGCGATTGGCCAAAATCTGTGTGGAGAAGGCAACAATCTCTTGAGAACNTAGCCGCTTGAATGAAAAACCGACATGAGGTGGAGAAGGTATGGCAGGCAATTCGAGTGAACGTCTCGAGGAACTCCAGTACAAGCGTGAACAAGCACGCTTGGGTGGTGGATTAAAGCGCCAAGAATCAATTCGCAGCAGCGGTCGAGGAACTGCTAGAGACAGAATTGCGATGCTGCTCGATGAGAATTCTTTTGTAGAAATCGATGCCTTTGTGACACACAGAACCACGGACAATGGCATGTTTCTTCACCATACACTAGGCGACGGAGTGGTCGCAGGTCATGGCAGCATAAACGGACGACGAATATACTGTTTTGCTCAAGACTTCAGCGTCCATGGAGGCAGTATGGGGGAAATGCACGCTAAAAAAATCTCCAAAATCATCGAAATGGCTGAACGCGCTAAAGCCCCAATTATTTGCATGTGGGACGGGGGTGGTCAACGGGCTCATGATGGAGTTGCAGCACTTGGAGGGACTGGAGAATTGTTGGATCGATTGGTTCAGTGCAGCGGAAGAATCCCGATGATTAGTCTTGTACTTGGCCCAGTAGTCGGTGTTTCTGCTCTTGGCGCAAGTCTAGCAGACTTCACAATTCTTGGAGAAGAGCATGGCCAATTGTTTCTTTCATCGCCACTTGAGACTCCAGAAGTAATCAGTGGAGAAATTGACGCTGCTGGACTCGGTGGTGCGTCTTTACACGCCTCCCGTTCGGGAATTGCATGCCTTATTGCCGATGACGAAGAAGATGCCTGTACATTGGCCACTGAGATACTCTCTTACCTTCCTGACCACAACATGGCTGATGCCCCTTATGAAGAAACAGCTGACCCTTCGACTCGATTAAATCCAGAACTTGAGACCTTCGTTCCCGACAACCCAAACAAACCCTATGACATGGTAAAGGTCGTAGAGGAGATTGTTGATGACGGTATTTTTATGGAACTTTTCGAGTCTTATGCAGACAATATCATCATCGGTTTTGCTCGCCTAGAAGGAAAGACGATTGGAGTCGTCGGAAATCAACCAAAAGTACTCGCTGGGTGTCTTGACATAGATGCATCTATCAAAGCTGCGCGATTTATTCGCACCTGTGATTCGTTCAACATCCCTCTCGTTACATTCGAAGATGTTCCTGGATTCTTACCCGGTGTCGTCCAAGAATGGGGCGGAATCATTCGCCACGGTGCAAAACTTCTGTTCGCATACGCCGAAGCCACGGTCCCAAAACTAACTCTTGTCACTCGAAAGGCATACGGAGGGGCTTATTTGGCAATGTCCTGTAAACACCTCCAAAGCGATTACAACATCGCATGGCCAACAGCAGAGCTGGCGGTTATGGGAGCCGAAGGTGCGGTGAATGTCATTCATCGTACTGAAATCGGTAAGGCGCCTGAAGAAAAACGCGAGGAAATACGACAACAACTCATCGCAGAATACAAAGCGAAATTCGGCGACCCTTATGTTGCAGCTCGCAACGGCTGGTTGGACGATGTCATCGAACCCAAAGAAAGCCGTTTACGGCTTTGTCGAGCCTTGAAAATTCTTCAATCGAAACGTGAATGGAGCCCACCTAAAAAGCACGGAAACATTCCACTGTAACTACAATTTACCCTTTGCACGTGCTAACAAACCACCTGAGTTTTCGGTATTTTGTTCTGTGCGTAAATCAACTTCTTGAATCTCTGAATCATTCTTTGATGATGATTTTGAGCCTTTAAGGTACACTGCGACCATCACGAAAAGCAACAAAGTAACAATTAAACCGATTCCTGCAATTAAGGTGATATCTGTTGATTCCAAGTCCTCTGAGGCTGCATCATTCGAACTATCAGGTGGATTTGATGTTAGATTCAGAGAGATGAAAGCCACTGTCTCTGCTGCCAACTCTTCATCGAAGACTCCTACTCGAACGTCAAGACTACCGTTCTGAGTTTCCGAAAACGGGAGCATGGAAAGGCAACGATTGGTCAAATCATTTGAATCATAAACACAGGAATGGGTTAGATTTTCAAGAAGAACACCATTCACTTCAACAGTGATGTTTGTTGGGGAGTCGCCATCAGCATCGAAGACCCACCATTGCAAACTCGCAGCTGAGGCATCGATGAGATTCAATTCCTGCAGTGATAATACAGGTGCATCAGGCACAGGAATTACGGTAATGTTCAATGCTTTACTGATTCCAAGAGTGCCATCGGTGACATTGACACTGGTCCCCGAATCGAAGCCATAAAAATCAAAAGTAGGTGTTACAATCAACTGATTGGTTGAACGAACGACAGAAATATGATTTGATGAAGATTCAACAGTCCAAAACAGGTTGTCATCATCTAGATCCCAGGCCAGATCAGTGAGATTTAACTGGAGCGTGGCATCCTCCATCACAGAAATATTCCAAGCAGAGTAGTTCACGATTATTTCATCGTTCACAGGCTCGACATACAAAGGAACATCCAATTCGAGTGGAGCGGTCACCCCATCATCGACCAGTAGACGCATGATTGTTGCCCCGTTTTGGTTTGGCAATGGTGATAATGTCAGGACACCATCGACGATGGAATAGCCCACAGGTCCGAAGTTTCCTTGCGTTTCACCTCCCAGTGAACCGTACAACACCCCGCCTTCAGGGTCGCTGACATACTGGTACAAATCAACAAGAACTGGTAAACCATCTTCAACAAGGTTCTGCATAGGAACATCAGTAATTTTCACAACTGGGTCATCGATAGGAATGACTCGAATCGAAGTGTTCACCGATGCTTCATCAATGATGCCCGAGCCACCAGCGCGAAGTGTCAAATTGATTTCAGTTCCATCAAGTTGTTCTTCGTTCACACTGTGATAAACTGTCATTCCTCGCTTATCTTGGTCAATGGTAATCGAAAAATCAGCCGAAAAATTTCCTTGGAGAGAGGCGGAATGGAAGAACACCTCTTGCCCATCAGGGTCGTAAGCAAATTCTGATGCATTAAGATGCACGCTGCTTCTCTGCTCAACAGCAATTTCGGGAATCGGATTCGAGAGGACAAGCGGCGCATCCGTTCGGTTAAAGGGAAGTTCAATAATCGATGAGGCACCCTCGACCAACACTTTCACATAGGCAATGTGGAACCCTGGAGCAACATCTTGCATTGGGAACAAACACAGAGCAGTCCCATTGGAATCAAATGAACCTGATGTAGAATTCATGCCATCGATGTGACATTCAATTTCAAGTTCCCATTGACTTGGCAATTGAGAAAATGAAGTCCCGTCACGCAAGCTCCATTCGACAAACACATTCAGCGTAGATTGAGGGCCAAGAACATCCGTTTCGTTTGGAGCAGTAGAGGTTTCAAGAACCAAGAGAAACTGTCCGTCAGATAAATCTTCGACGATATAAGCATCTGAATCGCTAACGACATGCGGCCCTAACGGACGATTGAAAGCGGTTCGAAAATGCTCATGAGACCCTCGTAGGGTGAGGTCGAGGTACGCAGTAATGTGTTGGGAAGCAATAGAGTTTTGTTCGTCTTGAGTAATTGATGCATCACCATCTTGGAGGCCTTCAAGAAAAGATGTTGAATCTTGGTACTGGTAATGGTCGGCACCAACGACTTCCATCAATTGCCAAGCAAGACCGTCACCATTCGAAAGCGTGTCTTGAACTTCTGAAGATGGGGCAATATCATCTGCAGAACCGGTCAAAAAAAGTCCGGCAGATGGAGATGCGGGTGAATGAATCCAGCCAGAAGGCGCATGTTCTCCCCAATGCTCATCCCCCCATTCATCAAAATCAGTTCCGACTCCGAACAAGGCACGAGGAGGTTGAACAACGTCATCAAACGTAGAATTCATCCAATAGGGATACGCACCGTAAGCCGCTGCTGCACCGATACCGTGCCCGCCAAGGCCCCAGTGATTCAAATCAAATTGACCAAATGTGCCACTGAAAGAACTTGATGAGGAATTATTCAGTTGCTGAAGTGATTTGTGAACCGCAACAGTTGCACTCAAAATCTCATCAAAATCCGTAGAATCAAAACTTTCGTCGTGCACTGCAACAATATACCCTCTTTGAGCCAATCGAGATACTAAATCCATGTAAGAGGTGGAATCTTCTCCAGAATCAACGAAAAATTGAATGTGAGGGAAAGGCCCATTACCGGCCATCTCCTTGTCTTCTCCTGAGTTCATGGCGGGGTAAAGAATTCGATACTCTACAGAAGGAAAAGTTCCGAAGACTTGATCAGACCAACCTACAGGGAAATCAGAAGCAGTGTGCGGTTCAACAAAGTTCTGATCTTCGGAAGGGTGTTCAGCAGATGCCAAAAATGAACTGCATGGCAAGGCAAGAAAAAAAACGACCAAAATGCAAGACAAGTGTTCTCTCAAAACCACTTCAATCAAACCTTGCTGTCCTTCCTCATTCTAAGCGCTTTGGTAGTCAAGTGTACGATTCAAGTAGGTTTTCAGCATGAACCAGTTGCGTGAGTAAGAGCCCAACTGAAGGAAGAAGTTGAGCATATTGAGGGGCCCACAAGCATTTCCAAGCCTCGAGATGTTGGGCTAGCAACATCCAACGTCCGTCCAAAGGTTGAGAGCGTAACGATTCAAATCGCGTTTGCAAATCTCCCTCAAAACGGGAATACGATGGATTAATTTGGAATGGACACGCCATAAAATCATCATACATACAAGGTGTATCATCAAAATTTACTGCCATGTCAAGTGGATCGGATGAAACATCAAATTCTGTCTTTGTGGGTAATTCAAGCTTCCTTTTGCCGAGGAATGTACGGACTCTGCCGCCAGCATTAATCCAAGCGTTGGCTGTAGACCGTGCAGCGCCACCTCCGCCGCATAGACCCAAAACGGCGCCTTTTTCAGCAAAAATTCCAAAATTGTTGGCCAGCGAAACAATACCCAAACCATCGACACCTGCGCACCACCATGAGCGTCCATCCCACCGGAGTGAATTAACGGACTGAATCTTCATCGAGTCGTCGACAGCAGAAACTGCATCACTGGAAAGTTGATGCTTGAGTGGAGATGTGAGGTTCAGAAAGACTTCATTCTCGAGTACATTTGTAGGAAGATTTTGTTTCACAGCCTGCTCTAGGTAAAGGTTGTAAGCACCAGAAGTAAGTTCTATCATTGAATCAAAATCCGATACAAGCATTGCATCGCAATCTTCGACTTCTACAGCATGAGCAATCGCTTTGCTAACAAGGGTTTCAGTACGGTATTTACCAAACGGAACCCCGGTATATTCCCAGTTACAAACCCGAGGTGTTGCCTCGGAATAACTCCATCCCAAGGCATCTTCAATGGTCTTGGTCTCGATTAAATGAAGTGATGAAGAAGCGAATTTGAGATTTACTCGACCCTTGAATTTCTCCAGGTTTGCGACAACGAGTCCGAACAAAAGAGGCGACAATGAATGTGTCACCGGCTGACCCGCTATTGCGTACCTCGCTTGAGCCATGAGGATGCATAGACCCGTAGTTCTTCAACATCATGTTTGTCAGACTTGAAACGGGGTAGTATTGAAAAAGGGCGACTGCTTAGATATATCATGGACGCTCTCAACATGACAAGCCAGAAAAAAGGCAAGGGCCTCATCTCCCTTCTTACTGCGGGACTCGGGCTTTATCTCACAGCAGCAATGTGGGCAGAGTTTAATTCGGCGTTAGGCTCCTTGTTTGGACCAAGCCTTGGAGTCGTCATCGGTACAATCGTGTTCCTGCTCTATCAAAGCAGCAAGAACGAAAAAGAATTTACCGAAGGTGGAAATTACATTACCTCAGAATCAACTGCTATTGTTCGTGACGCTGAAGGTCGACTCATGCAGGTAGACGCAATGGTCGAAAAAGGACGCAACCCCGCATTGTTCATTGCTGTTTTGTACTTAGCAATCATTGTGTTGAGCGAAATCTCGTGGTCAGACCTCCTCTCGTGAGGCTGGAAAATGTCTGGCCTTCGTGATGTTTTTGCCATGAAGGACAGGGTAAATGAAGGGGCCACACCCATTCTAATCGTGCTCGAAAAAGCTTCGATTTTGGTCTGTCTACTCATTGTTGTCGCTGTTGGCTTGGCTCTTAATCTACCGTCTTGGGGAATTGGACTGATGTTCGGGCTTTCTCTTGGACCAATTGTGTTTGGACACTACTATCTCTTCTATATACGCCCCATTCAGCGATTACAACAGGCGAAACTTGAAGAACAGAAGCCGCGGGTATAGACAATTGATATTATGTCCTTAATTTCAAATCTCCTCGATTTTATTGGACTCGGTTCCATTACTGGAGTCGATGTTCTCTTTGCCGTAATGGCAATTATCGGCACCTTTCTGTTCCTCATATACTTCATTCTAATATTACTCGGGGGCGTTGCAGATGGTGCGCTAGAATTCGCCGGTTTTGAAACCGATTTTGACATGGGCGCTGAAGGAATATTCCACATGTTGACGATTCAAGGAATTCTGAGTTTCATCATGATGTTTGGCATTGCGGGGTTAGCAGTCACTCAAAGCGGAGGAGCAGATTTGATTGCGATATTTGTAGCGGCGGTTTCCGGTTTCTTCTCAATGTGGATTATTGCAAAAGTATTCCAGGTGATGAAATCTCTAGAAGTTGACGGTACAGTAAAACATTCTCTTGCAATTGGCGCTCAAGGTAAAATCTACATGGAAATCCGAGCTGGAGAGACCGGTCAAGTGCAAGTCGAATTTCAAAACGCTATGCGAACCTGTGATGCGGTATTGGAGGACGAAACTGCGAGTTTGAAGACGGGTAAATTCATTGAGGTCGTCAATGCAATTGGCGAGACACTGATTGTTCGGCCGATTTCAATAAATACTGCTGTGAATGAAGAAGAATGACCTTTGATGTGTCCTTCTTTGTTCGGGTCAACACTCATAAAGGACACCTCGTATGATTCATCATGGCAGACGCTGGAACATCTATCGCAGTAATCGGACTCTTCTTGTTTACTCTTGCAGTTTTCGGAACAATTTATGTTGCGACGAGCAGATATAAACTCGCACCATCCGATAAAATTCTCGTCGTATACGGTAACGTGAAAGATTCTGGCGCTGCAAAGTGTTACCACGGCGGTGGTAAGATTGTCTGGCCTCTTATCCAACACTATGCTTACCTCGACTTGAAACCGATGACCATTCCAATCCAACTGGAACATGCACTTTCACAACAAAACATTCGTATTAACGTTCCATCGACATTCGTAATCGGTATTTCCACTTCCCCAATGATTATGCAAAATGCTGCCGAGCGTCTTCTTGGACTGTCAAATCCTCAAATTGAAGAGATGGCACGAGAAATCATTTTTGGACAACTTCGTTTGACCGTCGCAACATTAACCATTGAACAAATCAACCAGGACCGTGATGCTTTCCTACGCATGGTCTCAAACAACGTTGATTCTGAACTGCACAAACTCGGCCTCGTTCTGCTCAACGTCAACATTACTGACATTACTGACGAGGCTGAATATATCAACTCGATTGGTGCAAAGGCAGCTGCAGAAGCGATTGCTGCTGCTGAAGGTGACCGTGCTAAGGCTCTAGAAATGGGTCAAATCCGAGTTGCTGAGGCGGACAGAAACCGTATTATTGAAGTCCAAAAGAAACAGTCGGAAACAAAAACCGGACAAGCAGATGCAATCAAAGCAGAAGAAATTGCCGTTCAAGAGGCGAAATCTGCTACTGCTCAAGGTAAAGCATCAGCAATCAGTCTCGAGAGAGTTTTCGTCCAAGAACAAGAAAAACTTGCTATTGAGGGTGAAAACCTTAGCCGTGCAGCAATTGCAATTTCCAATGCTACTCTTGCTGAGAAAGAAGCTGAGGCTCGACAGAGAGCTGAAGTTGCACAACGCCGTGCTCAAGAAGAAATCGAAAAGGCTCAATATTCCCTTGAGAGCGAACGTTTGCGGGCTGCTGACATTGCCCGTGAGCAAGTTGCCAAAGAGCAAGTCGAAATTTCTGCTGATGCAGAAGCAGAGCGACAACGCCGTATTGCTCAAGGTCAAGCGGATGCAATCCTTGCACGATACATGGCAGAAGCAGAAGGGCAAAAGGCTGTCCTCGAAGCCAAAGCATCTGGATACCGTTCACTGGTTGAAAGTGCTGGCGGTGACACAAAGGCTGCAGCAACTTTGCTGATGGTTGAAAAGATCGAAGAACTGGTCTCCCGTCAAACTGAAGCAATATCCAACCTCAAGATTGACAAGATTACTGTTTGGGATTCCGGTGGAAAGAACGGTGAAGGCGGCTCTACCTCAAACTTCATCTCTTCACTGATGCAAAGTCTACCTCCAGTTCATGATGTTGCCAAGATGGCAGGTGTGGAACTACCTGAATACCTTGGCGCAATGAAAGACGAGTGATTCGGCTTTCTTTCGAGGGTCCTGAAACTGCCGTTTTCTTTCGTTCGTGACCCGAGGGTTTCAAAGGCATATTCTTCCGCAACATCCCCATGGCCTCTGATTTGGACATCGCACGTGCAGCATCTCTAGAACCGATAGAGTCAATTGCTTGGAAATTGGGCATCTCTTCTCACGAATTGATGCCAATGGGAAAAGGCATGGCGAAGATTACCTGGGACGCTCTCAGCCAGCGTTTCACAAAACCCCAAGGGAGTCTCGTTCTTGTCACATCGGTAAACCCAACTCCATTTGGCGAAGGTAAAACGGTTACAACAATAGGGCTCACTCAGGCTCTATGTGCAATCGGACAAAGCGCAACATGTGTGATTCGTGAACCCTCAATGGGCCCTGTTTTTGGAATAAAAGGAGGGGCTGCTGGTGGCGGCCACTCGCAAGTGATTCCGATGGAGGAAATCAATCTTCACTTTACTGGAGACCTGCATGCGGTGACTTCTGCCCACAACCTTCTCTCGGCACTGATTGATAATCACATCAAACAAGGCAATGAAACCCAACTGGATCCGACTCGTATCTTTTGGCCTCGTGTGCTTGACATGAACGACCGTTCTCTGCGAAATATTGTCATCGGACTTGGCGGTCCAGCGAATGGATTACCCCGTCAGGACAGATTTGATATTACGGCCGCGAGTGAAGTTATGGCAATTCTTGTTCTTGCGAATGATTATGCAGATTTGAGAAAAAGAATAGGGCAAATAGTTGTTGGACAGTCGATGAGTGGAAATCCGGTTAAGGCTGAGCAAATAGGTGCTGCTGGTTCTATGGCACTGCTCCTACGCAATGCATTCCTACCTAATTTAGTACAAACATTGGAAGGAAATCCGGCATTCATTCATGGTGGACCCTTCGCAAATATTGCCCATGGAAATTCGAGTATCATTGCAGATAGACTCGCACTTGGGGCTGCGGACATCGTGGTTACCGAAGCCGGTTTTGGATCAGACATGGGCGCAGAGAAGTTCATGCATATTAAAGCAGCAAACTCAGGAAAATCACCTGATTGCGTTGTTATGAATGTCACCATTCGTTCAATGAAATTGCATGGAGGGGCATTTGGAAATCGCGGAGGTTATCGTCCATCAAAAGAAGAACTTGAGAAAGAGGATGTTGATGCTGTCATCAGAGGAGCTCAAGGAAATCTCGACAGGCACATCAGAAATATGGTCGGCTTCGGCATGCCTGTCGTTGTGTCGATAAACAGGTTCAATTCAGATACGGACAATGAACTTGAAGCACTTCGAAATGCTGCACAAAACAGCGGTGCCGTGGCAGTGACTCTGACGGAAGTTCACGGAAACGGTGGTGCTGGTGGAGAACAATTAGCCAAAGCCGTCGTCGCTGCAGTTCATGACCATGTAGCAAACGGTCGACCGTTTACACCATTGTTCACGCAAGACACGCCTGTTCTGGAAAAAATTGATTCAATTGCAAAAAGAATGTACAAAGCCGATGGAGTGGATATAAGTCCTGCAGCAATGAAGCAAATCGAAAAATTACAATCTTGGGGCTACGGACAATTACCAGTATGTATGGCCAAGACGCAATATTCGTTTTCGCACGACCCTGGAAAGTTGGGCGCTCCAGTTGGATTTAGAATACCTGTACGTGAATTCCGACTCAATGCTGGGGCCGGCTTCATTGTTGCAGTTCTCGGGAACATGATGACGATGCCTGGGCTACCAAAACGGCCTGCTGCATTGGACATGGACATGGATGAAAACGGACAATTGACCGGCGTATTTGGGTGAAAGGATGAAAATTCTCAAGCGCGAACCTCAGCTATGGCGACTCCGAATGGAAACTGAGGACGATTTGTGGGCGCTAGCAAGAATGGCCAGAGAAGGAATGCATCTGAATATGCTTGGTGAACGACGTGATCAAACCACTGGCGGTGAAGAAGGCGGTCGAGCAAAATCTGCTGAGAGAAAGAAAATGTGGATTCGTCTAAGAATTGAATCGACCGAATACCAATCATTTAGCGAACATTTACGCATCCATGGAACAATAGAGGATGCTCACTTTGATATCGGCTTACACCACACTCATATTGTGCAAGTGCGAGATGAAATTGAACTTTCATGGCATCAGTTTTTTTCTTCGTCGGATATCGAACTACTGCTTCAGTCCGAAAGGGCATCAGGACAATCCCAAGTCGCCCTTATCGTTGTCGAAAACGACGAAATTGTCGTGTTTTATGTGACCTCCAGAGGGTTGCGTGAGGGAGCAACATGGACAATGCGAGGCGGAGGAAAACGAGGAGAACTAAAGCAATCATCAAAGATTGCAAGTTCTTTTCGTTCAGATGTAATCCATGCGTTAACCGCTACACTAGGTGATGAAACACCACTTATTCTATGCGGACCAGGGCATGCCCGAGACGCTTTATTGAACGATTTGAAAGCATATGGGGAAACTCGATTCATGAAATCAATAGCAACTTCAATGGGTGGACGTTCGGGAGCGAATGAAGTACTTCGAGAAGGCTTAGCCGGCGACCTACTGAATGAATATGCTATTTCAAGAGAAACCTCTCTCATCGAGGAAGCATGGCTAAGACTGTCGACCAATGGTGCAGTTGCATACGGAAAACTACCGTTACAACGTGCGATGGATGAAGGGGCTATTGAGAAGTTACTAATTTCAGCAGACTTACTACGCGATGAATCGGAAAAAATCTTTGGGAAATCATGGCTTGAATGGGTGAATGGACTTGCAGACATCGGGGCAGAATTGGTACAGTGCTCGACTGACCATGATGCTGGAAAACAACTTTTGGGTCTCGATGGAGCAATTGCATTACTGCGTTACACAATGGAGGATTGACGTTGAGGATTGTTACTTTGGATGACCTAGGAGACGATGTGCGAGCATCGATGAGTGGGGCAAGATGGCTTCTTCTCAACGCAGCACAATTAGACAAGTCCACACCCTTGTTGATGTTCACAGAACTCGATGATATTTTAGTTGCAGTTGACCATCGAGGAACGGTGCCTCAACCAGGGTTATGGCAGCGTGCAGTACACTTGATTCTCATAGATGGAACCGATACGGATGCCGAGGATTTTCGGAAAAATTCTGGAATAACCAAGGTCGTAGCGGATTCTGTGGAAGATATTCGAACTTACCTATGGTAGTGGGTCTGGAGGGATTTGAACCCTCGATCAACGCCGTGTAAGGGCGGTGTCATAACCACTAGACCACAGACCCAGCCTGCCCTGTGAGAGGTTGTTATTGAAGGCATTGATGCAAGGGTTAACCTCAAAACGGAGGAACTCTGCCTAGAACTGCATGGATGAAGACGTTCAAGCCGCAGCAGCGCGCCTCGTTCGACGAATCAAAGAGGGGGGTCACACCATCACCGTTGCTGAATCGTGCACAGGAGGCTTACTTTCAAGTGCATTTACTGACATTGCAGGAGCTTCATCTTGGTTCAATCAGGCTTGGATTACATATTCCAATGATGCAAAAGTGAAGGAACTCGGTGTGAAACAAGAGTCACTCGAGAAAAAAGGTGCCGTATCAGCAGAAGTCGCAATCCAAATGGCTCAAGGGGCATTAAGAAATGCTAATGCAGATATTGCCATATCAATAACTGGAATCGCAGGCCCAAAGAACGATGGAACCAACAAAAAAATTGGTTTGGTCTACGTTGGAATTGCCTCAAACAACTGGGCCAATGCTGAATCAACACAAATTGGTGGAAACCGCGCTGAAAATAAAATCGGTTTTGTACACTTTGCTCTTCTTTCCACCATCAAGCGCTGGGATGAGGCAATGGTTGCTGCTGAAGAACATCGAAAGCAACTCGAGCGTCAAAGGGCTGACGAAGAGGCGGAGAAACTTCAATTCGAACTTGACCGTCAAAAGCGAGAAGAAGCTGCTAGAGAGTCTGCACCATGGCAAGACGACTCATGGGAGGGCGACTCGAATACTACAGATGACACTTCACTTGACAACCAAGTCCAATGGGACTGAACTTTATTTTGGTTCAACCGTTCAAACCGATGTGCTTTTGGAGCGTAGCCGCCACCTAGCATCATGGGAGCGACTGAAGCGGAAATAACCGCAATACTACGCAGTCGTGGAATGATTCCTGTCTCAGCAATTCACTCTCAACTTCTTGAACTTGAAGAACTTGAGAGCATTCTCGATTGTGCAGCCAAGATTGGGTTCAACAAAGGTTACCTTACCAAAGAACTCTTGTCGGCGATGATCGATACTTGGAAGGGAGAATCTCCAGTTGCAGAAAAATCAGAACAAAACAAACCGAATGTAGCGAATGTGGCTGAACTTGGACGAACCATTGCCCCTATTTCTCCACCCGAACCCCTCGACATTCAATTTCGAAACAACTTACCGGATTGGAACACTGCTGACTTTAGTGAAAATGCTTCTGACGCTCCAACAGATATTCTCGTGCACTACGACATTACTGGTAACAGCATTACGGAAGGGAAAATGACAGATATCACATCCTGTTTTAGTGACCGCCTGCAAAGCATTCGAAAAATGATTATTCAAAATTCGAGATTGCCGCGTTCACCCACAGAAATCTCAAGACTTCATGCCGAGAGCAATCGATACCAAGGTTATGAAAACAAAGCTGTTGCAATCGGATTGGTAAACGAACCAAGATACACCAAAAATGGACATCTCATTTGGAATCTTGAAGATGAAACGGGAGAATTGACCTGCTTGCTGACCAAAAGAAAAGGCGATGATAGAGATAGAGCACACGAACAAATTTTGGAAGCAGGACTTATGCCTGACGATGTCCTTGGCGTATCGGGCACATTCAGCCAAACTGGCGATATGTTCTACGTCGATGACCTCCATTTCCCAATGGAGGCAACGCACCAAAAAGCCTCATCTGAACATGGAGTAAGTGCAGCCTTCTTATCCGATGTTCATGTTGGTTCCAAAACATTTCTCGAAGCACAATGGCACAAGATGGTGCGATGGTTCCATACCGACCCATTAGCAAAGACCGTGAAATACCTCGTTCTGTCAGGGGATTGTGTCGATGGAGTAGGAATATACCCTGGACAAGACAGTGAATTATCAATACCCGACTTGTTTGGCCAGTATTCGGAATTTGCAAGGCTACTCGAACTTCTGCCAGAATGGGTAGAGTGTATCATGTTACCAGGCAACCATGATGCAGTAAGGCCTGCAGAACCTCAACCAACCTTTGAAAAAGATATCCAACAGGATTACAACACGACCACTTTCGTTGGCAATCCATGTGACTTTTCATTGCACGGCGTTCGATTACTTTCCTATCATGGCAAATCGATTGATGATTTTGTTGCCGGCCTTCGAACTGTGACTTACGCTGACCCAGTTGAAGCCATGCGACAAATGCTTCGACGTCGGCATTTAGCCCCCCAATGGGGTGGAAAAACTCCACTTTCTCCTGAGCCCGAAGATGGTTTGGTTATTCGAGAAGTCCCCGACATTTTCGTTACGGGTCACGTTCATGGACATGCATGTGTTGACTTCAAGGGAACAACACTCATCTGTTCGAGTACTTGGCAGGATCAAACATCATACCAAAGGATGCTTGGATTCCAGCCCAAACCCTGTATGTTAACAATTGTCAATTTGAAAAGCCACGCAACAACATCAATTCCATTTGCGTGATTATTCTAGCACAAGTAACGGAAGTATCGAACTTAGGTCTTTGCGCTTGATAATGTCGACCCCCGCATTTTCAAACGCAGAAAGAGAACTCTCACGTGAAGGATTGAAACCAATAAATCTACTACCTTCGATGTGCATGGACAGGTCCATCTCTGAGTCACCGACAGAAACACAACCTTCGGCATCCAAATTGTTCATTTTTAGTAATCGAGAGATGACTTCACCCTTACCAGTAGCATGTAATCGGCAAACCCCTTCGTCTGACAACGTTTCATCATCGTTGAAGACAAATCCATTGGCAATCCAATCATCGACTTTTAGCATAGCTGCAATCGATGAGACGAACAAGTCAACTCCAGCGCTCACAATCGCTACAAAGATTCCATGAGACTTGAGTGTTTCAACCACTTCACGAGCCCCTTTCATCAGGGAAACACCAGAATATGCACGAAACAATTCATCTCGGTAAATTGGATCCTGAACTTGTTTCCACATCTGGATGTCAGAGCGCATGAACTCTACATCCGAGATTTCTCCACGTATGAATCGTTGAAGATGCAAAGAGTTGTCTGTTCCAAAGTAGTCATGAAGTGTACGCCATGAGCTGACTGCGTCAACCAGCACGCCATCGCAATCAAAAACAACACATGTGGTACGTGGATATTGTTGGCTATACGACATACGAATCATACCTCTGAGATTGAACCACCTTGAAAGGGTTCGCTTGAGCCCTAAGGTTATCCGAATGCAGGGGGCTCCTAACGGAAACCCCCTGCGAACGGTTGGTCACCACCTAAGAAGGTGGAGCATTCCTTGCGGAATGGGAGATGCATCAGTGGAGGGCCGAAGCCCTCCACTGAGCGCCTGTTGTGTTCAATCTACGAACGTGCTCAAGCACTAACGTCGTATGACAATCCTTGCCAGGTACGCAATTGAGCACCTTGGCCTACGTTTGGAGCGTAGTTTAGCGTGATTGTCACATCTTCTAGAGGCGTGCCTTCAGAATCGTGTGTTCGTACGAAGACAGTGTCACCAGTGTTGAATGTCGATACTCTGTCATCTCCTTCGGAGTTAACTTGGTCGACAAACGTGACCATTGAATCACTGTTTTCTGGATTGAAACCATACACGTCGTTTGTGTCAGCCAGATTGACTGTTACTACTTGTGCTTCACCACTTGCATCAACATAGAAGACTCGAACTTCAACTGCTTGAGTTGCAAGGTCGGTTTCTGAAGATTGTACTGTGATTCTCCAATGTCCTTGGTCAGCATCAAAGCTGTTGACATCCTCGATATCAAAGGTGACTCTTGGAACACCCTTCACATCAGTGTCAGCAAGACTGCTGGCCCAAACGTAAATTACGCCGGAAAGAACAACAGTGATTGCAACCATCAAAATCGTTGCAATAACTGGGCTCACAGCCATCTCGTCTTCTTCGATTGAAGTACTTTCAAGCATCTCTTCTTCATCATCAGCACGGCGGCTGGAGAAGGCAAGAGCGCTGACAAACAATCCGGTTAGACTGACTGCAACGATGCTTGGTGCGAACGATGGCACAGCACTTGCACCGATTGTTCGAACAACACTTGGTAGTGTTTGGTTGGTAGCACCAAACGAACCTTGTCCTGCTGCATATTCGTTACACTTGCCCCAATCTGCACTCGCTTCGGCTGCCTCAAGAGACAGAGTAGTCAAGCGGTTGTTACACCAGTAACTGTCCTGTAGCATTGGTCTGCGTTCAGAAGTTTGAGTTCCGTTAACACCGTATTGTCCAGGGTTGGACCATGCTGCACCTTGTGTACCACCGTTGTTAGCACGGTGAGATTCAGGTGAATCGGTTTGGAACCTTTCAGTGGATGGTACTGTCAAATCACAAGGATTGTTGAGACAGGTTAGAACATCCATTGAAACTTCAACACGTGTTGTGTCTTTGGTGATGTAAACATCCTCATCGACAGTCAAGGTTTCTCCGTAATCAGGTACGTTGTAGTAACTTGTTCGTGTGTATTGGTCATCTGTGTGTCCATCGGTAAAGAAGGTAACAGCCAACATGTGGTCGTAGGTGTATGGTCCTTCATCGCCACCAGCATTGATGTTAACCGACACTGGAACTTCAGTTCCGGTCATGATGTTGGTAATTCCGCTGAAGTCTACTCCAGAGATTGTGTCCAAGGAGTAATCTGCAACCTTCTCAGCAACGTTATCAATTGTGACATACATGACAACCGAATCTGTGCCTTGCGAATAGTTCGCAATTGGCATGACTGATGGGTCGTAGTTTGGTGTATGTGCTGGTGCTAACGGTGTGTCCTGCAAGATGAGGTTGATGGCACAGAATGTCTGGTCATTTGGTCGTACTTGGTGGATACCGTTGTCGTTCATGAAGTCCTGTTCCCAAACCTTAGCGTTGGTTGTTGCATCAGGAATCAAGGTGAACACGAGGTCTGTTCCAACGATTTCTGTTGTGAAGTAGTTGGTGTATACACACTGTTCAGTTGGTGTGACTGTCCATGTCAATTCTGATGGAACATCGTGGTCGATGTCACTCATGAGCGGTAGAAGATCCCAAGTGAGGTTGTCAGCGTTGGTATCGTCTTCAGTCATTGTGATGAATTCACCTTCACCGGTTGCACGGTCTCCTGCGTCGTTAACGACCAAGTTTTGGCCGTTTGCGTCTTGCAAGGAAATCTCTGGTGCGTCGTTCACAGGAGCTACTGAGTAATCAACAGTAAATGCTGTAGCAGTGTTGTTCACTGTACCGTCATCTGTCAATTCCATTGTAATGGTACATGTACCACCCTTTTCGTTGCTCATATTCTCGTAGACAATAAGGCTGTTCAAACTGTTCACTTCTACACTGAATGCAACACATGAAGAGTCAACTGATGCATCCCAATCGTAGACTTGACGGTCTGGAACTTGCTCGTTTGCCTGGTCGACAATGTACGAGTTCGCAACGTTAGCGAGGCTTCCAAGGTCCTTCGTAATGTTGTTGAATCCTTCCGAATTGATGTTTGTGTAAATGTCATCAACAGTAAAGACAGGCATACAGTCAGTCGAGGCTCGATCGTTGTTACAAACAATCGGAGCGTCGTTGACATTGTTAATCACCAAATTGATGC
>NYZH01000021.1 GCA_002687075.1 Methanobacteriota archaeon
AGCGGGTCGAGCGGCGTAAGCGGGTCGAGCGGGTCGAGCGGGTCGAGCGGGTCCTATTGGTATGCAAAAATGGAGCGCGACCGCAGGAAGGCGCTTGACGCGGAAAAGCGCTTGACGCGAACGGACCGCGCTGCGCGAACGGACCGCGTGGCGGCATTTGTTAAGCATTGCACGAAACGTAAACGTGAAACCCCGGCACCGAACAACACAACGGAACTGCGCATCACCGCGGATATTATGCCTGTAGTGTGTTTGACCTCCGCGGAGGAAACGACACAAACGACCGTGTTGGTGGACGTGCGAAGACTTGCAATGACGATAAGCGTCTGTTCCGAAGATGAAGTTCCCCGCGTACTGATGCATCTTCTGGGTATCGGCGTCGCCAACACTTCGTTCAGACTTTGCGAAGCTGAAACGCTGGACGTGACCCCTTACGGGATTACACACGATCAGTTCACGCATATTATGAACTTTATAGAAACAAAAAACTTGCCGGACTTACCCGATAAAAAACTCGAAGACATTCATCACGCTTTCATAAGGCTTGGTGGGTGGGACGTCTTTGATTGTGCGGTGGAACAAAATAAGGCGGCGCGCAATTGGAAGAAAAAGCTTTTCAACCCTCAAACCCCGGATGAGGACGAGCTGGGTCTTTTTCATTGGAAGCTGCAGAGTCCGGCCAATGGGGTAGCAAGCATTTATAAATGGCATAGCATGACAACAAAAAGTGTGCACAAGTCCGGGAATTGTTATTTTTGGATCCGCGGCGAAAAAAAATCGATGACACTGGAAGACAAATTGAAAATACTAGCGGCTTTAAAATAATATCTATTTATTTATATCATAAAACGGATCTACGTCAACTGAGATTGTCTGCTTGTGTTTCGTGCACATAATACACGCGGCGACGACCCAATTGCACTTTACTCTTTCGCAAGACCCTAGAAATTCCTCGATCTCTGTGGCAGTACTGCACTGCAGCACCCCCCAATCCATGCAAACGCAATGGCACAAACGCTTCAACTCCGCGGACGCTCGTATGCCTGCTTTATAAGGTCATTTATAGCAAATGAGATTGCTCTCCAATAACTTCTGCGGCGCTGTGGGTCGTTTCCTGACATCTTTATGAAAAACGCACACACACACTCTTCCATCGCAAAAAAGAGACGCGTCTTCGTGTCCATCAATCATATAGAACATTAACTCAATGTGCGCCAAATCCATTAGTCTCATTAAATATTCGTGGAGACTGTAGCTTAGTTCCATGGGAACCACCATGGGCCACGCGGATGACAATTTTTGCACGACGGTTGAAACCGATCCCACCATTGCTAGGTTTGGATGGTTAGGATGAGGGTGGTGAGCCTTTTTCACCGCGTCCAAGAAAAAATGATGCTCGGCAAGCAAATAGGCAATCAGCTTTACACCGGACGTCTGTTGCAGGCGCTTGACGTGCTCCACAAGATGCCGGTTCGAGGCGCGCGCGGTGTATACACACGCGACGGAAGGAATCAAACCGTTTTCGCCGTGTGCAAGCACTACGCGCGTGCGCCTACTCGCGCGTTCATCCCCGGACATACCAAGAACCACAGTTGTGTGGGAACCACAGGTAACCACTTGACACCCTCATTAGCCAGTGACTTTTTTCACCAGTGGTGAACCAGTGACTTGCACCAGTGAGTGAACCAGTGACTTGCACCAGTGAGTGACCACAAGTCACAGGTTCACCAGTGACTTGCTCTGTGGTTCAGCAACATGTCCAACAACAATACCAAGACGCGCTCTCCCCAAAAGCTTTTTGACGAGTTTAAGAAAGACGCCTCGGAAATGACAAAAGGTATTACGAATCTTATGAAGACGCTGGAACGGGAGAGATTCGATATGTTCGCTTCCCTTGAGAAAACAAAGAAGGAACTGGAGAAAGACGTTAATGACCAGCGCGAGGCCATTGAGGTGGAGAGGAATGCGTTGCAGCTGGAAAAGTCCAAGTGGCAGTTTGAGAAGAAAAAACTCCAAGACTTTTACAAGTTTGGCAAGAAAATCGTCAAAATCAACGTCGGCGGGACTCTCATGACGACGCGTTTGTCCACGCTGACGTGCGCTGGAGGCATGCTTGCGTCGCTCTTCAGCGGAAGATTCGAGCCTGACACAGACGACGAGGGAAACTTCTTCATTGATCTGGACGGAACACTGTTTGCGGAGTGGTTGAATTTGCTGCGCCAAGTCGCGAACGGTGAAAAGACGCTGGTACCGTCGCATTTACAGTGCATGCTGAAATTTCTCCAGCCAGAGTATGAGATGGAACGTAATCACTACAATAAACAGGAATTCTATTTAAAAGGGAATTAATTTACTTTTTACTCTGTGTACTCGGTGTACTGCTCGGCGCGTTGGATCTTCCTTTACCGCTCGGTTTCCCCGTTGTGGAAGGCCACCCTCCGGCGTTCCCCTGTCCCCTGCCTCTCCCTTTCGGCGCGCTCGGCGCGTTGGATCTCCCTTTACCACTCGGATTCCCCGTCTTGGACGGCCACCCCCCAGCGTTTCCCTGTCCTTTCGGCATGTTTCAGTGACTGGTGTTTGTGGTGCCAGTGACTAGTGTTAGAACTGGTGTTTGTGGTACCAGTGACTAGTGTTAGAAAAATAGGTAAAGTATAAGTCACCAAAGAAAACTGTCATAAAAAAAATGTCTAGAAAAGGTTATTTAAAGACGGCGATGAGAGGCGGTGATTTTTCTCTGTGCGACGGCAGCGATGTCAAGCTGAGCCGACACGCGAGGCGCAGGTGCAAAGAAAGACACATCAACCCGTTTTACGTGGAGAATTCACACGCAATCATTCGCAACAGAGTGGTCGTCACGGCCTGGCAGAAAGAACCAAAGAATTTTGGCACGCGGTCGTCCAAGGGGGTGGATTACATGAGGAAAACACACAAAGCGGTGTGCGTGCCAAAAGACGTGTTGGTACACTTTCCTAAGTACGCGGCGCGGCAAGAGCGGCGCGAACGCGACCAAAAGAAGCGCTCGATCAAGAGACAACGCAAAAAGAAACCAAAGGAACCGCGGTCAAAGGCGGTTCCGAAAGCTCATTGCAAAAAAAAGCGCAGCCGACCACCATCTAAGCGTACCGCCAAAGCCTACCCCTCACTTCACTGAGTTTACACCAATATAATTAATGTGGGTCTCCCCCCCCCCCCCCCGCAGATGCGTATTTTTCAAACGCGGCTTTCAAACAAATAAGGACCTGGACCTGGAAGAGAAATTGAAAATGTCAGCGGCTTTAAATTAAGGTGAGACAGAGTTAACTACAGTCTCAGTGCATCAAATCCATCAAAAAAGCGCTTTACCGCCATTTTGTAATTGGGTTGTGACACTTGCGATCGCAAATGGTTGCACCATTGTACGTGTATATTAAGTGTGTGACCTAAATACAGAACAGGGGTAGAGATCATATATTCTTTTTCCTTTTGCGGTCCGCCGATGGATGTTGTAGTCAGTCTGAAGGTTCCGTCGGAGTTTTTTATCTCGTCTACACCCGTGACGATTTCGATTTTTTTAATGCTGTCCCTAAAAGACGTAATCAACACGTCCTCTGGTTCCTCTGGTTCCGTAAATTTAAAATCGATCACGCCAAGGTTATTCCGCTTTAGGTACCTTTTTGGTCCTTTTTCGTCCCAAAAACGTATCTTATCTAAATGTAGTGTCTCCCCATCCTCGTACATGTAGGTGTTAAAAATTGTCAGGTCTGTAGGCATTTTTTTTTGCAACACAGGATACAGTACACAGTTAGACAGTACCCGGGTATGCTTAAAACATATAGTCTCTATTTTTTCAAATGAAACATGGAAACCCTGTACCATGACCCCTGGTTCCCCGCGGCGCCGCCGCAGGCCGCGCCACCCGACTATCCCGCCTTCCTGCCGTTCGACGCGGCGTACGCCTACCCCGCGGCGTCACAGGCCTCGCCGCCGCAAGCATCGCCACAGGCATCGCCACCCGAACCCGACTACCCGGCGTTCCTGCCGGACGATGGTTTGGGGTACGAAGGACACGCCTACGATCCAGCCAGAGTGCGCGTCTCCCCTCCCTCACCGAGTCCCTCACCGAGTCCTTCACCGAGTCCACCGGGACCGCCGGAACCGATTGAGAGCGGCACCGAGATCAAAGGGTTGCGCTACCACGTGCCGTCGGCCGAGGAGATCCGCGCCGTATCCTGCGTGGAAGTCACCACGGCCAAAATCCACGACAACGGTGTACCTCTTCTCAACGGCCTGAGATCCCCCAAATTCGGTCCTTCGGCGGGAAGACCCTGCGGCACCTGCGGCGCAAAGTACTCCTCGGGACAGTGCAAGCACGGACATCCGGGACACTACGAGCTTGCCGCGCCGCTGTACAATGTCATGTTCGTAAGGCATATCTGCGTGTGGCTCAAAATCGTGTGCTCCTGCGGCAAGGTGCACGTGGATCTAGACCAAGCGGCGCGGTTGAAACGCAATGCCACCGTTCACGATCTGATTTCGCTGAAACTCAAAACGCCGTGTCCCTGCGGAGGCGCGCCTCTCTCCTCGGTGTGCTGGGACAAAAACGACCAGACGTTGACCCTGGGAAAACAGGGGGAACCCTTCCCGGCGTCCTCGGCGCTCGCCAGGTTCTCTCTCGTGCCGGAAGACCATCCCGTCGCGCAGAGGTGGACGCATCCGAAACGATTCGTGACCACGGTGCTCCACGTCCCCTCCATTCGACTCAGGCCTTGCATCGGAGGCGTGCGCGATGACGTCAGGGGGGAGTCCGATCTCACTTATCTTCTCATGAAGCTCGTGCGGGTCGATCAGACGCTGAAGCGCAAACTCGTGGGAAAAAGCGCCGAGGACGGTACCTTCCAGGGAGATCTCATGACCCAGCGCAAACTTCTCATGGCCGTTCAGAACGCCTACAGCTGCTACCTCGACGGCAACATGGCCAAAACCAAGCACGAGTACATTCACGCCAGCCAGAAACTCAGGTTCAAGGACGGTCTGCTGCGCGGCGCCTGCGCCGGGTACAGGTGCACCGAGACCGCCAGGTGCGTCGTCACACCCTTCCCCAACGCCAGGTGCGACGTCGTGGGGGTCCCCCAATTCATCGCCAACAACATGACGGTGCCGATTTATGTCACGTCGTGGAACCGCCACTTGCTTCTGGATCTGGTGCGCGCCAAAAAGGCAGGTTCCATCGTGAAGGACACGGGGGAGGTCATTGATTTGAGGGAGGCCTCGCCGCCGGCCTGGTTGGAGATCGGGTGGAAGGTCAACCGGTTCCTCCAGGACGACGACTGGGTGCTGCTCAACAGGCAGCCGACGCTCTCCAAAAAGTCCATCATGGCCACGCGCATCCGCG
The DNA here is from genome assembly GCA_002687075.1 of Methanobacteriota archaeon. Classification (GTDB taxonomy): domain Archaea; phylum Thermoplasmatota; class Poseidoniia; order Poseidoniales; family Poseidoniaceae; genus MGIIa-L1. The sequence continues at coordinate 5,372 of NYZH01000021.1, forward strand.
TCCTGAAGGACGAGGCCGACCGCACGCTCAAAATACCTTATAGCGTCACCACCAGTTACAACGCCGACTACGACGGAGACGAGATGAACATTCACGTGCTGCAAACTCCGGAGGCCAGAGCCGAGGCCGAGATGTTATCCCCGGTGCACAACATTCTGGACGCCGCCGACGGAAAGGCTATTATCTGTCCCGTGCAGGGTGGCAGGCTGGGACCCTGGATGATGTCGTCCCCCGAAGCGCCTCTTCTGGACAAAAAGCAGTGGTTCGTGCTCGTTTCGAAAGCCACCCCTCCGATGCAACGACGCGCTCTAGAGGAACCCAACCCCGATTTCCCCTGCTCACCCTCCAGGTTCTGGAGTCTTGCTCTGCCGAGCGGGTACACCAACGTGCACGGCGGCGTCGTTGTCGTCGCAGGGGTATTGCGCCGTGGAAGAATCGGCAAGTCGGTGCTACAGAGACTCGTGCACGATATTGTGCTCGACGAAGGCAAGGAGGCCGCCGCTGACTTTGTGTGGGGGTCGGAGGTGGCCGCCAACGCATACAACGCCGACATTGCTCCCACCACCATTTTCCTGGAGGAGCTGAGACCCCACCCGGAGCTGAGGCGAAAGTGCCTCGAGGCCGTGGACGTCGCCAAGGCGCTGTACGAGAAGCACCACGAGACGGCGCTCGAGGAGCACATCCAGTTCGCCAACAGGCGCATCCAGGCGCTCGTGGACGCGGACGCGAACGCTCGGCCGTCCGGGTTTCTCCACTGCGTGAAGTCAGGCGCGAAAGGTTCCATGCATAATTTCTGCATGGTCAAAGCCTCTCTGGGTCGCATGGCCACCGAGAGAGACGCCAAAGGTGTGTTCCCGCTCCCCGAGACGCTGAGCGCCTCCGGGGTCCGAGGCAAGCGGTGCTTCACGACGCAGGCGGCGCGCGACTCCTTCGGCGACTCCTTCGTCGCCTCCGGGTTCGCCACCAAGATGAAGGTCTCGGAGTACGTGATGCACGCCAAGAAGGGGAGAGAGTCCATGATCGAATCCACGGGTCTGGTCCCCGAGACAGGGTACGCCTTTCGCAAACTGAGCACGGCGCTCTCGCCTCTGAGCGCGGACTACTTTGGCACCGTCAGAGACCTTTCGGACGGGTCGGTGGTGTCCTTCCGGTTCGGAGGCGACGGAAGGTCCTCCTACAGCGTCGAGTGGGAGTCGCTGCGGTCTCCCGAGGAGAAGTCCGAGTTCGTCGTGTCCCAGGATTCAGACACTACTCGCAAGTTGAATGCGAGGCTGAGGAAAGATGTGGAGGCCATTCAAACTCTGTTCCGCGGCACCACGCGCCAGCAGCTTTTGGAGCGCACGTTCGTCGTGCCGATCAGCGTGCGCAGGATCGTGGACGCCGAGATGCACCGAGACGGAGGCGCCAGGGACGTGTTCGAGGTCGTCACGGCCGAGACGCAGAGGCAATGGTGCCGCGACGTCGACGCCATGGTGGAGAAACACTGCGGAAGCCAGGACGACGACCAGCACGAGGCCATGCTCGCGTCCTGGCTCAGGGTGCACCTGCATCCCTTCGCGCTCGAGGTGTTGTCGGACGAGGCCGCCGCGCGCGTTCTCGAGGAGGTGGACCGCAGGCTGTACCTGAGCAGAGTCGAGTGCTCCGAGAACGTCGGGTGCGTCGTGGCCTCGGCGCTCGCCGCCAAGTCGACACAGTTCACTCTGAACAGTTTCCATAGTATCGGCCGTGAGAGTGTGAACTACGCTGAGTTCAAGCAGTTGATTAATCTCACGAAAAAATGCCGCTTCGTCAGAGTCACGTTCCGCCTCAGGCTTCCCGAGTCTCAGTGGGACGCGTGGGTCAGGCGCAAGGCGCTCGTGAGGCTAGGCGATCTCGTCGAGGAGAAGGGGATGCCGCAGCCGGAGGACGAGGCCACGGTGCGCAAGTACTACGCTTGGCCTGACGATCCAGGGGAGACGACCTTTGCGCCTCTGATGAGCATGCTCGTGAAGACCGAGGCGTCCGCGGAGCGCGTCGTCGGAGTGCTCAGAGGCGAGGGGATTCGGGTGGCCTACGCTAAGCGGGAGGACGGGAAGACCGTGATCCACACCGACAGAGCCGTGTCCGCGGCTCTGCTCGGGAAAACGATCTCGGGGTGCATCGCCGGGTTGAGGAGGACCGGAGAGTGGGTGGTGTGCGACGAGATGCCGGAGGACAAAAGCGATCTGGATTTGAAAACGCTGCGCACCACCAACTTTGAGGAGATGAAGGCGCAGTTCGGCATCGAGGCCGCCAGGAGATGCATTCACGAGGAGCTGAAGCGCATGCTCCGGTGTTTCAACGTCACGCTGCTCGAAAGGCACCTGGAGCTGCTGTGCGATGTTATGACTCAATCTGGAAAACTGATAGGATGCAATCGGCACGGCATGAAGAAAAAGTCACCCGAGAGAGCGCTGTGGCTCGCCACGTTCGAAAGGCCGACGGATCCTCTAACGCAGGCCGCCGCCAACCAGTTCAGAGATCCAGTGCGGGGACACATGGACAGGCTCGTGCTGGGACAACCGATGCACAACCCCTACCTCGACGTGTGCAGGGACGAAGTGATGGAGAGGACGCACGCCAAGGTGCAGGACACTAACGACATGGACATCGACGACGAGGACTTTGATTTCGGAGTAGATAGTTGGGTACCACAACAAAATAGTTTTTAATTTATTACGTGTACATCTACGACGACAATGCAAACGCTTCGGGGTAAGGGTGGTCTTCCGGCGCGGCTCCTTTAAAGAGAGGGAAGTGCGCCTCCAAACCCTCGTGGTACCCCTCCCCCGTTCTTTGGAACACTGTGAGCTTTTGCGTGAAGTGTTCGAACCACTGTTCCGGGGTCACCGTCGTGATTTCCTCGAGGAACGCGGCCGCTCCCGGCTCGTCGCGCCGCTCCTCCAGCATGCTGGAGTACAAATAATTGTACCAGTAAAACTTATCGTGACCCTCGTAAGTACCCGTCTCGCCGCGCAGGCCTGTCGCTATCTTCTGGAGAAACTCAGACATGGTGTGTGGTACAGTCACAGACTGGTCAGTGACTCAGTGACTCAGTGACTCAGTGACTCAGTGACTCAGTGACTCAGTGACTTTTTTTGGGTGTCCAGTGGGTGTCCAGTGACACACAGTCACAGTCACTGACTGTATCACTCTCTGAGTACTCGACCGCAAGCTCCGTCGCTCCGAAACTTTCTAATTGACAGTCGTCCTGCGCGGCGACTTGGAATTCCACCTCTTCTAGTTTATTGCTACATTCAATAAATTTATCGGTTACTGACTTTTCAAGGCGTGTTCCTGGATTAGTTGGGTACCACAACAAAATATTATTGCTTAATGTAACGTTTCATACGGCACTGGGGACACTCGTGCACCCCAGGACTCTTCTTGTACAAGTTGCCGCACAACAGCGGTCCCTTCCCCTCCGGTTCCGCCACCACCGTCTCACAGCGAGTGTATTGTTTCACGAGGCGCAGCGCCTTGACGACACCGCACAAAATCTTACTCTCGGTATCTCTCTTTCTCAAATCCGCCGCAAAGTCCTTCCGGTCGGCAAGCACGCGCCATCTATGCTCTCTCGAGTGAAATCTGTCTCCCTTAAAGTTCTCAGTCGTCACGTCTAACCACATCTGGCCGTTAAAGCGGACAGTCACAAGTACCTCTGCGACGTCCTCGTCGTCCTCGTCGTCCTCATAAACGTATTCAAACTTCGCCGTCAAGTAAATAAACACGTCTTTTTTTCCGCGGACGTATGTCTCGTCCGGTTCTTTGTGTTGCGTTTCCAGCGTGAAATTCGCCATGAGCTGGTTCCTCTCGTCGTCGTCCTCACCGATTTTAAACGTCAAAAACTCCTGAAAACAACCGAGGTGATGCTTCAAACGCACCTGCTCAATAATAGCCTTTTCCCCGGGATCCGTAAACTCGAGGTAGCGGTCGAGATGTTGATGGTCCAGCAACCACTGCAAACATTTCGCGCGCGCCGTCCCCTGCTGCGGCGCAAGCTGCTTCAAAGACAGCGCGGCTCCCGACGCGGCTCCCGACGCGGCTCCCGACGCGGATCTCGAGGATGATGTCCTCTTGCGGCGCTTGGACATGCTGTGAACCAACGGTAAACCACGGTAAACCAGTGACTCAATGACTCAGTGACTCAGTGACTTTTTTTGGGTGTCCAGTGACTCAGTGACTGTCTCAGTGGGTGTCCAGTGACTCAGTGACTGTCTCAGTGGCACACAGTCACACACAGTCACAGACAGTCACAGACACACAGTCACAATGGGTGCCGATTCGTACGAGGATAGCGGTGAGTACAACGCGACGGCCAAGGACTACGAGGACGCGGCCAGGAGGTGCGGCGAGTTGTCGAACGGCGATTACGACGGCAAACCGTCCGGGTTTGCGCTGCACGACTCCTACGATCGTCCAGTGGTCGGACCCAACGCCGAGAGAAAAGTCTGCGATCAAATATTCAAAGAAACGNAGAAGTGGGATCCAGTGCTGGTGGGTCGCTACATTGAAGGCAACGTCTCGTACAACGATCCGGAAATTCGTGAACACGTAGAATGTCTTCGTGCGCACGCGTCCGCCAAATCGAGTCTCGACAGCGCGCGCTGGAGGCTCCGCAAAGCGATTCAGGAATGCCGCAAGGAACGTCTTCGGTCGGTGATCGCCAAGAAGAGGTACGCCTGCAAACAATGCAAGTGTTCGGGTCCACCCAACACTCTGCTGAAAAAGGGAACGTGCCGCGTCTGCGGAACCGACGCCGTGCCTACGGGGAAGGAAAAGAGTCCGGACGTCAAATCCAAGGCTAAGGACGTAAAGGCCAGCGAGCGCAACGTCGAAAAGTCCTGGAAGATCGTCGAAAAGAGTCTTGCGAAAGTGGCCAAGGCGCACAAACGCAACTCCAAAAAGTCCAAAGCCAGAGCAGGGAAAGTGAAGCGAAGGAGGACCGACGCGCACGAAGAGTGGCTGCCGTACCCCGTCAAAAAGACACCCGTCAAAATAAGACCGCTGCGTTTTGGTACCAAGGTCGCAGGGTGGGTCGCGTACTAAGAGTCGAGGTGCTCCTCGAGTATACACAATATTATTTTTCTACTTTCTGTGCATATCTCACAGATCCAGTCCCCATGCATCGCACTTCTTCGTGCGCTCCGAGTACTCGACCGCAAGCTCCGTCGCTCCGAAACTTTCTAACGTCGGCGGAGGTTGGCCGATGCCAATATATCTATTAGTTGTTTTCGCATAACCAAAAGAGCTCACACAACGGTCTTGCACGACTTCGGTGTAGAAAATTACCTCTGTCTCAGCATCTTTTATGCAACCTGCCGGGTAATAGCTCCCGTCGCAGCCTTCAAATCTTCTCATAAAATCGGGTTCCCAAGGATAGCCGCCGTCACCGCCAACTAATTTTTCACAATCCCCAGTGCTCAACATGAGGTAATCTACACCAGGAAGACTACCGGTTGGAACTTCCACGTAACTGACACCATTAAGTTGCTGAACGTCTGCAAAAATTGCAAATAACCGAGAGAGAGACACGAGTGCAAAAAAAAGAGACTTCATTTTTTTTACGTGATGCTCACACAACTTATAGTCTTTCTTTTTTCTGTATATATGTTGTGCCGTGCAGCAACGCGCACTAGCGCACTGGCAACATCATGTGGAATTACATCAGTCTATCGCAAAGCGCGCAAAGCCACAGGCAAAGCGCGGACGCGCAAAGCCACAGGCAAAGCCACAGGCAGAGCGCGTACACCACAATTGACGCTGTTGTGTACGTGCTGACTCTGTGCGCCGCGGCCACCGCCGTCTCCGCCGCAAAAGCCATTCCCGTGCAACGATGGTTAGGCACGCAGTGGGTGCTAGGCTGGTTCGCNCTCGACGCCGTNTGGAATCCCACNTCGTCACANCAACAGTTCAGAACGGCNACGCAGTATCTCGTCTTTCTTCTCGGACTCGTCGCGCACATCGCGCTGCTCTACTACGTGGACAGGACCACTCTAGACTACGCCAACATCGCCGTAGTAGGTGCCAGTGTTGTTTTCTGGTGTCTCGTCGAAGACACGTGCGACGCCAGTCTGCGCACCAGTATCAAAATCACAGCGCTCTATGCCTCGGCCTTCTTCATCGCTTTCGTCTCGAGTCTTCTCTTCGANTTTCACATNCAACCGCCGTCGTGGGTTTATTATTTTGTCGCCATNCAGTACTCCGGTGTCAAACACCATTACGCTACGCTTCTCTCCAAATTTTTGCACGCCTGGATATGGGCAGTACTCGTGTACGATTTAGCGACAGATCAATTAGATTTTAGTATTTGGTTTTAATNATTTTTACATTCTGTACAGTAAGTGTACCCTTCTAGCAAATTGTATTTCGGAAACAACTCGCCGCAGCGGCAGCAGTAAGAACGCCAGTACTTGCCGGTGTGCATCCACTCCCCGTTCGTGCAATCCCAAGGACGCAACACGGGATCGGGAGCCGCCGTGTCCGGCAAATCGTTCTCCTTATTCGGTCTTGCCACAGGCTTTAATTTCCACACCACCTGCGTCGTCGTCCTCTCGCTGTTCTGCAATCGTCTCGCAAACTTGAGGTAACGGCGTCGCNNNTCGCGCCGGTCGCGCANCNANTCCACNAATCTNACGCGGTGCANNGTGCCAGGCGCACGGCCAAGTGCACGGCCAGGCGCGCGGCCAGGCGCTTGCTGCGTTTGCTGTGATGTCCAGCGCGCAAGTATCTCCGAGGCCGAAGCCAAGGCAAAGGCCGAGGCCGAAGCCAAACCCGAGGCCAAACGTCGTCTTGATGTGCGGTGGCGCGCAAGGCGCATCATCGTCTTCGCGCGGTGGCTGCCGCGCACGCGGTTCAACCGACGCGAACGAGACGAACGAGACGAACGGACACGCTCGAGTCGTCGCCGCTTCACGTTGGGACAGCGCGCCGGTGCACGGCGCTCAGGGGTGCGTAATGTCACGGGTGCCATTGTATTTACTGGTGTATTACTGGTGTATTACTGGTGTACTTGGGGGTGAATTTTCGCGCGCAAATTTTTAAAAAAAAGTCACTGGTGAACCACTGACTAGTCACTGACTAGTCACTGACTAGTCACTGGTGAACCACTGACAAAAAGTCATAGAGGCAAGTCACCTATCCCCCTCTATGGAGCCGCGCACCAGAGCAATGATCCGTCCCGAAGAGCTCATCGAGGCGGTGACACAACCGTCGGTCTTTCGCACCGACGGTTGTGTCAACAGCAATTTCAACGAGGATTCGACCCTGGACGAGCAGGAGCAGGCCTTTTTGGACAGGTCCCCCGGCATTCGCACACTACGAGAGAGTCACATACGCTCGACGTGTCCCCCGACGTGACAACGGAGTTGCTCGCCTGGAATAAAGAGCGGGAACAATGCAGGGGTGAGGGTGTCCAAGCACCAAGCACAACGACTACTTTTTCTGAGACGTTTTGCGCGCCACCTTTTTCGGCTGTTTGCTGAACTGTTTACCCTTCTTCGTGTCCTCGCGCTTCTTGCGGCTCGTCGCGGCGTACTCCTTTTTCGTCAAACTGTCGCGCTTCTTCTTGGGAAGGTAGCGCTCCCCGGTGGCATCCTTCCCTTGGGTTGAGTTTTTTCCCGATTTGGTTCCCCACTCCTCCTTCTGCCACTTTTTCAGGCTATTGCCAGAAGACTTTGCGCCGGTGTAACCGCCGCCTCTCGCTTTGTACTTTTGCGTCGCCATCTGAGCCTTGCGCGCCGACCACTGGCCGGGTTTGCCTCCCTTGCCGCTAGCCTTTACCTCGTTCTTTACACGATTCCATAACTTAGGATTTGTTTTCTTCGCTACCTTTACCATTTTTTTTTTAATGCATTGTATTGTATTTATACTTCCCACAAACTCTCTTTTATGCCGTCCATGAATTCCTTACTGTACCCAAGACCGAGTATCCATTTCTCCACGTGTTTCAGGTCCTCCTCCTTGGCGTAGTCGGTGAAGCACTCCAAGTACACCTCCTCCACGAACTTGGGGGTGTGCTCCACCTTGCACAGTCTCCACAGAGGTGTTATGTCGTCGCGAAACATGTCGCAAAAGGTCACGAGCACGTCCTTCACGGAATCGGGGTCCGCGCGGATCGCGTCGTTGAAACTCTCGAACCACTCGAGCACGCGCTCCTTCGTCGACAAATAAAACGTCGACGACGTGTCCGATCCCAGGTCGCACTGAAATATATCGTGCTGCAACTTCGTGTACTCCTTCTCGTGCGTTTG
>NYZH01000022.1 GCA_002687075.1 Methanobacteriota archaeon
ATGGAATTCATGGGTTACCGTCCAGCTCGTGAACTCGAATGTCCAGAGTGTCATGAGATGGTTGTTCAACACGAATTGGTGAAGCATCTCATTGTCGAACACGACATTGAACCAATGGATGCCGGTGAAATGACCGGGAAAGTCATGCGTCGTTTGTGGTCTGAAGAAGAATGAGCAATCACATGTTGCGTCGGTACTGTCCACCGACATTGAACAGCGCATCGGTAATTTGACCGAGTGAGGCGACTTTGACCGTCTCCATCAATTCTTCAAACACGTTGCCGCCTTGACGAGCAACCTCTTGCAACTGCTTGAGGGCTGCAGCAGTTGCATCTGCCTCAGCAGTCTGTCGTGTGGTCACTCGCTCTAAGCACGCTTCTTTCTCTTCAGGCGTAGCACGTGCCAATTCCATCTCAAAATCATCGGCACTCGATTCATCAAACACTTGTGCGTTCGGATTTTGGAAGGTGTTAACGCCGATAATTGGGAGCGTTCCATCGTGCTTCAAGTGCTCGTAATACATCGATTCATCCTGAATCTTGCCGCGCTGATACATCGTCTCCATTGCACCAAGAACGCCACCTCTACGGCTTATGGCTTCGAACTCTTTGAGGACAGCCTCTTCAACCAAATCGGTCAACTCGTCAACAATAAACGAGCCTTGCATTGGGTTTTCGGTCTTGGTCCAGCCGCTTTCTTTGTTGACAATCAACTGAATTGCAAGGGCTCTACGAACACTTTCCTCGGTTGGCGTTGTGATGGCCTCATCGTAGGCATTGGTGTGCAGCGAGTTGGCGTTGTCTTGAATAGCAAGCAGTGCTTGGAGTGTGGTTCGGATATCGTTGAAGTCGATTTCTTGTGCGTGCAGGCTGCGTCCACTGGTTTGAATGTGGTACTTGAGCTTCTGACTTCGCTCATCTGCATCGTACAGGTCTCGCATAGTCACCGCCCAGATACGGCGAGCAACTCGCCCAATGACCGTGTATTCAGGGTCAAGTCCGTTGCTAAAGAAGAACGATAAGTTCGGTGCGAACTTGTTGATGTCCATGCCTCGACTTCGATAGTATTCAACATAGGTAAAACCGTTGGCAAGCGTCAGTGCCAATTGGGTGATTGGATTGGCTCCAGCCTCAGCAATGTGGTAGCCTGAAATGGAGACCGAGTAGTGGTTTCGCACGCCATGGTCAATGTAGTACTGCTGCACATCACCCATCAGTTTGAGTGCGAAAGGTGTTGAGAAAATACAGGTGTTTTGCGCTTGGTCTTCTTTGAGAATGTCTGCCTGAACTGTTCCACGAACCGTTTGCAATGTACGTGCTTTGATTTCGGCGTATGTAGCAGCATCGACCATTTCATCGCCTCGACGTCCAACGCTAGCTAGGCCGAATGCGTTGTGACCTTCGGGCAATTCTCCTCTGTACGCAGTGTCGGTTAATTCGAGTTTCTTACCTTCTTTGACCAGATGTGCCTCGACTTGTTGGTCGATAGCAGCGTTGAGGAAGAACGCCAAAATGATTGGAGCAGGCCCATTGATGGTCATGCTNACTGAAGTGTTCGGATTGCACAGATCGAATCCAGAATACAGTCGCTTTGCATCATCGCATGTAGCAATACTGACGCCTGAATTTCCGACTTTACCCCAAATATCGGGGCGTCGAGCAGGGTCACGGCCGTACAGTGTTACTGAATCAAACGCTGTTGACAGCCGAACATAGTCTTGGCCTTGGCTCAAGTAATGGAATCGGCGGTTGGTTCGCTCTGCCTCNCCTTCACCAGCAAACATACGAGCCGACAGTTCGTCGGTTCGCTTGAACGGGAAAACGCCTGCAGTGAACGGGAAATGCCCGGGAGCATTTTCTTTCTTGATGAAGGAAAACAATTCACCGTCATCGGCAAAGGTTGGTAAGGCGACTCGCGGGATATCAGAATGGGCAAGAGATTCGGTCGTGGTTTTGACCGTAAACGGCTTGCCACGAACNTGATAGGTGAATTCTCCGGTCGAGTACTGTTCGGCCAAAGAGCGGAACTCTGCCAAATCTTTACGTGCATCTTCAAGNGATTCAAGGATTTCATCAATCTGAGCTTGTAGGTCAGCAGCGATGGCTTTCGCTCCGCGTTCTGTGGCGTGTTTGGCCGCAGTCTCAAGGTGTTGGCACAAGCGGAGTTGCTGCGCAACCGCTTCATGGCCAGCATGGTATTCTCGAACCGTAGCAGCAATTTCTGAGAGATAGTAAATGCGCTCTGGAGGGATGACACCCTTTCGTGCACCCATTTCATCAACCGGCTCACTGGCTTCAAAGCCGACGATATCGGAAAGTTTGCACCACAGNCGGTCAACACCACCGTCAGCAAATTGGCTGGCGATGGTTGCTACTACCGGTAAAGCCTCATCTTCGATATCAAACANGTTGCGATTTCGTCGTACTTGCTTTCGGATTGCTCTAAGTGCATCTTCACTGCCTCGCTTTTCGTACTTNTTGAGCACGACCACATCAGCAACATCCAGCATCTCAATCTTTTCAAGTTGGGTATGGGCACCGAATTCGGCAGTCATGACATACAGCGAATGGTCTGCCACCGAAGTGATNGCATCGCTGCCTTGACCGATTCCACTTGTTTCACAGAATATCATGTCAAACCCAACCGCTTTGGCGACTTCGATTGCTCGGTCAAGATTGGCACTGATTTCAGAACCAGAGCCTCGACTGGCGAGGCTGCGCATGAACAAGTCGTTGTTTGAGAGTGAATTCATACGGATTCTGTCTCCAAGCAGTGCNCCACCGGTTCGCTTTCTTGTTGGGTCAACGCACAGCAGACAGACTTTCTTTCCAGGATTATCTCGTTGAATACGAAGCATCAATTCATCGAGTAAACTTGACTTTCCAGCACCACCGGTTCCTGTGAATCCAATCACTGGTACTTCTTTGTCCGAGGAACGCGCCTTGTCAACCGCAGCTTTGAACGTCGCATCATCCGCACTTTCAGACAGCGTCATCAACAGACCAACTTTTGCCATGTCATCGGGAGTTACTGGACCATCGATGGATGCAAGCCGAGCATCACCGACCAAGTTGACTTCCGATGCTAGCCCCATCAAGTGGTGAATCATGCCCATGAGGCCCATGGTTCGTCCATCATCGGGTGAGTAAATCTTGGATATCCCAGACTGGTGAAGAGTACGAATTTCTGGTGGCGTAATGGTNCCTCCACCTCCGCCAAAAATCCGTACNTGTTCGCATCCTGCTTCATCGAGCAATTGCCGAATGTAGGTGAAATATTCCACGTGACCGCCTTGATAGGAGGTAAGTGCAACGGCGTGAGCGTCTTCTTGAACCGCACAATCAACAACCGCTTTTGCCGATTGGTCGTGTCCCAAGTGAATGACTTCTGCACCCGAGGATTGAATCAGCCTTCGCATGACGTTAATCGCCGCATCGTGGCCGTCGAACAAGGACGCTGCGGTGATGACACGGACCGGGCCGGTCGTCGTCTCNAACACGGGGTCTTCATCGGCCATGCCGATGCCACTGGCTGTTGGTTCATCAAATCAGCCCTTNCAAGTTGAGGCTCAAANATCGGAAACTTCGCCTTCNGCAAGTGGTGGAAGTCCCTTCTTTGCACGAATGTAATCGGTGTAGTTTCCGTAATACACCGTCACCACGCCGTCTTGCAATTCCCATATGCGATTGACCACTTGGTCGAGGAACCAGCGGTCGTGGGAAACGGTAATCAATGAGCCTTCGTATCCTTTCAGTGCTTCTTCCAATGTGTCTTTGGAATCCATGTCAAGGTGATTGGTNGGCTCGTCCATAAGCAAGAGGTTGTTTTCTTCAAGCAACAACTTCAGCAACGCCACACGAGCTCTTTCTCCACCCGAGAGTTGAGAGAGTTTGGTTGTCACTTGGTCGCTGGAGAATTGGAATCGACCTAAAGCAGCACGAATGTCACCGTACTGGAAATCCGGTCTGAGTTTCTGGATTTGTTCGACTGGGTTGAGGTTGAAATCCAGCGTAGCGTGGTCTTGATGGAAGTAACCAATCTCACATCCCGGTGCGAGGTCTCGCTTACCGCTTGTCAACGCTTCATCACCGTTGATGAGTTTCAGCAGCGTTGTTTTTCCTTGTCCATTGCCGCCGACAATGCCGATTCTGTCGCCTTTGCGTACTTCCAAATCTTGATTGTCAAGAATAGGGCGTTCAAGACCGTCGTACTTTTTGGTTGCACCATCAAGTTGCAAAACGTCCATGCTTGCTTTGTCGATGGCTTCCAAACTGAGAATCAGTGGTTTGCGTTTCTTTGGTACACGAGCCTTGAGTGCTTTCAATTCCTGTTGCATTCTTTCGATCATCTTTTGTTTCGCAGAAATCGATTTGTCGTACTTGTTCGCACGCTTCATCTGTTTGAGTGCGCCGGTTGTTGCAGCGATTTTTTTCTCAACGGTATGAATCATATCGCCCAGAGCAGCCTCAGTTGCCACTTTTTGTCGCAAGAACTGNCTGTAGTTTCCTTTCCACGGCCATGCCCTAAGGTTGTCCACTTCAACGATTCGAGTGCACACTTGGTCGAGGAAATATCGGTCGTGAGAAACGATGAGTTGAGCGCCCTTGAAATCTTTGAGGAACCCTTCAAGCCATTCTGTGGTCTCAATATCCAAGTGNTTGGTCGGCTCGTCAAGGAACATCACATCGACGCCNGCCAGTCCCACGAGTTGTCGAGCAAGAGCAAGTTTCGCCTTTTCTCCTCCAGACAGTTGGCTGACTTTCATGTCCATTGGATGCTTATCCAAGCCAAGACGTGCGAGTGTTGCCTTTGCGATGCTGGCAACATTACTACCGCCGCTTGCTCCGAGGGTTTGTTGCAGTTCTGAGTAACGTTCCATGACCGATTCCCAATCGCCTTCATAGAATGCTGGGTCAGCCATTTGCGCTTCAATAGCAGCAATTTCTTCCTCCAATTCTTGGAATTGTCGACCCTTACGGCCGAGTTCTTCTTCAATGGTTGAATCCGACTCAATGTCTCGAATTTGTGTAAGATAAGCAATTCGAATTCCTGGTGCAAATTCTATTTCACCGACGTCTTGTGATTGTTCACTTATGGTGTTGAGTAGCGTTGTTTTTCCAGCACCGTTGTGACCAACGATTCCGATACGGTCACCATCTTGAACCAAGAGGTTGATATCGAGCAAAACATCGACTGGACCGAAACTTCGGTCAACACCTTCGATNTTGATGAGTTGGCGTGCCATGTTCTCCCCCGTTGACGGCCCTCGTCAACCCCTCATAAACACCTTGGCTGGTTCGACCAGCAACCAATACGAGCTTGAAGATTAATCGTAGGTTGTAAATACGTTTTTTCGACCGTTTCGCGAAATCAATTTTTGACGNTTTTCCAATTGAATTGCTTTGTGTTGTGCCAATTCACTTCGCATTCCTGGGCACGCAACGATGCAGACTGCCATGCCGAGCAATACGCCTCCTGGAACGGAAAACAGCAACGGAATTGAAAGGAAAAGCGTGTTTGCAACACCAACCAAAAAACCAACAAAAACCCCAACGCCAATAGGCTTCTGCATAATTTTAGGAAACAGCCTTGAGCCGTAGAGTGAATTCTTTACAGGTTTGGTGACAAAAGCATCAGCGTTTGTGAATTGTTTTGCCATGAAGACAGTTTATCTTGACGGGTTATAACCTCTTTCCCGTCAAAAAGCGTAAAATCAGCCCTTTTTGGCTGATTTAACTAGAGGCAATTGCTCAAAAGGTCTTGATTTCCTCTTCGTGGAGGGTTAACAAATTACGTAGTTTGACCTTCATTGAAGGTGTCAGCATATCGTTATCTGTGGTCCACTCAACCGGGTCGAGGATGATGTTCGCAGCTTTTTCATAGCCTTTCCATGTTGGTGCTTGCATGTTCTTTTCTCTCAATTCAGCAAGAAGCCACTCACGAGTTGAAGCACGACCACAAATGTCAGCATCGCTGCCTGAAGCATCGACCCCAGCACTGGAAAGAGCAGCTTTGAGAGCATCCATGTTCGGGTGAACGATGAGGTACGTCTTCAACATGTTTCGTCCATCGAGAACAGCTTGTTCAACGAGCGGTGAAAGTTTGAGGTTTTCTTCCAAAGGCGCCGGTGAGACATACTTNCCATTCTCTAACTTGAATTGGCTCTTGACTCGGCCGGTGATTGAGAGGTAACCGTCGGATGAAAGTTTACCCAAGTCTCCAGTTCTGAATACGCCAGGTTCCATAATGACCTCTTTGGTAGCAGCCTCATTGTTCCAATATCCCTGCATAACGTTTGGACCGTGAACAATGATTTCTCCTTCGTCAGGTCGTTCTGGGTCGTCCCAAGCATCGGTATCGATGGTCACTTTGACACCGTTCGCAACCAATCCTACGCAGCGTAGTTTAGAAGTTCCGGGTCCAGACCATCCGTTGGCAGCAACCAATGGAGAGGTTTCGGTAAGACCGTATCCTTCATAGCAACTGAATCCAACTTGCTGGATAAATGCGGCAACATCCGGTGAAAGAGCAGCTGCTCCTGACATACAGAATCGAATGTTACCACCGAAACGTGCTCGAACTTTGGACCAAACGAGCTTGTCGTAGAGTTTGTCAAAGAAACCTGATGGAGGGACTGCATCACATTCAACACCGGCTTTTTCAATACGCTTGGCCGCAGATTTCTTTGCTTTTCCGATGAGGAATTTCTTGACACCTGTTGCTTCATTAAATTGGCTGTTGACTCGGTCGTAGAATTTGTTCCACACACGAGGTACAGCCAGAAGAACTGCAGGCTTGATTTCAATACATTCGTCCGCAATTCGNGTAATCTCAGAAATCAGGTTGATGTGAACGCCACATCGAATCATCCAGTGAAGGTCGAAGGTGCTTCCAAAGGAGTGCGCCCAAGGAAGGAAAGCAGCGTTTTTATCGCCAACATAGACCTTGAAAGCGGATTGAACACACAGTACATTGGACAACGTGTTCCAGTTGGTGAGCATAACACCCTTTGGATTACCGGTTGTTCCTGAAGTGTAAATCAGTGTGTTTAGAGCGAAAGGATCGTCTGCAACTTCAAATGTGTTTTCGCTGGCTCTACCTGCTGCTACAAAGTCGGACCATGCATGGACTTCAATTCCCTCTGGAGGAATTTCATTTGCTGGCTCATCACCTAGAAGGATTACACCGCATCGTGGCCATGCTGCAGCATCGCTTGGAAGGTGTTTGACAAGTTTGTCTAGGATTGCAGTGTTGGCAACAGCAAGCATCGAAGGTGTTGAATCGTTGAGAATGTATGCCCATTCATCGCCGTGTTGATGTGTATACATGGCAGTGTAAGCAGCACCGATTCCATTGGCACCGTATGCAATTGCAGCCCATTCCACGCTGTTGTCAAGAATAATGGCAACACGCTCTCCAGCAGCAACACCTGCATCGGCCAAACTCTGGCCGACCGAAGTAGCCAACTCACCGAATTCATCGTAAGTCAAGTGTATTCGAGAAGCACCTTTGGCAGGGATGTATCCGAAACAATTCTGGTCACCAAATCGACCAACGCTGGTCATCAACATTTGGTATAATGTACGCGGGTCATCGCCCTCGGGTTTCACCCATTGTCGGTCGTCCGGTTGTCGTTCCCATGCCATCTGCAGTTCTGCCATGTACACTAAGTGTAGCATTAAGCACTTGAAGGGTTCGCCGGTTTTTCAATGGAAAAATCAACCCTCAAGAACAGATTTGACATTTTCTCGCCAATCTGCACCGTCGTTACGGTTGGCCAAGGGGCTTGCTGGACTTGGATGCCAGCAGGTTTCAATCCGTATGATGCGTCCATCGCGACTGGTCCCGTTGCCTGTCTTACCCGCCTTCAGAGCCAATCGAGCACGTTGTTCAGCGTATTTTCCTACGCCGATAATTCGGGTAATTCCCATGATGTCGACAACATCGAGTAAATGCTCGTCACATGCCTTCAGAATTGGAGTCATAATTGCTGCTGGAAGGTTGTTGGGTGTGATGTTTTTTCCGGTCGCACCAAGCAGTAACAGTGGACAGTGGTTGACAACAAAGATGTTCTGGAATGTGGCTTCTGCTGAACCGTAATACTGGTGCATCAAGTTCCACAATCGAGTACCAGATATTTCTTGACGTTCAAGCGCCATACCTTCAATCGGTCGTTTCGGATGGGCATTATGTGGAGTATTGAGTTGTCTTGGCTTGATGCCTAGGAAGGATTGTGCCACTTCTGTTGCACCAAAGGGCACTCCAGTTTGTGCCATGCCCCATGGGCCTGGGTTCATTCCAAGCAACAGCGTGTGAGCGCCCATTTTACCCCATTTTTCCAAGTACTGTTCATGATGGGGCCAAGCATAGTTGAGTGGATTGGTCGCATGAGCAACAATGGTTTTTTTCTCGATAACAGGAATGGCATCGTCGCAAATCGCTGACAAGCGCTGTGCAGCTTGTGCCAGTTGTTCACTGATGTCCATGAATGCGGGAAGCAGAGTCGCTACATGAGTCTATTCTTCATCTTCGCGTCGAATCGAAAGAAGGAAACCAGCACTTATCGCTACAACAGTACCGACCATTCCAAGTGAAGGTATTTCATTGCCATCATCATCATTTGAATCGGTATTGTTGCCACCAGTGTTGTTTCCACCAGTGTTGTTTCCACCAGTGTTGTTGCCGCCAGTGTTGTTACCGCCAGTATTGTTTCCACCAGTGTTGTTACCACCGGTGTTGTTGCCGCCGGTGTTGTTACCAGCG
>NYZH01000023.1 GCA_002687075.1 Methanobacteriota archaeon
TACTTCGACCTGGCTTGGTCAAGAAGGAGCAGCTCGCAAATCGAATCTACAAAAATACTGGTTTAATGACCGATGATGTTCTTGGAGTGCTTCCGGGTGCTGCTGAGATAATCGAAGATTATGGAATCTTTAGTCCCGTAAAATCCGTTACTTCAGAAGAGGAATAATTCAATTTCTCTTCTTACCACGATTCTTGCTCGACTTGTTGTAACCGCCAGATTTCTTCTTACCGCCTTGGTAACCTTTTTTCGCCTTGTTGGTCGGTTTGTAATTTTGGCCTCTCGATTCACCGCGGTAAGGTTCGTTGCTTCCTTTACGGCCACCATTCGATTGATTTCCTCGGCCACCGCCGCCTTTGCGACCGCCACCACCGCGGTAACCACCACCACTGCGACCACCACCGCCACGGTAACCACCACCGCCGCCGTTGCGAGAACCATAGTGGCCTCCTCGACCTCTGGAATCTCCACGGTTTGAGCGTTGTCGGCGGTCTGCAGCAATGTATTCGACTTCAAATTCAGGCAAATTGGTAAATTCAGGCGGTTCAAAATCCACGCGGATTCCAACGTCTCGTTGAATCCGTCCATATTGCTTCTTTTGCGGTTTCTGCACCAGTGAAATCACAATCCCAGTGCTTCCTCCACGAGCAGTTCGCCCACTGCGATGCTTGTATGCTTTACCGTTTTCAGGAGGGTCGTAGTGAATGACGCAGTTCACACCCTCAACATCGATGCCTCGGGCAGCGACATCTGTTGCAATTAATGCCATACATTCCCCATGTTGGAAGCGCTTCATTGCACTATCTCGTTGTCTTTGAGAAAGTCCACCGTGTAGGGTTTCAATTGCCATGCCATCGTACTGCATCTCATCACCAACACGATCGACACCGTTTCGAGTGCGACAAAAGATGATTGTTCTGCCACATTTCCGGATGATTTCAGATGATATTGCGGATTTCTTTGAATTTGGCATCAGCCAAAAGTAGTGAGTCATGCTTTCCATCGAGACTTCTTTAGGTCCTACTTCAATGGTCACTGGATTGGTTTGATAATCGCGAACTAGGTCTGCAACTTCATCATCAAGGGTGGCACTGAAAAGAATTGTTTGTCGGTCCTTCTTGCATTGGTCTAAAATCTTGCATACCGGTTCCATGAACCCCATGTCTGCCATTCTATCTGCTTCATCTAAGACCACGATGGCGACATCTTCCAGAGAAACAGCTCCCCGGTCCATCATATCAATTAAACGCCCGGGGCATGCAACCAAAACATCGATTCCTCGTTCAAGTGCACGGAATTGTTTGTTGTAAGAACTTCCACCATACATGGCTTGTACATACAATTGCAATTCATACGCAAGCGGGTCTAAAACATTGAATATTTGTTCAGCCAATTCACGAGTAGGAGTGAGAATAAGAGACGTCGGACGACGAGGTTCTGCTTCCTCTGTCCTTGCCAGTAACGGCAAGCCAAAAGCAAGTGTTTTTCCTGAGCCGGTCGGGGCTCTACAACATACGTCACGGCCAAGCATTGCGTCCGGAATTGATTCTCTCTGAACTTCAAAAGGTTCCACGATACCCTGTTGCTTGAGGGCATCCACCAAAAGTGGTTCAATGCCGAGATCTGAGAACGATACCATAGGCTACCCCGTTGAAGGCCGTCATCCGTCCCTATTTGATACCAACAGTCGGAAAAAGAAAAGTTGGGGTGACTCAAGAGGTGCTGGAAGTACGCCGAAGAAGCATGGCTACAGCATTACCGCCACCCAAACACAGGGTAACAATTCCAGAGCGAGCATCAGTACGTCGCATGACTCCCAGCATGGTCATCAAACACCGAGTTCCGCTGGAACCAAGTGGATGGCCAAGGCTTACTGCACCTCCATGGAGATTGAATCTCTCTTCAGGAATTCCTAATTCTTGGGCAACAGCACATGAGGCAGATGCAAAGGCTTCATTATGTTCGTAAATATCTATATCGAGAACGTCTAAATTATTCCTCTCCAAGAGCATTTGAACCGCAGGAATTGGAGCACTCATAACTCTCTCAGGTTCAACACCACTTGTACAGTAATCTTCGATGTATCCGTATATATTCCATCCTTGTTGTTCGGCAAATTCCGCGTTTGCAATCAAAACTGCACTCGCTCCATCATTCAGCGTACTGGCGTTACCTGCAGTTACTTGCCCGTCTTTTTGGAACACTGGGCGCAAATTGGATAACGAAGAAACATCGGTTTCAGGACGCACACCCTCGTCTTGCGAAAACGTAATCGATGCTCCACGTCGTTGCGGTACTTCAACAGAAAACATTTCCCAGTCAAACCATCCGTTGGATTGGGCCTCGGACGCTAAACGGTGACTCCGTGCAGCAAATGTGTCCGATTTTTCACGAGAAATTGAACACTCATTGGCTATTGTCTCGCCAGTGTTGCCCATGTGAACATCGTTGTAACCGTCCCACAAACCGTCATGAATCATAGAATCTACTAAGGTAGAGTTGCCCATTTTCGAACCTTTTCTGTGATTCATGAGGAGGTGAGGCGCATTGGACATACTTTCCATGCCTCCTGCAATAATCACATTGTACTCACCAGCTCGAATACTGTTCGCAGCAAGCATAGCAGCCTTGAGTGAACTCCCGCACACCTTGTTTATTGTTACACACGGAGTTGTCACCGGCAAACCAGCTCCGATCGCAACCTGACGAGCAGGGTTTTGGCCGATTCCTGCCTGCAAGACTTGACCGAATATGACTTCATCAACAATTCCGTCATTCGGATGAAATCCCACTCTTCGACAAAGTTCCTGTACAGTGAGCACTCCAAGTTGAACTGCTGACAGAGAAGACAAGGTGCCCATGAATTTCCCAATTGGAGTACGTGCAACACCACAAATTGCGATTTTTGGTGGGCTCATAGCCATCCCAATACCCTTGTATTCTTCAATGTGTGCGCCTTAAAACTTGGTTGAAACAAGAGAAGCCTTGATGATGAGAAGGTTGTGGGAGTCTCATGGCGAAATTCAAGACAGAGTTTAGTACCGACCGTGAAGCAAACGAAATGAGGCATGTTGAAGTTGAAATTGACTTTACCCCAAATGCCCTTGCATCAATACTTTATCGACAAGGCGATACCGTTGTTTTGGCTTGCTGCACCAAAGAAGCAAGGCTTCCAGGATGGTTCCCCCGTGATTCAACGAAAGGATGGGTGCACGCTGAATATTCCCTTCTACCCGGTTCAACAGATTCACGGTTTCGAAGAGAAAGGAGAGGTGCAAAAGGTCGAACTCAAGAAATTGAGAGATTAATCGCTCGTTCACTTCGCGCAGCTGTCGATTTGGAGGCTTTAGGCCCTGTGGCACTGAATGTTGACTGCGATGTATTGAATGCTGATGGAGGCACTCGATGTGCCTCAATTACGGCAGCGAACATCGCACTCCGATTGGCTGTTCGAAGATTGATTGCACAAGGAAAATGTCTACCACTCGATCTTCGACCGACCGAAGACCAACGAAAATCAGGCTGGACTCCACCAACTCTTTCTGAAACCGAACGAAAAAATCATGAAAATGCAGTTCTCCCAAATGACCTTGCTGCCATTTCAGTTGGATTNATCGATGGCGAGGTCTATCTTGATCTCGATTACATCCTCGACTCAAATGCAGATGTCGACATGAATGTGGTTAAAACTGCAGACGGTAAATACGTCGAAGTGCAGGGAACTGGAGAGGAATCAACCTTCTCAGGTGAAGAACTCGTTGCCTTACTCGCTCGGGCAGACGGCGGCTTGGAAGCCTTGTTTGAAGCACAAAAAGCAATCCTCGATGGTATTGAATAAACACGCTTCCTCAACTCAACCTAATTTGGCAAAAGCCTTGATATGGCAGGGGTTATCCGAAGGCTGCACGGGTCAGTAGCTTAGTTGGGAGAGCGCGGCACTGAAGATGCCGAGGTCGCTGGTTCAAGTCCGGCCTGACCCACCTCAACGACATTCAGCGATAGCGACATTCGAGTTTTCAAAACGCTCAAGTCGCGAATTTTCAGCATTTTTCATCGTTGGGTTCATGTGCTATGTCTTCATCCTCTCGCCATGGGCGAAGCACTTGACGATTCTCATGAGGAATCNGANCATGCCGACCCTGAGGCAAAAAACCGCAATAAACTTGCAAAAGAACTCCTTGAAATTCGCAATCGGAGAAGTGGAAATGTCAGAGGAAATTTCCTCACGAAGAAGGAAAACTTTGTCTTAGCAGCGGGGGTATTGTACACGATTTTTTATGTTCTATTGCTTGTTGGTATGACCTCTGGAACATTCGGTAATTCAACAGCTATCGATCACTCTGCATCCAAAACATTCCTTGACATCGGAGGAGAATGCGAAGAGATTACCGATGAACCATGGATACTAATTTTCCCAAATGAAGATAATCGTAAATTTTCCTTGTATGGATACAACTTACCTTCAGGATACGGTCTCGGAACTTTCACCATCAATGAGATTCATGAAGGAAGCCAAGGAGTGAATTCTTGGACGAACTCGACCATCAAATTCATTCCTCCTTCAGGAGAAACCGATGCTGGTAAGATGTACTTCTCTGCATCCTTTGACGATTTGGAAGAAGGGCATTACGAATTGAATTACTCTATAACCGTATACAATGAAACCGATATCGCAAATGCCAGTGTTGTCGAAGGAGGAGAAGAGATTTACAAACAGGTGGAATTTGAACTTGATATTTCCAAACAAACCTTTGCTTTCCTGCCCTTTGTCGATTCAGAGCAAAAACATCAAGTTCGGCTTACTGAAACCGGTGCCCGTTCATGTTGGGGCATCCAAGATTTAGGCAATTGGGGATATGTCCTTATTGGTGCTGAATTGGGCGGTGGAAGAGAAACGGCCATGCTTGCTGGCGGAGCTGCTGGAATTCCTGCATGGTGGATGGCCTTCTCGTCGCTATCACTTTCAGTAATCACCTTACTCATCATCTATCCATTGATGTACAAGGTATACCACCAAGACAGCGACGATATACTTTCGAGAAATCACATTTCACATCTTGTTGAAGATTCAATCATCAAGACGGCGAAACGGCTCAATATCGAGATTGACTGGGAATTGTACAAAATTGAACCTCGAGATTTGTCCATTGATATCATGATGCCTTACAAGAACACAGAATCAACCCTCTCGGACAGCAAAGATGTTCGAGCTGAAGTACTGCGTGAAGTCCTCGAGGAATTCGCCATTTTCCGTGTCTTCAAACCCGTTCAACTCACCGTTCGCACGATTGGAGCGAATCAAGCCATTGACTTTGAATCCGGTGTCGGCGTTGGTACATCCGCTGAATTGGACGATGAGGGTGAACAGAATTATACCGACTTCTTTTCCGAACTGCACACGCTCTCAAGAGTTGAAGACGAAGTTCGTGAAAGTTTAGAGTTGTTTTTCGCTCGACGCTCAGAACTGAATATGGAGGCTGCGGTTGTTACCAGCGATGACCGAGTTATCTTCGTATCCGTAATCTACAGGCCAACTCAACGGTTTGCTTTCTTTAGATTCAAGAAAACCCGTGATGAGGTTCAAACGGAATTGCACCGATTTATTGCGGAGAGAAACGCAGACCTACTGGGTTCACAAGAGCTCATTGTCAAAGGACGTAACCAAGTTTCGACCCTTTCCGAACGTGCCGGTGCAGGCCGTGTTGAACGTGATGGTAAAAACGATGAGAGGATTGTTGCTGTAGCAAAACAAGACGGTTTTGGTGGCAAAATGCTGCAAACCAAACTTCTCGGAGATACGTTGTCAACGGTTGAGTACATGGCCAATGAAAAACGTGAAATGATCAACAAATGGGGCTTTTGGGGCCTTATCGTGTTCGTTTGGATTCCGTTTATGGCATCCGGAGTNTTGGTAGGAGCAATGCTTGGATTGCTGTCTCGAATGAACTTCACGCGTGTGCTCTCTGCTACGTTTATCGGGGGCGCTATCGCTTCTGTGACGTGGGCATATACCGCCGAAGGAATTGTTAAGTTCATGCACCAATACAAGCTGGAAGCTGTTATTCCTTTGATTATTATCGTCTTTGTTGGTGCTGCATTCCTACACATACGTTCCACAAAAATGCGACGTCAAACCGAATTGTTTGAAGATACATTGCTGGACAACTTCCACGCGAACATTCAGGCAAAATACGGTGAATAAGAACGAGGTGANGTTTTGGAAGCCATCCACAACCTTGCCGGCCATGGGAGCAAAGTTGGTGATTTAGCAGTTCTTGGAATAGTAACTGTTAGTGACCGTGCAAGTTCAGGAGAGTACAATGATGAAGGAGGACCGGCATTGTTGTCTTTCTTTGAGGAATGCTTAGCGAGCCCTTCGACGGTTCACTACAGATGTATTCAAGATGACAAAACAACGATTGAAGCAACCCTGACCGAATTAGTTGATGTAATCGGTTGTCATGTCGTTGTTACGACTGGAGGTACTGGTCCAGCGTCTCGTGATGTCACTCCCGAAGCAACACTGAATGTTTGCGATAAAATACTCCCTGGATTCGGTGAACAAATGAGGGCAATTTCACTCCAATATGTGCCAACTGCGATTTTATCGCGCCAACTTGGAGGAACTCGTGGTAAGTGCCTGATATTCAACCTTCCAGGCCGACCGAAATCCATTCGAGAAACGATTGACGAAATATGGAAGGCTGTACCGTACTGTGTCGATTTGCTTGAAGGCCCGTATATTGACACCGTGAATGAAATCTGTCACGCTTTCCGCCCGAAATCTGCTCAGAGAGTTTGACACGCACGCTACAAAGAGTTAATTGAGTGAATTCTCTTGAGAGATTCATGTTGGATACACCTCGACACGGGAACATGCTCATCTTNGGTGCTACTGCTGTTTTACCGGACGGTACTCGATTTGCTGATGTTCGAGTGAGAAACGGTCTCATTCATGAAATTTCAGAACCCAATCAACTTCAGCATGACGACGATGAGTTGCTCATCGACGGCACTGGACTGCACCTTCTACCCGGTGTAATTGACCCGCAAGTTCATTTTCGAGACCCAGGACAGCCAGAGAAAGAGGACTTAGGCAGTGGCTCTGCTGCTGCTGTGAGTGGGGGTGTCACTTCGTTCCTTGATATGCCAAACAACAAACCATCCATTGTTGACCTACCAGGTATGCAATCAAAGCTTGATACAGCTGCAGCCAAATGTGTCAACAATTATGGTTTTTTTATCGGCGCAACTCCAAACAATGTTGAACGCCTCAAAGAAGCAGTGGGAACACCTGATGCCCCNATTGCCATTCCCGGAATTTGCGGAATCAAGATTTTCATGGGTTCTTCAACTGGAACTCTTTTGGTCAATGAAAGAGAAGCTCTCGAGGTCATTTTCTCACAGACTGCGGGACTTATTGCTGTACATGCAGAAGATGAGAAGAGATTGGATGAACGGTATCCTGATTTTGAAAATCGAACCGATATTGCTGCTCACGCTGAATGGAGAGACGATGTCACCGCACTACTAGCGACGCAACTGGCAGTTGAATTAGCACAGACACACAACCATCGATTGCATGTACTCCATCTTACCTCAGGCATTGAAGGCGATTGGCTCAATGGCATTACATCTCTTCCTTCAGAGAAAAGCGAAGGCGCTATCATCACAACAGAAACCCTGCCTCAGCACCTGACCTTTACCGATGTTGATGTTGCACAACATGGAACTCGTCTGCAAATGAACCCCCCAATTCGCTATGAACACGACAAAGAAATTCTTTGGAATCGTCTACTGGATGGAACAATTCAATGCATAGCAACCGACCACGCACCACACACTTTGGAAGCGAAACAACTTGGCTTCCCACAAGCCCCAAGCGGAATGCCCGGTGTAGAAACATCTCTTGCAGTCATGCTTACCCATGCCAAAGAAGGAAGGTGCACTGTTGAGCAGGTTGTCCAATGGATGTGCAAGAACGTTGCTGACTGTTACAACATGATTGGAAAAGGCGAGATTGTGGTAGGAGGCGACGCCGATCTTATTTTGGTCGATATGGAAAATCAACAGGAGGTCAAAGATGAGAATTCTTGGTCGCGTGTAGGATGGAATCCGTTCAATGGAAAATCACTTACTGGTTGGACAAAAATGACAATTGTTGCTGGAATACCGGTCTTTGAACGTACCAAAGAAACCGGTCCAAAGGGACAACTTCTCGTTGAACCTGGAAGCGTTGGTTCTCCAATCCTTATGGGTCCGTGGAAATAAGTTGGCTTTTTTGCCCTTTTTGGCCATATTTTCGGATATACTTATACGGTAAACCTAGAATTACAGTTTAGGGATAACATATGAGTTGGCTCGAAGAAAATATTGGAGAAGGATATCAGCAGGTAGTAATTGGATTTTGTGTATTCATTATTGGTGCATTGCTGGGTTGGATGGAAGCTGCTGATAATGTGATGTCTGCGTCAGACGTTTACATGCCGGCAGTAATCATGTTATCTGGTGCGATGGTAACGATGCTCGGTCTTTCGTTTGGAACAGAAAATGAAGAAGACCGTACAGACGACCTAATGAACGCTATCAATGAACTCACTGCACGCATGAATGCGATGCTGGGTTCTGAAGATGAGTGATTCACAAACCGTACAGCATTCCGTATTTGCCCTCCACATATCTAAGGAAGGGTTCAGGAGATGGAGGAGAACCTGTTGCTGACTCAATGAGTTCTGCTGGTGTCATTTTGCTCCCTTGTTCGTGAATTCGTGGACGTAACCATTGCAACAAACTGGACCAGTCTCCCTTGGAGACGATTGCNTCAATATCTCCGATTTCATTCTCCATAGCTTCGAGCAACTGCGCTGCATACAGATTTCCTAGAGTATATGTTGGGAAATAACCAAACGCGCCCATTGACCAGTGTATGTCTTGAAGACAACCAACGGCATCGTTTGGCACCTCGACATCAAACCATTCTGCGAACATCGAATTCCAAACCTCTGGCAACTCTGATACAGGTAAATTCTCGTTGAAAATTTTCTTCTCGATTTCGTATCGCAGCATCACGTGTAAATTGTATGTAACCTCATCTGCTTCAACTCGAATGAAACCCTTCGACACAGTATTCGCAATACGGTTTAACTCTTCAGGAGTCCAATCCGGTGATTCAGGAAATTGTTCTTTAAACCAAGGAAGGGCGACATTCCAAAACGCAGTTGTTCTACCGATTTGATTCTCCCAAAATCGGCTTTGTGATTCATGAACACCCAAAGAGACTGCATCGCCACGGGGCGTGAGAGTGTGTTCTTTGGAAAGTCCTTGCTCATACAGTGCATGACCGGTTTCGTGCATGACTGCATAAAGGCATGAAAAAGGATCAGTTTCATCAAAACGTGTTGTAAAGCGAGTATCTCCTGGCCACAATCCTGCAGAGAATGGATGGGTTGAGGCATCCATTCTACCTGCCTCAAAGTCAAATCCCATTGCCTCAGAAACTTTGGTACAGAATTCAGTTTGACCCTCGATGGAAAATCGTAAATCGGGAGGAAGAGATGGGTCCTTGCGAATTTCTTGGGCAGCAGTTATCTTCTGTAAAAGTGGCACGAGCCTTGAACGTAAACCCGAAAATAACGGATCATAATCCGAGACCTTCATACCCACTTCATACTCATCGAGGAGGACATCATACGGGTTTTCATCGCCACCAAAATAGGCAATCTTTCTTTTTGTCATATCTACAAGATGCTGGAGTTGAGGTTGAAACGCACCAAAGTCTGAATCTGCCCGAGCTTTTTGCCATGACAACAGTGCTTCAGACCTTGCCTTAGCGAATTCTGCAACAAAATCTGAAGGAAGAAGAACTGACTTGTCATAAGTTCTGCGCATTTCTCGAACATTTGCAGATTGGTCGTCATCAAGGGAATTATCATCCTCGAGTTCAGAAAGAAGTCGTCCCATTTCAGGATCGATGATTCGATTATGCCGCTCAGCAGCGAGCCAAGAGAGTATATCGGAGCGTGAGTCTGAACCTTTCTTTGGCATTATTGTTTCTTGATCCCAGCCAAGATGCCCCTGAAGGGCACCGAGTCGATGTATGTCTTTGACACGATTGAGGAATAGTGAGTAATTCTCCATGACTCTACCAGGTACCACTCTGTCATGAACGCTTGTATCGTTTACAATGGATTTTTCACAACTATTGAAACAAAAAAAACTGCCACACATTGAAATCGTGTAGCCATCTAGCACTTGTATGGTGCGGCCTTTTTCACGTAAGGCAAAAAAAGACATGCCGCACCAAATTGACGATGAAATACTAGAGGAAGTCATTGATGGCGTCGAAAATACTGTAGAGGAACCCGTAGATTTGATGGGCCAACCCAGTGAGAAAGTACCGAAGAAGGATGTCCCTTTTGATGAACTTTCAGTTGAAGAAATTGCTGAAAATCTTCGAAACAGTGCACGAACTGTAATCAAGACCTGCATGGACTTGAGAAGAGGTGAAAATGTCTTGATTGTATGTGACCCTACAACCGGTGAGATTGGTCAAGCATTGCACGAGGCTGCAAACGAACGCTCGGACCGTGTTCTTCTCATTGTCATGCCAAAAGCAAGACATCATGGAGAAGAACCTCCAGCGCCAGTGGCGAATCTCATGAGACAACAACAGGTTGTAATTGCTCCCACTCGATACTCGCTCACTCATACTCGAGCGATCCGACAAGCATTGCGAGACGGAGCACGTGTTGCAACCATGCCGGGAATGACCAACGAGATGTTTAGTCGAGGAGGAATGTCGGCTGATTTTTCTGAAATAAAACAGAAAATAAGTGACTTAGCACCCTACTTTCGAAGACGTAGAATTATCCGAGTTAAATCTGAACTTGGAACAGATGTTTCGTTTGAGGCAAATTGGAGAGAGTGGAAACTTGATGACAACGGAATTTGTAATCGACCGAAAATGCTTACCAATCTTCCTGCCGGTAAGGCATTTATTATGCCCCGTGAAAAGACGATGAATGGAACAGTTGTTATCGACGGTTCATGGGATGCTAACCTCGTTGATGAGCCAATCACCTTGGAAATCGAAGAAGGAATGGTTATGGATGTCAAAGGGGGAACTATTGCTGCCACAATTCGACAAGAATTTGGTGAAGCCGCAAAACGACTCCGCTCAAAGGANCGTGAAAATGTTTGGACTGTCGCAGAGTTTGGTTTTGGAATGAATCCACAGGCGCGACTTTCTGGAAATGTTCTCGAGGATGAGAAACGACTCGGTACCTGCTATTTTTCCGTGGGCGATAACACTGCACTGGGAGGCACTTCTGCAGTAGGTATTCATATTCCTGGAGTACTCAAAAACGCTGATGTTTGGCTCGACGATACCCAAATCATTGCCAATGGCAAGTTCATCTTGTGGGAAAATTAACGTGCGGTGTTCGCAGAACCACATATCGGGCAGTATCTCCAGTATGGGTCCAATCCAATCCCACAACCCCGACATAATACGCCAGATCGAATCGTTGGTTGAACGGTTTGTGAAGGTTGATTCCAGCCCTGCTGTTGAGGTTGTTGCTGTTGATTCCAGCCCTGCTGCTGGGGTTGTTGGTTCCAGCCCTGCTGCTGAGGTTGTTGCTGTTGATTCCAGCCCTGTTGTTGAGGTTGTTGCTGTTGATTCCAGCCCTGTTGTTGAGGTTGTTGCTGTTGATTCCAGCCCTGCTGTTGAGGGTTTTCTTCGGCTTTTGGTTGGTTCTGCTGAGCGAGTGGTTTTCGGATTGGGGCGACTGGACGGGGAAGGGATTGAGTTTTTTCAGCAGCAGGGGAAGAAATAAATTCGGACAAAGAAACTGTACCGTCTCCATCCGTATCTGCTTGCTCATGCAATTCCTTAGCCTCATCGAGCGAAGTCCCAGTAGCAACAGCCAATTCTTCAACCGACAGTTGTTTACTTCCATCGGTGTCAGCGGCTAGGAAATGTTCTGCTGCGCTAACAAATTCTGGCTCTGGTTCGGGTTCCGGTTCTGGCTCTGGCTCGGGTTCCGGTTCTGGCTCTGGCTCGGGTTCCGGTTCCGGTTCTGGTTCCGGTTCTGGTTCCGGTTCCGGTTCTGGCTCGGGTTCCGGTTCTGGCACGGGTTCTTCAATTCCTAATTCAATGCCGAAAGCACCAGAGAATGCATCTTCTTCTGCTCGGGCAACCATCCGCTCATTGGTCGTGTCAATTTCTGGTTCGGCAGGTTCAACAGGTTCAACTTGCGGTAATTCAACAGCAGTACTTACTTCTGCGGGTGTTGGTAAATCCGGCAGAGCAACTTTTTCTGGCACCGAAGTTGAAGGCAAAGGAACTGCTTTTTCGTCTTCCTTGGGCAATTGCACCGAGACGGGGGCAGGAGTAGGTTTCGGANCTGGAGAAGATGGAGCAGGAGAAGATGGAGCAATTTCTGCCGCAGATGCCTGTCCACTTGCCAAAGAAGGAATTGGTAGTGCATGGCCAGCTACATCTAGCGACGCTTCAAGTTCGTCCACTACACTGACAAGAGTCTCTGTGTGAGATGCTGGGTCAGCGAAAAGCCCCTTCAACGTATCGAGATACCGTGTAACTTCACCTGCTGAACCGGTTGTTGAAGCAATTGCCAATAATTTGAGAATCCTCATTGGATCTGCAAGAGTTGCTAATTTCTTTTGCGCATCCGATGGAATAGACGGGGTATTGCCACTCACTTCTCCGGCAGAGTCAGGTAATCCAAGATACGATGAAAGNGGATCTGGCAAACTCATTAGTCCAAGATGACCCGCTACTAAGTAGTAAATTTCACCACCTTCACACTGAATCTTTTCACTGGCAGCCTCGAAGTCAAAATCCCCAGGTTGAAGAACGATGTCCGAAAGTATGGAGAAAAATTGCTCCATAGCCTCTGATTGTTCCATTGACATGAGGCTGTGAACGATATCGGACGAATCAATAATACCGAAATATGCCGCAGTTTCATCGACATCAATTCCGGTAGGCATTGACGCCCCTTCAAGTTCGTTTTCCGACATGACTCCTCCCTCCTTTTTGCTCCCAACTGTATCGTGTTCTTGAGTATGATGCTCCAAAATGCTGATTGGTGAAATTCATCACTTCATTAGCGACTCCTACCTATATTGAATATTGCTCGTGATTGAGGAGCGGACCATCCTGTCTGTTGTAGTTGCATTAAAATCGTACGTTCATTTTCTCCATCAGCAAGAGATTCTTCAACCCAGTCAGCAGCAGCTTCTCGGTCATCTGCTTGCCAATCCTCAAATATGGACAAATCGACTTTCAGTTTCGCTTTACGAACCTTTGCTGAACCTTCTAGTTCAGCAGGTGGTTCAGGCTCCTCATTGAACGAGGTGGAATTGGATGGTTGTGGCCGAGGTTTAGGAGTGCTTCGAGCAGGGCCACTCGGCGGTTTTGCCTGACCTGGGCCGCTCTTTGGCGGACCGCCACTTGGGCCTCTCTTCGGTGAACCCGTCGGGCCGCGCTGGGGGGGNCCTGATGCAGGACCGGTTGCCTGAGCGGTTTGGTTTCTTCGGGGCTGGGTTGTTTGAGTTCTGTTGTTAAGGAATGAAAGATTATCTTCCTGTTCATCATCNTCCTCATACTCCCAATCATCATCATCATCATCATCNTCCAGGCCGAAATCATCNCCTCGTCTACGAATAAGTACAACAGCAACAATCAGTACCAAGAGAACAACTGCTCCTCCAATGAGTATACCTGATGATTCAAGAATCGAGGACGNTTCATCATCGTTAGATGCTGATTTACGCGGACAACCATCGGTAAATCCATCTTCACCAGCGGGTTCATCCGGACAGATGTCCATGTTGTCGAAGTATCCGTCACCATCCGAATCAATCTGACTCGGAACACATCCATTCTCATCAATAGAATCTTTTTGCGAATAGGGTGTATCAGGGCATAAATCAGGAGAGGTTCCGCTGATGTTGTCGCCTAAGCCATCGTAATCAGCATCTTCCCATTGTGTTGGATTGCCAGCAAGCCCTGCAGGCTCAAATTCATCACGATAACCATCACCGTCATCTATACAACCAAAGTAATCCACATATGAAGTCCCAGCTTCAGTAGGACATGCGTCAGACTGGTTACCCTGAGCATTATCTCCATAGCCATCTCCGTCTTGGTCAAACCACTGAGTGCCGTCGGTAGGGAATTCGTCTCCCGATTGATTCTCTCGCAAACCCGTGATTGGGTTCAATGTGTATGTGTATGTTCCGGCAAACCCGTCACCATCCAAATCCAATTCGAAGGCATCTTCGTCAGTACATCCATCAGAAAGCACNGGGTAATTTGCAGGCGTGTCAGGACATACATCATCCAAATCAGATACACCNTCATTGTCAGTATCNCGTTGNGAAGCAGAACAGCCGTTAGCNTCGACATCATCCCGTTCATCAGGCAAGGTATCTGGACAGAGGTCTGATGGCCCTGCAACATTATCCATATCATCATCGGTCAACAACTGTGCCTCACTGCAGCCATCCNAATCAACCGTTTCTCCAAGTGGAGTTTGCGGACAGAGATCTGCATCGTTCTTGACGAGGTCTTGATCNTCATCCAATTGATTCTCNGCACAGCCAACTGAATTCACTTCAAGGCCTTCATCTGTACCTTGGCAAAGGTCTTCAGCATCCGGAACAAAATCTCCATCTTCGTCCGANTCATCGACGAATCGNCAACCAATTCCAGTTCCATCAACGAATGGGCTTGTGCCGTTGAGAATGCCAGCAATTGTTGGACATTCATCTGCTTGGAATCCTTGGGAGTTGTCGCCAAAGCCATCACCGTCAAAGTCGAGCCATTGAGTTGACTCAGTAGGGAATGCGTCTTGAGAATCCATCCACCCGTCGCCATCCGTATCTGGNCAACCGGGGTTCGGTGAAGTCGAATTACCAAACACTCCGGGGCACCCATCAAGAACAAGATTGCCACTGTTCAAAACAGGATTCTGTGTTTTGCTTTGATTACGCAATTCTGGTGGATTATTACAGCCATTGGCATCTATCGATGAAGGGTCAGTGATATTGCTGTCACCGCAATAATCTTGGAAATTAAGGACGCCGTCGTTGTCGTCATCTGAGGTTCCGTTCCATGAATCAGTCCACCTATCAGGATAACCATCAGAATCATTATCTTCAGCAGCACCNATAACTNCTGGGAATTTGTCNGGATTCGTTGCTCCATCTGAACTGTTGTCTCCGTATCCATCACCATCGGAATCTGCCCATTGCGTTTCGTCACTAGGCCAAGCGTCTGCTCCAAGAGAAGCATCCCAAGTAAGTCCGCCAAATACCGAAGGGTCGGATGAACCGTCTTTATCCGAATCGACGCAACCGTTTCGGTCTCGCCAGGATTCGCCATAAACAAACTTGCAGGCATCTCCTTGTATTGGGTCAGCNGAGTTGTCACCCCAACCGTCACCATCATAGTCAGCGTATTGTAATGCATTGTAAGGGAATAAATCACCGTTCTCTTCGCTGTCGTCGTATTCGGTAACACAGCAATCTGGGCCAGAGTTGTCACCGTACCCATCACCATCAGAATCAAGGGCAAGTTTCCAATTGAAGATGAAGACATCGCCATCCAAATAATTCACATCGTTGTTTGACCAACCGTCTTGATCGTAATCTCTACAGCCTTTCCGATCTATCCAAGAGACTCCAGAAACATCATTGCAAGCATCGTCTACATCGGCATATCCGTCGTTGTCGTAGTCAAGGCAACCGTAGCTGAACAACGATGATGGGCCATTTGCTGAGGGGCAAGAATCTGCTAGCGGTCCCAATGCGTTATCGCCGTAACCGTCGCTGTCATTATCCGACCATTGGTTTCCAAGATGCGGCAATTCATCAACCAAATCAAAGACGAGGTCACGGTCAGCATCCGGATACATTCGTAACACTTCGACGTCCCATACGATGCTGTCTTGAATTGCNAGGTGGAGCGTTTCGTTTGAATCGGTATACAACCCAACACTTCCAGTGGCGGTTACATCTCCGAAGGTAAGACTGTTCCAGTGGTACGAAGATTCATTGATGTCAAGACTGTTCCATGTCAGTAAATTGGATTGACCTACACTTGTCATGAGAACGACATGCTCGTCCATGACTGAGAGGTCCCATGCACCATCAACGGTGGATGGAGGTTGTTGGCCGAAAGAAGTCCAATTGAGGGGTCCGTTACGAAGATACAACACATCGCTGCTCGAATCAGCACGCACTGCCAATGCAGGAGATGAGCCTCCCACCATATCAAGATCAAAACTGTTGATAGTTCCGGTAGGTTGAGTAAGGTTCGCGGTGACTCCCCAAGATGAATTCTCAGCCCAAGAAGACTGGTTCCACGCTCTCTCGTAGACATTCAAAACTCCAGTTGCGGTGAGAGTAGACACAATCAACACACCATCATCGGCCTGAGCCAAGGAAATGTTGGATGAAAGGTCGGTAAGAGTGGTAATCGTTGTTGAGTTGGTAACTGAAGATGTTGTTCGGTTGTAGATGTGAAGTCCGAGAGANGGAGGTGCTACACCAGGTTCCGAGTCACTGATTAATGCAACAGCTACATCTCCGTTCGGAAGATAGAGGGCCGAGAATCCTTCAGAAACAGAATCGCTGCTACCTACCGAGGAGATGGACCAGCTCCCATCGTAATGTGCGAGTGACAATTGATTATCGGTTGAATCTCTATACAGGAGAGTGGTTGCATCATTGCTGTCAGTCAAGACGGAAATAGCATAATCTAGATTGACGTTCGTAGTAACTTGAGAATTACTCCAACCGTCATCGTCCTCAAGAGATGCAAAAATCTGGAATCCTGAACCTCCGGTAGGAATTGCATGTGCTAGATGCTGGTGTCCATCTGAGTCAAGAGCGGAGCCAAGGAACTTACCCATTGTTCCGGACGAGATGATACTCTGTTCAACTGCAGTAAAACTGGATGTTGTTTGTACCTTGAGNCCGTGGCCGCCTTCGGTTGAAAGAATGAACGGCCGTCCAGAACTGGTTCCTGAATAGGCGTATGTTGTAGCGTTTGAAGAATTAGAAGCAACTGTTTTGTCTGCCCAAACTCCAGTGGCTGTTCCGTCATCAACATGCTCGACAAAATGCAGAGATTCATCGTTGGAGAAAGAGAGCAGCATGCTTGCCTCACCGCGGCTTGAGGTTGAAAGTTCGAGGAATTCCAATTCATCGTTGTAAGTGAAAGATGTTGACTCCCAATCCCTCTCCGAATACAAATCATGAGAAACCTGATGCTCTTGTCCAACAGGACTTCGAGAACTCAAACTCAGTTCACTCAATCCATCGCCATCCAAATCTCCAAGCGTTGACATGGATAAGCCAACATATTGTTGAGAACTGCCAGTTGCTAACAACTCAGAAGTTGCAGTCAACCCTGTAGGGGAACCCAGATGGAGTTCGACTTTGCCTGAGCGAGATGCGTGCAAATACATCAGCAANACATCGTCATAGCCATCTTCATTGACATCACCTGCACTTGCAAACATCCGACCGAGCATATCGTTTGCAGATTCACCGGAACGAGTCCAATTTGGTTCAGCCGAGTAAATTCCGGTNGNAGAACCGTGATAAAGCCACACTTTGCCGGATTGATGATAGCCGTTCGTTTCGTTAAACGGTTCTGAGAACATCATGTCGTCAAAACCATCAGAGTTTACGTCGCCGATGTAATCAATCGTATAACCAAACATTCGCCCCTGTGCAAGCGAGGATATTTCCTGATCTGCACTTCCGTTGACCCCAAACGATGACCCGAAGTATATTTGAATCACAGGATAGCCGGTAAAGGATTCAAAATTTACAGTGTTCGATATCAACAGGTCATCAAATCCATCACCGTTCAAATCGCCAGTACCGCTGATTGACTGTCCCAAACGAGTGTCGGGTTGGTCTTGGGTAATGTTTCGAATAAAATCCATTTCCGAAGAATTACCCTTGAAAATCGAAATTNTCCCTTTGTGAACTGCCTGAGTNGTTGCNATGACTTGGGTAAAATTACCGGCTACNACAGCCAAATCAGCGAATTCATCGCCGTTCATTGCTGGNACTGCTTCGACTTTCCAACCAAAGCCATCACCNTCNTTACCGGATAGATTCCACCATGNTTGCTGNGAAATACCAGACTGGCCNCCGAGGAATATTTCTACNANCCCATTGTCACCAGTTCCGTTCGCATACAATGCATTCCANCCAGGGGAGCCAACTGCAACATCAGGATACCCATCTGCGTTGAAATCAGCAACTGCAAGTCCGGTTCCAAACCGCTGTCCCGATTGATTTCCTTCGAGGGTTTGAACGCTAGACGTCANTCCTGTTGCGGAACCTAATTTCACCGAGACACGCCCGACTTCCTGCAATGAAGAGGAATATCCTGGGTCTGAAAATATAAAATCGTCNTAACCGTCAGAATTGATGTCGGCCATTTCAGAAAGGCCTTCANNGGANCCCACCGATGCTTCAACCGAATCAAAAGGCACTGGATTGATTCTACCTTGGTCTTGTCCAAGTAGACTGCGCAGCAATTGAAGCGTCGTTTCGCCGTTCGATTCAGTGGATGTGACTATTTGTTCAACCGCGTTTGTGTCNAGCCCCATTCCAAGATGATGGGTGAGATTGGAATCNCTAAGCAAGACCCTCCGGTCATAGGNCNNCCCATCGTAACGTATCAAACGAACTTCTTCATTGGCCGTATACAACAGATGAACCGTTTCCTGATCATCCATCTGCATTGCGATTGATTCGCCGACAGGGCCAGAATCGAGCAGGGAATGACTCCAATAATTACCACTGTAGTTAAGTTCCCATAACGAGCCATTGATGTCCCTGAAAACTGCATATTCAAGTTGCTGGCCAGGATACAACACCATCTCTAAATGGGTTGGNTGAACATCGTAAAGAATGGTTATTTTTTGCCAAGACAAATCNGTATAAACCGAATTCNGGAAAGCAATGTGAGCTGATTTTATGTTTGGNCCGTCAGAGTAAAGCACATACTGACGGCCATTCTCATTTACGCCAAGAGCACAGTCGACCAGTGGAGAGGTCGAATTTGAAGGCGCCACTGTATCCACATGGTACATGGTCCAAGCCGATTGAATTGCTACAGTTGAAAGGTCGCCACCGTCAAAAGAACCAACATAGACGCCACCTTCTTCAGAGGTCCAACAGACATCAAATCCTTCGTCTGCTCTCAAAACAAGGTCAGGAGTCCCCATTGTTTGGCTTGTCAGTGTTGGAAACACTTGTGAAATCCAAAAATCAAGNGCGGATTCCTCACGTACAGTCGCACTGTCAAGGCCGTCAAAAGACAGAGTAGTGCCAGCAAAATCGTGGCCATAGGCATCATGGAGGGAGACATAGGGGCTGCTGGATTGAACAATTGAGTCATTGAACTCAAAATCTTCTGTCGCAGGATTTTCAATTAAGGGAGAAAACAAATGGATGAGAAACAATGCAGTCAACAGCAGAGCAATAGCGGGAAAGGGTCTACTCGCTGTNCCCGCCATGAAGCCATGTCGACCGCCTTCCTTGAAAACGCTTCTTGACAATTGTATCTCTTGACCCCCTAAGGGGGTCAAAAATNAGATGGTGAAAATTTCAAACATATTCGATTGTTTTGTCAATAGGAGNCTGCTGGNTCGTCCATGGCCGAACATCATTACCTCATCGTTGCCAATGGTGATTGGCCCGGTATCGAATCATTGCGTTCATTGACCGAATCTTCTTCGAAAATTATCGCCTGTGACGGTGCAGCCGAGCAGTGCATCGAAAAGAAGATTCCATTCGATGCCGTTATTGGAGACATGGATAGCTTATCTGAGAAATTCAAATCACAATTGAACCAGAGAAATGACATTGAATTCATCGTTCAAGAAGGGCAATATGAAAACGATTTGGTAAAGGCAATGAAGTGGGCAATCGAAGATGGTGCAAAACACATTGATGTGGTTGGAGTTGAAGGGGGAGAAATCGACCATCAATTTGCAGCGATAATGGCTCTTTGTGAAGTGCAATTCTCTACCCGCATTCACACCACGAAATCAACCGTTGAATTGATCGAAAAATCAGGTTATTACAATGCCTCAATACTCAAAGGCTCAACCTTCTCCTTGTTCGCTGTTGGAGAAGTGAAAGGACTTTCTGTTTCTGGATGCAAATGGAATTTGGAGAACAAATCTATGCATCCTGGCACCCATGGATTGCATAACGTTGTAACTGAGAATTTTCTTGAAATTCAATACACATCGGGCC
>NYZH01000024.1 GCA_002687075.1 Methanobacteriota archaeon
GAATTCTGGCAAACAGGTAGGAGTCACCCCACTTCTGGCAAAAAACCAACATATGTGGAAAACGTATGGCCGGAAAATCATCTCCCTCAATTTCGAGATGTCATTGATGGCTTGTTTTCTCGTATGGAGAATGTTTCTCAAAATCTCTTGGAATCCTGTAGCCTGTATCTTGGCAAGCCGAAATCATGGCTTGGTTCAATGGCAGAAGACGGAAACACCATCATGCGAATAATACACTATCCACCTCTTGGAGATGATGTACCGCCTGGAGCGGTTCGCTCTGCAGAACACGAAGATATCAATTTCATCACACTCTTGGTAACCGCAACTGCTGACGGACTTGAAGTCATGGACCATGATGGGAGTTGGATTAAGGTGGAGGGAGATGCAACCCACATCATCGTTGATTCAGGTGACATGTTGCAGAATCTTACCAATGGGTTGTTCAAGTCAACCACGCATCGTGTTGTGAATCCCGCAAACTCGACTGAAAGAAGATTTTCGATGCCAATGTTTGTTCACCCACGTAACGAAATCGATTTGACTCCGAGACCAGAATTCATTGAGTTGACTGGCGGAAAAGCACTGTTTCAATCCATCACTGCTGGAGATTATCTTCACCAAAGACTTGTTGAAATTGGCCTTGCTGAAGACGGGTGAGGAGATGTCAGAGGAACTTATTGATCGCATGTGCGATTCAATTGTCCAAAAAAATCCAATCGAAAAGAACGACTTATCTGCTTTCATCAAAGGAGTTGCTGAACGACAAATTCCAGTCCCACAAATCGAGAAGTGGCTTAAATCCGTTCACCAACATGGAATTTCTGTTGAAGACACCACTGCATTAACTGAAGGAATGATGAACTCA
The DNA here is from genome assembly GCA_002687075.1 of Methanobacteriota archaeon. GTDB lineage: Archaea > Thermoplasmatota > Poseidoniia > Poseidoniales > Poseidoniaceae > MGIIa-L1. The sequence goes on from NYZH01000024.1 coordinate 869, forward strand.
GGAGCGGTGCTAAATTGGCAAGGAACTGCAAATGTGGTTGATAAACACAGCACTGGAGGGGTTGGAGACAAGATGTCATTGATGCTTGCTCCAGCATTAGCTGCATGTGGAATGCGAGTTCCAATGCTTGCTGGAAGAGGTCTTGGACATACCGGCGGCACGATAGACAAACTCGAATCTATACCTGGTTTCAACTGTGATTTGACGCCGCATCGTATGCAGGAGGTTGTTGAGGAAATTGGGTGCTGTATCGCTGCACAGAACGACTCGATTGCTCCTGCAGATGGACTCCTGTACGCCATTCGAGACGTCTCGAACACTGTCGACAGCATTCCTCTCATCACCGCATCAATTGTTTCGAAAAAGGCAGCAGAAGGATTGAATGCTCTGGTGTTGGACGTCAAATGTGGAAAAGCAGCATTTATGAAAACAATGCATGAAGCGAAGGAACTTGCAGAATCAATGGTTAGGACTGCAAACGGTCTTGGGATAAGAACCGTGGCTCAAATTACCGACATGAACCAACCCATTGGAAGCCACATTGGAAACGCTCTCGAAGTTGTTGAAAGCATCCATGTACTGCAAGGAAAGGGTACCTTAGATACTCGTAATCTTGTTGTAATGCAGGCTGGAAAATTGATGCAACTTTCTGGCCATTGTGCTACATTCGAAGAAGGAAAAATTCGGATTGAAAAGGTTCTCGATAATGGTAAGGCACTTGAGAAGTTTATTGACATGTGCGTCGCACAAGGCACACCACTTGGTGTGGCCCAACAACTTGCATCTGAACCAGAATCCGTCCTAAGTAAAGCCAACAAAACGACGGCAATTACCAGTGATTCCTCTGGCTTTATCCAAGATATTGATGCAATGGCGTTGGCAGAAGTGGCACATGAACTTGGTGCAGGTCGGTTTGAATTAACCGACAACGTCGAGCACGATGTGGGGTTTGTTGTCGAACGCTCAATCAATCAGCCAATCAAGCAAGGCCAGACATGGATACATGTTCATCACAACCTGCCTCTGAGTAACGCACATCTTGAAAAAATCCGAGATGCAATAACAATCTCAACTACGGCAGGTGAGCATTTTACTCGACTACTGGTTACCGTTGAGTAGTCTAAACGATAGAAGCCGTCATAAAGGGGTGGCGTTTCGGCAGTGATGCCGATTTAGCTTAGCTGGTGGAGCGTGGGACTGTTAATCCCAAGGTCGAGGGTTCGAACCCCTCAATCGGCGCCAAAAGGGACANTCGATGTTCAATTCTGTTGGTTTCAATCGTAAAAATACTCGAAAAACGCGTAAATACCTTATATCGTCAACCAAAGGAACATTCGTGGCNTCCGAATATCCGTTGNTTTANGCACTGCTGGAAATNGCAGTGTTTGTCGCATTCGGAGCGGTCACGTTCTGGTGGAGCCGACCGACGAAACAGTTNNCCAGTGGCGCAAAGAGAAATGAAATCCAGTAGGTTATTCCCACTCGATTGTACCAGGTGGCTTGTGAGTAATGTCGTACACGACTCTGTTTACAGCACCCTTCACCGTGTTTGTAATACGAGTACTGATTTTTTGTAAGATTCTGTGAGGAATTTCAGAATATCGAGCCGACATTCCATCCATCGATTGGACTGCTCGAACAACAATGGTCTCGCCGTATGCACGTACATCACCGTGTACTCCTACACTTCTTACTGGAAGGAGTGCGGCAAAATACTGCCAAGGAATCTCCATTTCACCAGCCTCTGCCGCAGCCTCAAATTCTTCCTCGACAATGGCACAAGCTTCACGAACCACAGCAACACGTTCAGGCGTAAGTTCACCCAGAGTTCGGACTGCGAGACCTGGGCCAGGGAACGGTTGTCGTTCAGCGACATTGATTTTGAGTGTTCGAGCAAGTTCTCGAACTTCGTCTTTGTAAAGATCACGAAGAGGCTCAACAACGGTTAGCGTCATATCTTCTGGAAGGCCTCCAACATTGTGGTGCGATTTGATTGTATCACGAACACCGCCTCCTGATTCAATCCAATCGGGGGCAATGGTTCCCTGTACGAGGTACTTTGCACCNCACTTTTCTTGTTCTTCCTCAAAGATTCGGATAAACAATTCTCCGATAATTTTCCGCTTCCTCTCAGGTTCAGTAACTCCTTTCAAAGCTTCAAAATACCTGTCAGCAGCTTTTACAGTGACCAGATTATGTATCCCNTGTTCTGAAAGCAATTGTTCAATTTCTTCTGTTTCGTTCTTGCGCATGAAACCAGTGTCAACATAGACACAATGCAATTTTTCTCCGACTGCTTGGTTTGCAATTACTGCTGCAACAGTGGAATCAACTCCACCCGAACAAGCAATGATTGCAATATCATCGATGACTGATTTTAGTGATTCAACGGATTCTTGAATGAATTCGCTGGAATCAAACATCTACTGTCCCCCATTGACTTCACGGTCTTGGGACTTTACTCGTTCAATTTGGTCAAGTTTGTTTTGCTTCAATGCCTCGGCATATTTTGGATTTTTTAGCCCNAGTATTTGGGTNGCCAAGTATCCAGCATTGTCGCCTCTNTCGACNCCAACAGTAGCAGCNGGAACNCCNGGAGGGAGTTGCGCTATCGAAAGAAGGGAATCAAATGGAACTCTGCCTCCACAGGGCACGCCNATGACCGGCTTGGTGGTGAGAGCTGCCACTGCACCTGGTAGTGCTGCCGCAAGTCCAGCCATTGCAATGAACACTTGACATCCATCGTTTTCTGCATCATGGACAATTTGTTCTACAAATTTTGGTGAGCGATGAGCACTCGCAACACGTAGTTGGTAAGTTACATCAAATTGATTGAGAATTTTCGTACATTTTTCTGCGACAGGCATATCCGACGAGGAACCGAGGAGTATTGTGACATCCATGTGCGTATCGCTGCGCGGGTGGTTCATCAAGATGTCTCTCTAAAAATCTCACAAGAGAGACTCAATTTATTCTTCCTCACCGGTAGAAACTGCTGTAAATTCGGGCCATTGAACGCCAAAGTTGAATGCTTTAAACTCTAGACGTGATTGACACCCAAGTAAGTCAAATCTGAGGTAGGATTTCTCTCCACGAACAAGTCCGTANATCTGAACGAAGGTGTTACCATCAAATCGCTTTAGAGCCATGCAATTTTGAGAAAATCGGGTGCTCTTGACATCCCAGTCATGCAAGGCTTGGTGTGGTAATCGTTGCTTTGCATCCCACTCTCTTTCGAAAACATAACCTGCATCCTTGAATATGAAATCAAGAGCCTTGAACAGTAAATAGACTGAGGCACAAGAGTAGAGAAGTCCAAACAACGGCGAAACTGTACCTTCACCCACCAATGCCCAAACCATTATGCCAAAACACAACGATACCAGCGAAACACCGACNCTTGAAGCATTTAAGGTTCCATAACGGCTTGAAACTCCTGCAAGTCCACCGACCAACATCAACATCATGGATGCCGCTCCAAACCATGGAATCAAATCTTCGTAAGAGCCAAACATCCACATCATAAAACAGAAGCCAAGAGGAAGAAATCCCCATGCTAGGGGATAAATAACGCGACGTGGATGCAACTCTGGTTTGACATGCGTCCAGCCAAAAGTTCGCATCTTTCGGACATCCATGCCCTGCCCACCCAACTTCGCTATTTACGCATTCTTATTCGTCGTCATAGGGATGACGCAAACACAGATTTCGAGCTGCGTAGACTTCATCGACTCGGCGAACAGGTGTCGTAATCGGTGCTGCATGAAGNGTTTCTGCGTCNACTTGCAACACTTCTGCGAAATGCTTTGCAAATGTGTCAAGAGTATCTTTGCTCTCGGTCTCGGTTGGCTCNACCATCATNCATTCAGGAACGACCAATGGGAAATATACAGTTGGTGCCATGTAGCCTCTATCAAGTAAGCCTTTNGCGACNTCCATCGCAGAAATTCCGTGAGATTCTTTTGCAGGNCCTAACGAAAGTGTGAATTCGTGCTTGGCAACTTTAGCTTCNGCTCCATCGACCAGCATGTCATCAACACCTGCCTCTTTGGTTGCCTTGTGAATGGCATGACGCAAGTAGTTCGCATTGAGGACAGCGTGCTCCGACATCGTTTTCAAACCGCTTCCATAGCGTCTGTAATACGCCCAACAACGAATCACTGCTCCGGCATTGCCGTGCCACTGCTGAACTTTTCCAATACTGTGCTTTGGTTCGTACCACGAATACCATTTACCNTCAATCGCATTTTCCATTTCACTATCNTCNGGNTCACGTTGCATTACCAATGGACCTGGNAGGAATTCTGCTAGATGCTGCTTAACCCCGATGGGCCCAGAACCTGGACCTCCTCCGCCGTGAGGTTGACTGAATGTCTTGTGAAGGTTGAAATGTACTGCATCAAAGCCCATCAAACCTGGAGAGGTAATGCCTAAAATGGCATTGAAGTTTGCTCCGTCGTAATACATCTGTCCTCCGACGCTGTGAACTATTGAAGATGCTTCAAGNATATCCTCCTCAAACAGTCCAAGAGTATTCGGATTGGTAATCATCATCACAGCAGTTGTTTCATCCGCAACTGCACGAAGNGCATCAAGATCGATTCGACCATCAGACCTGCTCGGGATTTCGACAATTTCAAAACCGCACATTGCAGCACTNGCTGGATTGGTTCCGTGGGCTGAATCAGGAACGATAACTTTGGTGCGCTGAGCTTCTCCACGCTTCCTAAAATATTCTTGGACACATCGAACGGCGGTAAATTCTCCTTGAGCACCGGCAACTGGCTGTAGAGTAACTTGGTCCATACCTGAACAGACTTCAAGCATGTATTGCATCTCGTGATAAATCGCTAGGAGTCCTTGCAAGTGATGTTCTGGCTGATGAGGATGGATATCTGCAATTCCAGGAATTTGTGCAATAACTTCGTTGACACGAGGATTGTGTTTCATTGTACAAGAACCGAGTGGATAGAAGCCNGTATCAATACCGAAATTACGCTTTGACAGCCANGTAAAATGCCGNACCATTTCAGGTTCTGACAGTCGTGGCCATCGAGGTAGATTCTTTCGTGAAAGAGAAGNTGGNATGGAAAGCGAAGATTCAGGCAACAAAGGTTTGGGTTGCGAATATCCTTTGCCTTGAGCGCCGTTATGCTCGAACAAATTGCTCATGCAGCCACCTCCAGTGAATGAACCCACTCCGAAATATGTTGAGTGAGGATTTCAATATCCTTTTCAGAGGTTTGATCGGTACAAGTCACCAACAGCCAATTTGTTCTCTCAGGGTACCATGTCGACAAATTGAAACCCCCAACTACGCCAACACTGTCCAAATAAGTCAAACAGTGTTCGGTGGATGCTGGGAGTTCGACGACAAATTCGTTGAAGTGATGGCTTCCGTCATGTGGGAATTTGAGAGCACCAATTTCACCGAGTTTCTGTTTGGCCAAAGTGCAGGCCGCTAGGTTACGTACGGCAAGAGATTCGAGGCCTTCAGGCCCAAGCAAAGACATGTGCATTGCTCCCATAAGNGCAATCAATGTTTCATTCGTGCAGATATTGGAAGTTGCTCTGTGACGGCGTATATGTTGTTCACGAGTCGACAAAGTGAGACAGTAGGCTACTTCTCCATCGACATCTATACTACGTCCAACAATTCTTCCCGGCATGAGTCGTAAGTATGGTTTACTGCAGGCAAAAATCCCATAAATTGGCCCGCCTGCTGTAATTGGGCTACCCAAAGGTTGACCTTCTCCAACAACAATATCAGCGCCGTAGATTCCTGGAGCTTCGACGAGTCCGAGTGAGATGGGTTGTACAGCAACAATGAGGGCGGTATTTTGACCAATAATTTCCTTGATTCCAGTAACCCCTTCATCCAAGATACCCAATGGATTAGGTTGCTCGATGTAAACTCCGCAAGAGCCTGCAGCGGCTTCAACAGAAGACATGTCGAGAGAACCATCATCTAAATGTCGAAGCATCTTGATTTCGATCTCCGCACCCTGACAGTAATTCTGCATAACCGAAAGTCTGTCGGGAGGAGTCAACTCCGAAACATAGACTGTGTCTTTTTGAGTTGCTTTACGATTGTGAACTCGAACGCAGCATGTAAGTGCTTCAGCTGCTGCTGTCGAGCCATCATACAACGAAAGATTGGCAATTGGCAGACCGACCAATTCGGAAATCAAAGTTTGGAATTCCCACATCGCTTGAAGCATTCCTTGGCTCACTTCAGGCTGATAAGGAGTATATGCTGTCAGAAATTCGCCTCGTGTCACAAGTTGAAAAACAGACGCTGGAACATAATTTCGATACAAACCGGCCCCAAGGAAAGAGGCTCTTTCACCAAGAGCAATGTTCGAACCAAGCAATCTGCGAGCATCGCTTAATATCTCCTCTTCAGATTGAGGGGGTGGAAGTGGAAGCGGTTCCTTCATACGAACTTCGGCAGGAATATCTGCAAACAATTCTTCTATCGATGACATTCCCATTGCCGCCAGCATTTCTGCTTCTCGGCCCAAGTTCGGCAGTTGGTCGACCATAACATTACTCTCCAGTGGGGGGGTGACTTAAACCAAGCGCGAGACGCCCTTAATTATCGCTCTTTACACGAATGAAAAGAATGAACACAAAGTGACACGAAGTATGCTGTTTTGATGTGTTTCAACCAAGTCCTGAAACACTTAGAAAAACGGTGGTCGAACGATAACTGCTTTGACTGACTTTCTTGGACTGGCAACGACAAGCACTTCGTCCCCTTCGGAGACAGAGCGTAAGTAACCGATGCCGATGCCGACATTTCCAAGGCTCGGTGAAGGGGCGCCGGATGACAATTTACCCAAAGGTGTCCCGTCCAATGCGGTAACATCCTTCCCTGGACGTGGCAACGGTCCTTTTTCGACATATCGAATACCCCACCATCGTTCATCATCCTCGCTGTGATTGATTACCCGATGCTTGCCAATGAATTCATGCTCTAAATCAAGTCCAAACGGTACATTTGTCTCCCAAGAATCTCGGGTCAAAAAAGAGGGGTCTTCGACCTCAGACAATTGCGGCCAGCAAAAATCAACACCCGAAAGGAGGTATCCCTTTTCGAGACGAAGAGTATCACGAGCACCCAAGCCGACAGGTGTAGCACCTGCGTCTACAAGACTCCTCCACAATTTTGGGGCATCTTGGTTTGGTACAAAAATCTCATACCCTTGTTCACCGGTGTATCCGGTTCCTTGTATCCAGCCGCCGATACCAAGATGGTTTTCACCAATCAATTGCCACTTGAATCGACCAACATGACATTGCTCACCGAGAACGACTTGAAGTATCTCACGAGCTTTAGGGCCTTGAAGAGCAACAATGGAGGTCTCACTTGAGAGATTCTCCAATGCAACAGAGCCGTCATTGGGGAGATGGGATGTGAACCATTCCCACATCACATCAATCATCGACGCATTCGGGACTCCAAGGATTTCTTGCTCCGAAACAACTGCAAAAATCATATCGTCGATAAGATGGCCATTCTCATCTAAAAAATGAGTATAAGCGCATCGAGGGGCAGGAATTGAAGTCACTTTTTGGGTAGCAAGGGATTCCAGCCACTGCTTGACGCCTGTGCCAGTAAATCGAAACGAACCCATATGAGATACATCAAACAGGCCTGCAGATTCACGAGTTGCAAGATGCTCTTCTTTGATGTTTGAATACCAGATTGGGAGTTCGAATCCATGGAAATCAACAATATTCGCATCCAAAGACACGTGTTCTTCATACAACGCAGTACGCACCGGCGCTCCATCGCTCATGTTCTATGGAAATCGAACCGCTCCTTAAACTCAAGCAAGAAGGTGGCTCAAAATTCCGATTGGCAGCGTTTGAATTTCTCAACCATTGTGAGTGCTTCCAGGTGAACCAATAACGGCAATACTGGTTCTCCATCAGACCACTCACCCATGTCGGTTAGAAGGGGCGTATTGAGCAGGTGCTGGTAGGCCCATGATTCAGTATTCACATCACCGCGACTCCGTGCTACAACCCAATCTGCTTGAGCGTCAATCCTACGGTAAATACCCCAATCAGCAAGTGTGTCATGGACGGAATTCGTAGGAAGATAATGCGTACCTACCAATCGAGGGAATCCGTACAAATCACTTTGCAATTCTATGAACAAAACATGTTCAGGAGGGAGTTGGGAGAAAACCGATTGGTGATGAACACTGTAACAAGGATCGACGGACATATCATCGATGCCTTGAGCCAAATGCACCATTGTCGATGGAGGCAAACGCGACATATTTGGTTGAAGTTCTGGGTGATTTGGTCGCGTCCAAGCCGATTCGAAATCAAGGAACAGAGTTTGATTTCCCCAATTCCGTTCCAGCGATTCATACAGGCTTAGAAACGCATAGGCGCCTCCGAGACTGTGTCCGCCAATCCAAAGGTGCGAAGGGTCAATTTTCATTTCACCCAGAATTTTGTCGACTTCCACTGAGCGATTGCTGTCGAGAGCGACACGCTCAAGTTCGTTAAACGCTGCATTGAAAGCAAGTGCACGATATATGTGATGAGGCCAGTTCGATGCACCTTCACTATCAACCGCCACGAATCCTTCAGGAATTTCAGGGCTGATGTCAGAAGGATACTGTACAAAGGCAACTGCCATTCCTTTTGCCGAGAGATGGCTTATCCAATCCGTATATTCCTCGTACGTTGGATAACCCCAACCATGGGTTAGTATCGCCAAAGGTACCGATTGCAACTGAACATCATCCGGTAAAATTGGTAGGGTAAGATATATCGAGAAGTCGATGTCTTTTTCAGTATCGTCGAGGATACTTTCTACCTCTTCAGGAAGTTGGTATGGATGAATTGACAACGAGGTCTCGAAGGGCCCCGGGTCAGCACCGTAGCCAATTGTTGGAGCCGGCGGTGGCGACGGAGCAAATCCTGCCATTGCAGGAATACCTGGCATGACCAACCACGCTGCAAAGAACACACCCAGTATGTGTAGAGAATGTTGGGCAATTTCATAAGGTTTGGATTCTCGAGGAATGTGTGGAAACCCTCCGATGACCAAAAGGAGCGAAAGAAGAAGGAAACCAAAAGCAGTCGGCAAGAGTAAGAAAGCCCCACGTAAATAGAAAATGTCGAGCGCAAAAAACAAGACTATGAATCCTGTCAATACACCAAGGCCAAAAGTGCAAAACGAACTGAGCCATTGTGGATTCTCCTTCCCACCAAATTGCCTTTGTAGAACGATGAAGGTGAAGAACAAGAGTACACTCATTGCAAAGGTAAACAAAACAACGTTTTCACGCAGGAAAAGTGTCCATTGGAGTGTACGATATGCATACGGCCAAATTGAATCAGCAACATCATGTCCCGAAACAGAACGAATGACCGGCTCAAAAATCGAACAAATGAAACCGAAAACGAACAAAAGAGGTAGGAAAAACCGTTTTGACCTGAGTTCTTGCCACCTTTGGACGAGAACTTTACGGTCAACCATACAGCCCACCAGACGTTCAAGTTCAAAAAAGGTCGTTTTGTTATTTTCCAAAATTCAGTTCAATTCTGGTAACCCACGAACGATTTCTCTGCCATGGGTGACAATCTCTTCAACCATTGAATGAAGCGTGGACTGAGTTATCTTTGGATTAGCTATAACAGCACGTATGACCACCTGATCACCAATGTTCGAACGACTGACCATATAATTTCCATTTCGGAGCAATCGATTGCGGACTTCGATGTTTAGTTCGCTCAAATCATCAACCGATGATTTGGGAACATATCGGAAACAAACATTGGTCCACTCTCGAGTTGACATCATTTCAAGTTCGTCATGCTGCTCAACAAGGCGCTCAAGATATGCACTCAAATCCATGTAATTTTCAACCATGGTTGCCCAACCCGAGTCGCCGCACTCTCTCCAGGCTAACCACAACTTCAACGCATCATTTCTACGGCCACATTGCAGTGAATAACGACCTGAATCGTAATCTCTAGAATCTTCATGAAACAGATAATGAGCAGCATCACCGTGAGAACATACCCTAGAAAGAACGTTCTTGTCTTTAATTAAAAAGGCGCTACAAATGAGAGGTATCCCCATCATTTTGTGAGCATCCCAACACATGCTGTCGGCCAATTCGATACCATCCATCAACGAACGATATTTTGCCGAAAACAGGGCACTACCTCCCCAAGCTGCATCAACATGGTGCCAGAGGCCCTCGGCATGGGCAACATCTGCAATTTCACGAATTGGGTCAAAGGCGCCTCTCACAGTGGTACCAGCAGTCGATATAACGCAAAAAGGAAGAAAACCGTCCCTGCGACTTCGGTCTATTTCATCTTGCAACGAAGAGGGAATCATCCTTCCAGTTTCATCGCACGCCACTTTGATGAGATTTTGATGTCCGATTCCAATAACGTTTGCAGACATCAAGACCGAATAGTGCGCTTCACTTGAGACAAAGGCAACCATCGATTGTCCATTGATTCCAGTTTGAGTTGAAGAGGGAACCATCACTTGACGAGCACACAACAATCCGAGCATGTTTCCGTTTGAACCACCCGTTGTCAGTGTGCCACCGGATTCGGGATAGCCTGCAATTTCCCCCATCCTCTTCAACAAGGTTTGTTCAATCAGTGTTGCCAGTGGAGCAAGTTCATATGTGTACATCGATGTGTTTGTCAGTGCTGTAATGATTTCTCCCGCAAGCGCAACAGGACTTACACCCCCCCATAACGGATTCATGAACTCTGCACGATTTGTCTTAACACACGAGCGAAGATAGGCATCGACATCATCCAAGACTGAATCCATACCGTTACCTTCGAGTGGCAAATGAAGGTCGGTCGTGCGAGACAGAGAGGCAGGAGGAGAATGTTTGGTGACTTTCCCTTGCTGTTCTGCTTCTCGAAGATATTGAACGACGCGGTCGGTTATAGCCTCTATGAATGCATCCAACTCCATAGGGCTCAATCTGTGCAATCAAAGGAGGGCTTTTAGGTTTCGTGAATAAGTTGATGCAAACGGGGTGGAAACATCTAAATTTCCGATTACTTTCAAGCGATTATGTCGTTTGAATTAGAAAAAATGCGTGATGAATAAAGGCGTACTGAAAGGATATTAACTTTCAAAAAAGGACATTATTACCACGTTTTAGAATTTTTTCCTGTGGACGAGGAGAATATCTACTGAAAAGGACCAAATTTTTACATTTCCACCTTTTTGAGGATGAAAATACTCGGTAATCGCACATCCACCAATCAAGAAGCATGCAGAGTGCATATTTTCCCAGTAACATTGAATAGTGGAGTGTACTAGAGAATTCATGCTCGGCGAGATTGGCGACAAATGGGTAGGAAGATTGCAGCAACACGTAGCGAAAGATTTGCGAACTAACGGGTGGTCTCAAACTGAGATTGCAAACATGCTCGGTTCCACACAAAGCACGATTTCGCGTCAGATGCAAAAACCTCCCCTCCGACTAAATGCAAGTGCTGATGAAGCAACAATTGATGCATGGGGTACAGAACTTTCCCAAGCACTTTCTTTACTCGGTCCAGATTGCAAAGTCATTCGACAACGGCTCATCGTTGAATTTCAACTCAGTGGAAACAACACATTGCGATACGACAAGACACTNACAGGGCTAAATCTTGATGCTGGACAAGAGCANAGNGCCCTTCTTCGAAGACTCGAATGGGCCGCTGGACGACTNGACGTCCGTAGAATTGAGCATTCAATTCCTGCTGTTGGAATGAATATTGCTGCTTGCAATGAAGGGGCATCATCAAAGAGCGAAGTTGCTGCNTTCCCNGGAAGAATTACGCTTGTCGAAGGAGCTTTAAGACACCATGAGACACCAACATTTGGTTCTTCAAACCACCTTGCAAGTGTTCTGCTCTCAGTCAATTCTATTGAAAGTTCCAAAACAGCAATTGTCAATATTCGCCCTCCACTTACACAGAATAGAGTCAATACATCTGCTGTTGCTAAGGCTTGTGAACAATTGGGATATTCCTTCTCATTAAGCCCAAAGGCCGAAGTGGACGTAAACCAGAACAGATTCGATGTTCTTCTCGACGAGGGGGACTTTGGATGGGAACCAACGCTTTACATCGTTGCTCACAATCCACTTGAACTGGTCGACAGGACCCATCAACTGGTTGGTGCTCTCAAAGAGGTTACAGCATGAAATTCAGTTTGTTCATATCTGCTATTTTCATGTGTTCAATGGTCAGTGGATGCCTATCAGGAGAACTTCGTTCTGCCGATGATGCACTTGACCCTTGCGAAGATACGATTCCTGCTCGTGACTCGGATGGAGTACTTCACATTTTGACTTACGACATATTCCAAGGCTATACGAATGAAATGATTGAACAGTTTGTCAACCAAACCGGAATCGAAGTCGAAATTATTCGAACCGATGATGCGGGAGGAATTCTCGACCAAATGATGCTCACGAAATCCGCACCTCAAGCCGATTTGATGATTGGTTTGGACAACACATATTTGCCTACTGCCCTAAAGAATTGTCTGCTTATTGAGCATTCTGCTCAAACAGAGAACTTTTCCCAATCCTCGATGGAATTTTACGAGGGTCCANTNGCGATTCCGTTCGATGAAGGAGATGTNTGCCTCAATTATGACGAAGATGCCTTATCGACTGCTAACATGAGTGTTCCAACGAGTTTATGGAACCTCACTGAGCCACAATGGAACGGTAAAATGGCATTCCCATCACCTATTACTTCGTCACCAGGAAGAGCATTTTTGGCTGCCACTCATGATTACTTTAACCACCAACCAGGGAATGAAAGTGGAAATGCTTCCAATTGGTGGAAAGCCGTTGCCGATAACAATGCAATATTCACGTCTGGATGGACCGAGTCGTATACAACATACTACACTGGAGGTTACGGACAGTACACTGAGGGCTATATTGGTGGAGCGTACATTACAGTATCGTACTGCCATTCACCAGGTGTAGAGGCTTACTTTGCAGAAAATTACACTCATTCGACTTCACTGACACTCCCTAGAGCCTCATTCCACCAAGTCGAATATGCCGGAGTGATTAACGGCGCTGCAGAAGTTGATGCTGCCCAACAATTCATTTCCTACCTCATATCTCAAGATGTGAATTCNAATATGCCNATTTACAACTCGATGTATTCTGTACTTAATGGAAGTGAGATACCTGAAANCAATGGATACAGATACCATTCAGACATTACGCCCCGAAGTTCGTACATCACGTCTGAGATGATTGAGTTGCACATGGAAAGTTGGCTCGAGGAATGGACAAATTCGACAAAGTAAACTGAGGTCAAAGTTTGAATTCACAAGCATCTTTTCTCTCGGCAGATAAAACCTTGCGACTTTCTGTTGTCCTTGTTTATCTTGCAGCCTGCATCCTTCCTTTCATTTATGCTCTCGAACGCCTTCAATATGTCACAGGTTGGAGCGTATTCACTGCACTTTCGGAATTTTCAAGTCAAAGCGGAGCAATGAATGCGTTGAAATTTACCATGCTTGAATCTGTAGCATCAGCTCTACTAACAGTACTCATTGGCTTGCCGATTGCTTGGTGTTTAAGCAAATACTCATGGCGACGAGTTCGAATCCTTCGTGCCCTGCTTGCAGTACCNTTTGTCACNCCAGCNATTGTTGCNTCAATGGGCTTTCTAAGTTTGATTCGCGAAGATGGNNTCNTNGCAAAGATNGGTATTGATTTACGACTCGAGACCGGGCTTGTCGGNAAATTCGCCCAACTATCGGGATGGGAGCATCCCGGACATTTTCTCGCTTTGATTTTGGCTCATGCTTGGTTTAATTTATCTCTGATGATTCGATTCGTCGAACCAACACTCTCTACTCTTGACCCTCGGTGGGAGGAACAACTCTCACTGCTCCCAGGAGGTAAAAGCAGATTTTCTAGAATGAAGCACCTTTGGATTCCGGTAATTGGACCCGCAGTAATGTGTGCCGCTGCACTGAGTTTTCTGTTTTCATTCACATCCTTTGCCTTGGTAAAATGGTTAACTCCAAACAACGATACATTGGAATCTGTTATGGCAAGTGCTGGCTCCTCAGCAGGTATTGTCGGATATCGTATCGATTCAAGTGAAGTAGTGTACTCGGTTGCCATAGTACAATTCCTCATTTTACTGATGACCCTTTGGCTGGCTTCAACACTCCAAAAAAGATACACAAAACGCCTCTCACAACTCAGTGAGACCAACGTGAGAAGCCATCATGGTAGGCCAACTTTAACCGCTAAAATTGTTCTCTTGGTAGGAATTGTTTTCACGATTCTACCTTTCGTATCAATTGTCGTCTCCTCATTCCGAATGCGGGAATACAGCAACGGCATCTCACAGTATGAATGGACCCTTGCTGGGTGGAAGAATGCGTGGAACGGTGATTTATCGACAATGCCGGTCAGCGAAGCCATGTCACATTCTCTAATTTATGCTCTGTGCACCTTGGTTATCGCTTTGCCAATCGGATGGATTCTCGCTTCGACAATATTCCGTCTCGAAAAGTCGGGTTGGTCAAAGACATCCAAAGCACTCGATGTTGCTAGTATGTTGCCGTTAGCTGTTTCTGCAATAATGATTGGTCTTGGCGTTTTGCTGGGAGGGCTTCGATGGTACCCGCAAATGTTCAACTGGTTTTTTCTCCCTGTTTTTCCGCATGTACTGTTAACCGTACCGTTTGTGGTACGAGTAATGCTTCCGGCTTATTTCTCATTGGATACATCGTTCCTAGAGCAATGCCGAGTATTGCACTTGTCTCCACTGCAAACATGGTTTCACAGCACTCTGATGTTCTTGNGAGGGCCAGCAGTGGTAGCAGGTTCACTTACTCTNGCGTTTTCNATAGGAGAGTTTGGAGCATCGTGGCTGCTGGTNCGTTCTGGTTCNTGGGATACACTTTCNGTTGTGGTAGACCANTTGATGGGAAGACCAAAATTTGACCCNGTAGTGTATCCAACTGCAATGGCTGCTGCATCTATTCTTATGATACTCACCTTTGTTCTGTTTTTGGCAGTCGAGCGATTCCGAGAATCTACAGATAGGAGCGGTTTCTAATGAGCGATAATACTGTACTCACTCTTTCGAGATTAAGCAAAAAATTTACTGAGAAATATGTATTTGAAAACATGTCTTTTCAGGTTCATATCAATGAAATTGTCGCAATAATTGGCCCTAGCGGTTGTGGGAAATCGACACTTTTACGCATGATTTCAGGTCTTGAATCAATCGAAGAAGGCAGTATTCATTTCGGCGAGATTCAAATGGATTCAATCGGATACATCTTCCAAAAGCCAGTATTGTACCCGCATCTCAATGTCGAGGGAAATATCACTCTTGGAATTTCTGAGAAGCTGTCGAGAAAGGAAAAAAGAATGCTGATTAAATCTGAGCTCAAAACCGTTGGTCTTGAAGGTTTTTCTTCAAGGAAAATTGAAACTCTGTCAGGTGGAGAAGCGCAACGAATTGCTGTCGTTCGAGCGCTTCTTAATAACCCGAAATTGCTGCTGTTGGACGAACCTTTTTCCGCTCTTGATTTACCTACACGCAGAAAGATTGCTGAAGACACTCGCTCGATACTAAAGTCAAAAAATATCCAAGCAATTCATGTAACTCACGATCCTGAAGAGGCATCGATTATAGCCGACAGGGTTCTCAAATGGAACGACCTTTTTCCCGGTTTGGATGAA
This sequence comes from Methanobacteriota archaeon, assembly GCA_002687075.1. Taxonomy (GTDB): domain Archaea; phylum Thermoplasmatota; class Poseidoniia; order Poseidoniales; family Poseidoniaceae; genus MGIIa-L1. Next base: position 16,615 of record NYZH01000024.1, read on the forward strand.
GAGGAATGACTTGGGGGCCCCGAGATATCCTAGGATAGCATAATAAGTGGCCCAGTTCCAATACATACTGGTCAACATGGTAGGTACCCCTCTTGATGTGCTCCCGTATGTACGTGGAATTCAAATGGTTCTCTCAGGATACGAAGGTTATACCAAAGGAAAACGAAGGGCTGCAGATTTAGCGATTCGAGAAGAAATCCAGCGGTGTGGCACTCGTGCTCGCAACCATTTGATGAATGTCCATGACAATGCATTCCGAGAGAAGAAAATCTCAGTCGCCAAGGCCGCAAAGTCATGCTGCAACACCATTGACCAACTTATCGAAGATGTTGATAAATCACCTACTGGGATGTCACATGCTTTCTTTTCGGGTCAAAGTTCAGTTTCCAACTCTGTCCTGAAGAAACTTATCAAACACGACCATGATGTTATTGAAATGATGACCAAAGGCGTGAATATTTCAAACAGCGTCGAGCATGCCTTTTCGACAGGCAAAGAGATTGACGAGATTATATCGCTTGTTCGCCAATGCGAACAAATGATGACAAGTTCGAGAGGCTATTTTAGTGCTCGAGCTACGGTCCTTGACGGATTGCGACAGAAGAAGAAGGTGTGAACATGAGTACGAATTTTAAATGGCGAAGTAACCCGAATGTAATTGCTCGATTGGTAGATGGAAACGATATCAAGACATGGAAAGCACGCCAAGTGGTCTTGAAACCAAATGAAGCCTGTGCATTCATTATTGATGGCCGTATTGGTGATATTGTTTCTGAAAAAGTTGTTCGAAATATCGGCGGCGGACTTGGCCGTCATATTGCTGACATGATGGGAGCCACTGCTACCGACAGAAGAATGTTGTTTGCAATGACTGGGCCCGTCGACTTATGGATTCCTTTCCACGCAGCACTCAAGGATGGCTCGCCTGCATCAGGACACATGAATTTGCGTGTACAAATGCGTAAAGAAGACATCCCCAAACTGCTAAACATATTTGCGAACAATGCACCGTTGCTTGACAGGAACGCCCTCATTGGATTCATTGGACATGAAGTTTCTACTCGCTGCATCACTCCCTCTATGGCAAATTGTTCCGGTTCAGAAGAATTGAGAAGTTCGGAATTCCAAGAAATGCTCGAGATGCACACCGAAGTCGAGATGCGTCAAACACTCTCGAATCTTGGATTTACATTCCTTCGAGCCTACATTTCAACCGATAAAACCGACCAAGAGAAACTCGCACGATTGAAGGCGGAACTCGACATGGCCACCCAAACTGAAGGAGCCAATGCTGAAGCACAAATGGAACGTATTGCAATTCGCGAAGCAGCGACATTGCGTCGTATCGAATGTGAAGTCAATGTAGAACGCGCCAAAAAGCATGGAGAGGTAACAATCCAGGCTGAGTCGGAATTGCTCGAATTGCGTAAGCAAGAAGCCGTTTGGGAGGCAGAACTCAAGCGAGAACAAGGGAAAGCAGACCTCAGGATGCAGGAATCTTCACATAAAACAGATGAAGCAATGAGGCTCTTTGAGCAGGTTCAAGCACGTAAGCGCGATAGAATTGCACAAAGTCAACAGCACCAAGACAAACGTATGGATAAGCAAAATGAAATCCAAGTCAAGATGATGGAGATGGCTGCACAACATGGAGCATTGACCCCAGAAGTGATGCAAGAATTTTTGCGTCAACAAACTGCGCAAAAAGCCATTGATGGTAATGATTCTGAGGAACGCTCATCATCCCAAGAATCAACTGAATAGGTGTTTTTCTATTGTACCATGATTCGACTCCAATGCAATTCGTTGTGATAGAAACCGAATAAATCCATTTTTGTCCGTAGTAAATATTACACCTCTTGGTAATGTGGAATTACTATGTTCCTAACATTAGGTTCTCGACCTTGGAGAATTTGGAGGTCACATTGGAACAATCGTTCAGATTGGTTCAATCGACGAATAAGCTTCATGATTGTTGCAATGCTAACTTTTGCAGCAGCAATTCCCTACCTTCTCATCAATCGATTCTCGCATTATATGCAACGAACTGCATTCAACCCTGAAATCCAGTTGGATTTGGATATACCTTTTGTCGCATGGATGGTGATACCTTACTTGTCTTTGTACCTGTATTATCCAGCTGGCGCATGGATGGGTCACAAAACAGATACAATGTGGCGGCAAAACATTGTTTTCCATCAAATGATGCTCTTATCGTGTTGGATGTGCTTTTTTTGTTTTCTTCTTTTCCCAGTGGAAATCGACCTTCGTCATTTAATCACCGATGTTGAAGGCTCTGGTTGGGAATCTTGGATGGGGGCAGTTCACGGCGTTGACAAGCCGTGGAACGCCTGGCCATCCTTGCATGTCGTTCAGAGTACTCAGGTGGTGTTAATTTTACGTTACTGGTACCCTTCAACCACTCGCAAGGTTTTGTTTTTACAAACGATGCTTTTGATTTGTTGGGCTCTCCTTGTCATTTCGACACTGACACTTAAGCAGCACTATGTCTGGGATGCAATAACAGCACTGCTCTTTTCCGGTTTAGCGTGGAAATATTGGATGAAACCATGTTTAGATCGTCTCAAGACTGAAGAATTTCAAGAACAATTTGATTCGATAATGGCTGAACTTTAGATGAACACTTCACCAACGAGTTCTGGACTGTTCAGATATATGGTCAAAACAATCCCTGCCATTATCATCATCCATGCACCTACAAGTTTAATCATTCCAGTTGCACGACGAAGGAAGTTAATCATGACTTGTCGGCCAAGACCGACAGAAACTGTTACCAAAATCATCAAAATTAAGAGTCCAAGCATCAATCCACTGAGCCCTATTGCGGTAACTGAGGAACCTTTCGAACTCAAAAACAAGACAAAAGGAAGCACTGCAGCCGCAGTACAATCGATAGAGGCAGCAGCATAACCAAACCCGTAGAGATACATGTTTCTGCGAGGAGTAAAGGTTTCATCGGTTTCTGTCGTACTGTACTTTGAGACAAATCTGTCGACAAATCCGAGGAGGTGAGATGTAACGCCAAGGAGCATTACAAGACCAAAAAAGATCAATAATCCTGCTACAATTTTTGCGACTAGACTTACGATTCCAAGTTTGATAAACGCTTCACCCATGAGCATTGAGAAAACTCCGACAATTGCAAAGAAAGTTAACATTCCTAGTCCAGAGAGAAGACCTATGACCCAAGAATTTGGCATTTTCGATTTGAGTTTGCCCGAGGCAGTAAGTTCATCCTCTCGAGCACCCAATGAGAGGTAATAGGAAATGAATCCTGGAAGAACAGGGAACGCACATGGAGAAAAATATACCAAGATTGAAAGAATCATACCAAGAGTGAAAACCGCCAGAAGCGATGTACTCGGCTCCTCCCAAGCGATACGTGATTCAATCAATTCTGACGCGGTTTTGGGGGATGGGTTTGCAGACAAAGCATCTTCCAATTTTCCATCAAAACTTGACCACTTGTCGGTCGGAGTTCCAGTGGATTGTTTCTCGATGATGTAACCCTCCTCGTCGATAATAAGTACGACTGGAATTTGTCCAGTTCCACCCGTTGTGAACAGTCGCACAGGGTCAGTTGTTGAACCATCTTCAAGAATTGCAGCATTCGTTGAGCCAATTCCAGTGGCATAATGTGGCACATGGTAGGAACTTGAGGATTGGTTGAGATAAGGAATATCCTCTCCATACCAGGCTCCATAAGCAAAAATATTGAGGGTCTTTCCAGATGCGTTTGCCATGGCCTGCCAGTTATCCATTTCTGATTCAATATGTTCCTGAACGGCATGACAATTACTGCAATCATGAGCCATGAGATCGAGAATAATGATACTACCACGGTGGTCATCTAAAGAAATCCAACCCGTTGAATTCGCAAGCGGTTGCTCCACATCGCTTCGATTTAATGATTCGAAAACAATGTTCGGGATAGGTGCAGGTTCAGCATCTGAAGCAAATATGTCATCCATACTGTCAAACATGGAAAGTGCTGCATAAGAGACTACAACGAACATAAGTCCGGCAATCCCGAACGCTTTCCATGTTTCGGATCGTTTGAAGACGCCCAAATCTGCCTGTTTAAACGTGTCAAGAATTTTTCCCGGAACACCGAGAACATATTCCTTGACCCGCAAGAAACCGCCCATGAACTCGTGGAGTCAAATTGCCTATTCAAGGTAGCGGGGCATTGGTCTTGAAGATTATTCGAACGGGGAGCAGTTCGTGTGGAACATGAATTCTAAGGCTTCTTTCGAGCGTCGAAACTCTACTGCAAAAGTGGGCTCGGAGAGAATCGAACTCTCGATCTTCGCCATGTGAAGGCGACATCATAACCCCTAGACCACGAGCCCTAAGATACTGTGACGTGCAGACTCTTGAATATAAGAGTCCCCTAAACGAAGTTAACGATACGAATTCAAGTGTACGAGGCCGACTTCAAGCCGGTCATGCGTTGGATGAACCTCGATGAGATGGACAGGAACTTGTAACTCTTCGGCAAGTTCTTCGGCCAGTGAAATCGGGAGTTCTATGCGCTGATGATGTGCATCGTATCGAATCCAACCGTCTGCAATGCCAAACTCATGTTGCAGTTCCGCGACATCATCGGTAGCATCGGCAAGAGATGTTGGAATTGCACCAAACACAATTGTGTCGTCTTTACTGAGCACTTCATAAGGTCTCAAATTCGCTTGGCCTCGACGACGGAAACGTGCTCGAAGTTGTCCTGCATCTTTGTATCGGGCTGAGCAGAACTTTAGATGGAAATCCATNTCCTTCGATGCTTCCTTGAGCCGAAGAGCAAGTTCTGCNGAACCTTCAGCTGCTGCAGTGATNCCACCGCTCAAATTGAAGCCTCGAACATCCATATTNTCTTGGTTTCCAACGGTTATTTCCAACTCATTTAGATTGAGAAACTTGACTGGAGATGCATGAAGTTCATCGAGTAAGGAAAAGAGTTGAGATTCTTTGTCCGGTTCACATGGCAGTTCGACCCCGACATCAATTCCAGCCTCAGAGCAGGCCTCAATCACTGGAAGATATTTGTTCAATGTCCCATCAAGAAGATGAAATCGAATCTCATCCAATCCTGCTGAACCGAAGTCAGCAGCAAGAGATACATTGAACGGAATCGATGTGTACAAGTGTATGTGGTGTTCGGCACCAAATGCCGATTTCAACTGCCTCACTGCTTCGAGAGACTTTTCAGCATCCATCAAAGGATCGCCACCAGTGATTCCGGTTCCGGTTGCACGCATGGCTCGACCCTCCTCAATGACCTCATCCCATGTAGTGCAGCGGCGCTCGTTAGCAAACATGTCCGGGGTTTCTTTCCGGTTGTCCGAAAGAGGGCAATAATCACACCCCCAATGGCATCTACCGGTAACAAAAAGCACCAATTTGCTACCACGCTGACACTGAACACAACCCTCNGCCTCACCATCATCAGCGGGAAGTATTTCGGTCGCCATAGGTAGAGACAAGGTCATTTGTATCGCTCACCGGACTGCACTGATGGTTTCAAACCCTCGCTTCTAAACAGGATTTTTTGCGTCAATTGCATGTTTTAACAACCATCGGTGGAAACGATAGTCACCGGTTAATTCGGGATGGAAGGTGAGCGCCAAACGATTCCCATCGAGAACACCTACTGTTTCATGGGATAATTTGACAACTTCATCGCATTGAATTGTAGATTGTTCAAAACGAGGAGCTCGAATGAATACTCCATGGAATCGCTCGCTAGAAAGTGATTCAAGGGCCGTGCCAACAGGAAGGGGTTGATGATTGAATTCGTTTCGATTTAGATGTTGGATTTCAATCTGTGAACCGGAGGGTGTTTCCAATTCTACATCAAGCATCGCTTCAAATGAATCGCGTTGGCGACCCCAAGCGTTCCGTGAAATCTTGCAATCTACAAACGGTGTAAACGAGAATTCTGGCTGTGCGAGAAGTATTGCACCAGCGCATGTACCTAGAACTGGGCGGCTAGGATGTTCTTTCATCCACGAAAAAAGAGCGGGAAGGAGAGATTCACTTTGACTTGCCCTTCGCATTGCAGTTGATTCGCCCCCTGGTAAAACCAGGCAATCAAGTTCCGAATCAACTTGCTTGCCCATCCGTAATTCAACAATCTCAATTTGTATCCCCAGTTGTCGAGATGCAGCATAAAGTGCTTCAGAGTGTTCATGCCGTGCACCTTGGAGCATTGCCACACCGACCCGAACCATGTTGGTCTGTCGAGGCACTTCCCTAAGAGCCCAACGACANAATTCTACAAAGAACAGTGTGGAAAGAGGTGGTTGACCCCTTGAATTGAAAAGCCTCCATGCACTGCAATGTCCATGGACCTAAAGCAAGACTGTTTTCTCGTCCCCGGGCCGGTTCGCATGAGTGAATCATGTCTCCAAGCTTTGTCCAGTCCAGTCATGACTGCACGAGGAACCGAATTTCGAGATGTNATGGCGCACTTAAACTCAGGACTCCGATACGCGTTTAATCTGTCTCCATCTCAGCCAGTTCGTGGCACCCAATCGTGGGCTGGAGACGACGATTACAAAGTTGTAGTTGTCTCTGGAAGTGGTACNGCTGCCATGGAAATGGTCATTGCAAACAGGTTCCGTTCGAACGATCTCGTACTGGTTCCGACGAACGGAAAATTTGGCGAGAGAGTTGCAGAGATGTGCAAGCGATTTTGCAATGTCAAGCACATCAAGTACGAATGGGGGCGTGCATTCGATCTGTACGAACTTGAACAACAGCTTGAACGTGGATGTTACGAATCTCTTCTGATTTGTCACAATGAGACCAGCACAGGTATCACTCAAGATGCCGCTGCAATTGCAGAAATGTGTCAGCGGCACAAAACATCATTCATCCTTGACGGCATAACATCAGTTGGTGGTTTACCGGTTCATCCGCAAGAATGGAATGCTGAAGCCGTCGTCATGGGGGCTCAAAAATGCACGGCGGGACCCTCAGGAATTGCTGCAATCGCAATCAACTCACGATTCATTGAAAGAGTGCATGCAATCCGTGAACAAGGAGATTCAAATCCAAACTACTACTTTGATATGGTATCTGCACTGAAGAAGGGAGATGATGACCAAACTCCGTGGACACCNGCGATTAATCTNGCCATGGGATGGGCTGCATCTCTTGATAATCTCAAGAGTGAATCCAATGAAGGCCGATGGAACCGCTGTGAAAAACTCGCCCATGGTGTTCGAAATCTATTTCTTGACCTCGGATTTGAACTTCTTGCAGACCAGCAGCAGAGAAGCAGCACAGTTACCGCGATTCTTTATCCCAATGGTATTGATGATTCGTGGCGTAACCGACTCAAAGAAGATTACAATACTCAAGTCATTGGCGCTCAAGACCACCTAAAAGGNAAAATGTTCAGAATCGGTTCGATGGGTGAAACACCAATTGAAGAAATGGTTGAAGGATGCAAAAGAATGGTTCACTGCTTCAACTCCTTTGGTCTAAAACTCCCTGAACTCGATATTGGTTCCTATTTTGCGTGAGGTTTTGATGTGGGTAGATTCATTGTATTGGGTCGTTTTCAGCCGTTTCACAAAGGTCATGAGTATCTCGTGAAAACTGCTTACTCAATGATGTCCGATGAAGATGAATTGGTCGTTGCAATTGGCTCTGAGCAAGCAGGATGGGAGCCGAACAATCCCTGGACTGCAGATGAACGTCAGGCGATGATTCAAACTTGGGCAGATGCTGAAGAGATTGTCTGCACTATTGTGTCCATTGAAGACATCAATGACCCACCGAACTGGGTGAAACATGCAGAAAAATCTCACGGAACGGGAACACTCGTTACAACTGATTTGGAAGCAAAACAATTGTACGANGATGCAAATTTTGAAGTTGAAATGTTGGAAATGAATGAACGTGACCGTCTTGAGGGGTGGAGAATTCGGCAGACAGCGAAAATGCTTTCCACGGTTTACGATGACGATGCCGTTCGAGAAGTTCTCAAAGAGAGTATTCCTCGAGCTGTTATCGAATGGCTTATCGAAAACGATGCTCTTTTCCGACTTTCAACATTTGAAACCGGCGTATATGCAGGCTAGTTACTTTCGAAACAATTTCTTCTTGAATTCTTTCTTAACGTGTTCTTTTGCAACTTCGTTGATTTTTTTCTCAGCCTTTTCCTTTGCACTGTTTGCAACATTGGAGATCTGTTCTTTCGCTTTGTCAACAATCGGCTTGCTCACACCATCAATAACCTGGCGCTTCGCACTTTTCGCTGCAGTCTTCGCTGCTTTTTTCGCTGCTTCACCCGCTTTACCTGCAGCTTTACCCGCCAGTCCTTTGACCATGAANTCAAATTATAACGGCACCACATCAAACTTGCGCCGTTATTCATCTGATGCGACAACAACGCGCGAAGCAATCAAAACCCGCTGTTTGTACATGTATCCCGACTCTAGAACATCAACTACTTTCCCGGGGGGAAAAGCATCAGATGAGGGAATTGTAGTTATCGCTTCCATTTTTGCTGGGTCAAAGTCTTGTCCTTTGGCTTCAATAGCAACAACGCCGTCGGCAGAAAGTTCGTGCCACATCTTGTTTCGAAGCAATCTCAATCCTTGAGCAACAGCAGAAGTATCGTTTTCATCAAGATTATCCAATGCACGATCAACATCTGCAAGAACAGTTAACATTCGACGAGCCAAGCCCATTCCACTGTATTGAATCAATTCAGCTTTTTCAGCCATGAGACGCTTGCGAATGTTTTGGATTTCAGCATCTTTATAGGCGATTTCTTTTTCTGCTTTTTCTGCTCGAAGATTGGCTTGCTCTAACGGGTCGAGTTCTTCCTCTTCGATGGTATCTGCCAAATCGATTGTATCCATTCCCTCTTCNATAACAGGAACTGAATCATCAATTTCATCATCCGAACCTGCTGGTTCATCGGAGGGCACTTCTTCACTCATCGTGNTGTGCGTTCATGGAGTGGTCTTTGAACCCCTCGCCGAATCAGTTAGGAAGTTTTGTAGATTCCATTTGCCATGACCCCATTTCTCTGGCTCAAGATGTTCTCTTCCCAAAATTCCTACATAATCTGGGTTTGAATGAAGGGATGTAACGGCGTGTACAAACAAACGAGTCGCTCGATTGTGAGCCTCATATGTCGGAACTATTTTTGGGTCTTCACTTTCATCAAGCGTCTCACCCAACTCTTTTCTCCGTTCCATCCAATCTAGACATACGGATTCAGAAAATTCATCTTCNGGCAACCCATTGAGCCNACTGTAGACCTCAGACCATGTNGATTGAGAATACAGGTCAGTATTGTCCTCAATTACTCTCTGNAACGCAACATCNAGGTAAAGATAGGCGCGACCCTCCCATACCTCCCAAGCCCCAGGGCTGGCCCATTGCATGAGAAGGAGAAGTCCCTCACATCCGTTTTCCAATTCTCGAAGAACCTCAAACACAGAACCTTCGTGACCTGTCGGTATTGTGTCCAACCAATCGAGAATTTCTGCCTCGATATCAATGTCAAAACTGCGTTTGAGACGAGGGTCGTGTGGAGGGCGTAATTCACGCATGACTCCTTTTTCCAACTGAGAATAGAGGCTGTTCCACGGTTGAGTGAGAATCTTTTCCAAGCACTCTTTGTCGACGAGCATCAATACCAAGTCAATGCCCATGTAATGAGCCAAAAGGCCGTCTCGTTTGATGTCATCGGATTAACAAAGTGGATTTGAAACGCGAATTCCACTCTAAACCGAGAAGAGGATTGAAGAAGAACGGTTCCTCCCAGCGAAATGGAGGCTTTGTATGGCGACAATCAAGGAGCAGATTGAATTGATTCGCGCCGAGATTGATAAAACCCAAAAAAACAAAGCCACGAATGCGCACATCGGCAAATTGAAAGCAAAAATAGCCCAGCTAAAAATCAAGGAAGAAAAAGCCCATGCCCACTCCAAAGCAAGTGGTGGTGGCAAGGGGTTTGAAGTAAAAAAATCAGGGGATGCAACGGTTGCACTGGTAGGTTTTCCATCTGTTGGAAAATCTACACTCATCTCGAAAGTTACCGATGCTCATTCAGAGGCAGCCGGATATGCATTTACTACGCTAACATGTATTCCAGGAGTGATGGAGCATCGAGGTGCTAAAATCCAGATACTCGATTTACCAGGTCTCATCAAAGGTGCGGCCGAAGGAAAAGGTCGTGGTCGAGAAATTTTGAATGTTATTCGTAGCGCTGACATGGTGTTGTACATCGTTGACCCCTTCCAAGATGCCCACTTCAATGTGTTACACAGAGAACTGCATAATGCTGGGTTAAGACTCAATGAAACAAAACCACCCGTTTTCATAAAGAGAACAGAAAGGGGTGGAATCGATATTCGAACAACCGTCGAGCAAACACACCTGTCCGACGAAGAAATGGGTGATATTATTCGTTCTTTTGGATACACTTCTGCTATTGTGACTCTTCGAAACGATACGACTGCAGAACAGATAGTTGACTGCTTGGCTGAAAACCGAATTTATGAAAAGGCGGTTATAGCCATAAACAAAATAGACATCGCAACCGAAGAAGATTTGGTGCGTTCAAGAAAATCATTGCCTGAGGACTGGCCTGTAATGAGAATCTCCGCTTTCAAGGACATTGGACTTGAGGAGTTGAAGGACTTTATTTATGACAATTTAGGATTCATGCGAGTATTTCTCAAGCCTCAAGGTCAAGAAGCCGATATGGAAGAACCGTTAATTGTCAAAGATGATTCCACTGTGCAAAACATTTGTAACAAATTGCATCGAGACTTTGTCCGCAAATTTAGATATGCTCGTGTCAAAGGCCCGAGCGCAAAGTTCGATTGGCAGCGGGTTGGACTTGACCATCTTCTCAAAGACGGCGACATACTCACTATCGTAGTTCGCAGGTAGTTAGTCCCAGATGCCCATGTCCATTCGCGCATCTTCAGTGGCGTGGATTTTTGGGTCCCATCGCGGCGTCCATACCAAATTGATGTGGACACTTTCGAGACCTTCTGTCTGAAGCGCAGCCCTGTGTGCAGCAGCCATGATTTCAGGCGCAGCAGGGCAACCCGGCGAGGTCAACGTAAGGTCAACCTCTGCATGAATTCCTTCTAATTTCTCTTCAAATCTTATATCGTAAACGAGTCCAAGTTCAACAATCGACAATTCCAATTCAGGATCTTCGACCTCATCTAAATGTTTCATTACATCCTCTTTTTCTATCAAAAAAACACCTCACACAAACATTCGAATTTCTTTCATTACTTTATCGAACATGTTTCGAAAACCATTGGAACGACTTGGTGAAAGTGAATTGAGTATTCCCATCTCCTCTGCAAAGTCAGGAGAGAGCAAAAGTGCTTGTGCAGGGGCAGTTCCATTAATTGCAATTGATAAAATCCCCATCAATCCTTGGACCAATTTTGCATCTGCACCTGAGAGTAGAATCACCTTCCCGTCCTGAAGTTCCACTTTGACATGTGCTTCAGACTGGCAGCCATGAATTTTCGATTCCTGAGTCCAAGCAGATGGTGGTAGTGGGATGACTTCATCTGAAAGGTCAAAAACCATTTCGAGGCGCTCCATTTTGTCATCGACATCTTGGAATTCCTCAATCAATTCAGTCAATTCGGCAGGATAAGTCATCCGAATCTCTCCGTAATCAATTTCAGTTGCTCAACAAATATTTTGGCTTCATCCATCGTATTGTACAAGTAAAATGATGCCCGAACTGTTCCAGAAATCCCCAATCTGTGCAGGAGTGGTTGAGCACAATGATGGCCTGTTCGCACAGCAATGCCTCGAGAATCAAACAAATGAGCCAAGTCTTCACTGTGAATTTTCGGGTGCAGAAAAGAGACGACTGCACTGTCTTTTTCATCATGACGGCCATAAACAGAAATTCCCATGGAACGCAACTGTTCTGATACCCAACGGGCAATTTTAATCAGTCTGTTGTGTTCTTCGGAAAGATTAATTTTCGACAACCAATCAAAAGCCGCACACCAACCAACTGCTTCTGCTATTCGTGGTGTACCCGCCTCGAACTTATGTTCGTTGTTTTGATATGTAGAACCGTTGACGGTTACAGTTTCAATCATATCTCCACCACCCATGAAAGGCTGCATCGTTTCAAAGACATCACCATCGATGAGCAAAGCACCAATACCAGTTGGCCCACACATTTTGTGGGCAGAAAAGGCCATGAAATCAGCCTTTGATTGTTTGAAATCAATTCGTTCATGAGGCACGCCTTGAGCAGCATCAATAAGGACGAGAGAACCGTTTCCATGTGCGAGTTCAATGATCTCTTCAAGCGGGTTACGAACACCGAGAACATTCGATGTATGAACCACACAGACTAATTTGGCACCGTCCAAAGATGCCGCATAAGCTTCCATATCAAGAGTAAAATCCTCAAGAACGGGTATGTATCGAAGTTCAACACCTCGCTCCTCAGCAAGCATTTGCCAGGGGACAATGTCTGAATGGTGTTCCATTTCCGTCAAGACAATTGCATCACCGGCGGTTAAATTTGCCCGGCCCCAAGCATGAGCAACCAGATTGATTGCCTCAGTCGTGCCACTTGTAATAACTGCTCGATCTGCATTGAACCATTCCTTCAATCGTGTTCGACATGATTCGTATCCTTCGGTGGCTTCACCAGCCAAAGTATGTACTGCTCGGTGTACATTGGAATTCGACGACATGTAGTACGCGTTCATTGCATCCAAAACCACCTGAGGCTTCTGCGTAGTTGCCGCATTATCCAAGTAAATCAACGGGTAACCGTTGACTTCTCTCTTCAAGATTGGAAAGTCATCACGCAAAGCCAAAAAATCACCTTTTCAATTCGCATTCAAGATGGACAGTTAGACGTGTTCTCATTTCTTCGATTAATGTAGTATTGGTCAAATTCGAAAACGCATCATTCAAGAATCCACTCACAATCATACTTTGAGCATCTTCAGGGTTAAGTCCTCTCGACATCAAATAGTGCATTTGTTCAGAGTCAATAGGGGCACTTGCTGCTCCATGAGCAGCAGAAACATCATCGGCAAGTACTTCAAGTTCCGGAATCGCTTCGGCTCTCGCTTTTTCGGACAACAATAGATTACGGAATACTTGAGAAGCATCTGTCTTGTTTGCACCTTCGGCAATTGTAAGCAAACCTGTTCCAATAAAGTGACTGCTGCCCCCACAAGCAGAGTTCATGACAAGATCTGAGTAAGTATGGCCGTGGTGATGATGAATCTCAACATGTTCATCATCATGCTGGGCGCCATTTGCATTTACAGTAATCGCTTGTCGAAGAGATGCTCCAGTTCCATTGAGGGAGCTACGGATATCGGTTTTACATCGAAAGGCTCCGAGCGAAAGTGTCGCATTTTCCATAGAAGCATCGCGCTGGAGATTCCAATCTTCACAACGAAGGAACTTGGCGTTTGAATCGAGTTCGTTGATAAAACCGTAAAACAATTGCGAGTTGGGGTGGACCGTTCCAGTGATGTGAATACCAGCCCACTCTGGTTCACCGGTTAGATGGATAAAAAGAACAGCTCTGCCTTTCACTTCGACGTTTAGAGAACCGACAGATACATGTCCAGAACAGCGAGCATTGATATGAATTGGTTCAGTAACATTGTCAAGTGAAATATTGTACGATGAACCTTCACATTCGTGCAAAAAAGTTCGAGCAATCTCACTTGAAGTGGGTTCTCTAGAAGATGTTTCGATAAGTGAAACATTGTCTTGNGTTTTGAAAACTATCCCATCTGCNGAGGGNATGACATCTGGCTTNCTGGGGTGAATACGGTGCCAAGGNGTGTAGCGCCATAGATGTTCAGAACGGGGAGGAATTGGTATTTGATGGTACATCATCCAATGGAACCCTCCATTTCCAACTCCAATAACTTGTTCAATTCAACTGCATATTCCATTGGAAGTTCGCGAGTGAACGGTTCGAAAAATCCATTGACAATCAACCCCATCGCTTCTTCCTCTGAGAAACCTCGAGTCATGAGGTAAAACAATTGGTCACTCGAAACCTTCGAGACACTGGCCTCGTGCTCAAGGTCTGACGATGAGTTACCTATTTCCATAGTTGGATAGGTGTCGGAGCGTGAATCCTCATCGAGAATAAGTGCATCACAAACAACTTTGGAACGACATCCCGAAGATTTTGGAGTAACTTGCAGAAGTCCGCGGTAAGAAGAGCGCCCACCGCCTTTGGAAATCGATTTAGAAAGGATATTCGAGGTTGTGTTTGATGCTAAATGGTGNACTTTCGCCCCGGTATCTTGGTGTTGTCCTTCACCAGCATATGCTACAGAAATGACTTCTGCATGTGCCCCCTCACCTTTGAGTAGTACAGAAGGATATTTCATCGTCAGTTTNGAGCCAATGTTTCCGTCAACCCATTCAACTACAGCATCTTGGTAAGCAACAGCTCTCTTTGTTACGAGATTGTACACATTACTGGACCAGTTTTGNACCGTGGAATAACGGATTTTAGCACCCTTCATTGCGATGAGTTCGACCACAGCAGAATGAAGTGAATCTGTGGAGTAGTTCGGAGCAGTACAACCTTCAACATAGTGAACTGTACTGCCTTCATCAGCGATGATGAGTGTACGCTCAAATTGCCCCATATTTTTGGCATTGATGCGGAAATAAGCTTGTACNGGCATCTCAACACTCACACCTTTCGGAATGTACAGAAAAGAACCACCCGACCATACTGCGGTATTAAGAGCAGAGAATTTATTGTCACTGTGAGGAACAACGGTGCCAAAATATTTCTTGACAATCTCTGGATATTGTTTGAGGCCCGAATCCATATCAAGGAAAATTACTCCTTGCTCTTCAAGGTCTTCACGAATGGAGTGGTACACTGCTTCCGATTCGTATTGGGCAGTCACTCCACCAAGCCATTTTTGTTCTGCCTCAGGAATCCCTAGGCGGTCAAANGTGTTCTTGATNTCNTCTGGAACATCATCCCATGATTTCTCTGTTTTGTCCGAAGAACGGAGGAAATAAGTCACATTTTCAAAATCAATCATGTTGAGCAATGAACAATTGCCCCAATCAGGCATAACACGCTCAACGAAATGTCGATAGGCCTTCACGCGAATATCTGTCATCCATTCAGGTTCATTCTTGAGTTCAGAAATGTCTCGAACTACCTGCTCAGTGAGTCCTTTGTCGAACCGGATAGTAGAGTGTTCCGGGTCGTGAAAACCGTATTGGTAATCTCCAATTATTTCTTGAGAATCATCCACCATATTTACACCTCATGCAGGAATATCAAGCCAGTCATAACCTCTTTCTTCCAACTCAAGAGCGAGTTCAGGGCCGCCAGAATGAACAATGTTTCCATCAATCATAGCGTGAACAAAATGCGGTTGAACGAGGTCCAGCAATCGTTGGTAGTGAGTGATAATTAAACTTGCAGAATTTGGTGCAACTTGATTAATTCCTTCGGCAACAATCCGAAGTGCGTCAATATCGAGGCCTGAATCAGTCTCGTCGAGTAAAGCCAGATGAGGTTGAAGCAAAAGCAACTGAAGAATTTCTAAACGCTTCTTTTCTCCACCACTGAATCCATCGTTAACGTACCTTGATAAGAAACTCTTGTCCATAGATAACTGGGACATTGCCGCAGTGAGTTCTTTGCGGAATTCACGCCCCTTCGGTGGATTCTCACGCACAGAAGACACTGATTTCTTCAAGAATGTCCCAACTTGAACACCCGGTATCGATGCAGGATACTGAAACGACAGAAACATCCCTGCGCGAGCTCTCTCGTGTACTTCGAGGTCTTCGAGGGCTTGACCACGGTAGAACACATGGCCATCAGTTATTTCATACGATGGATGACCCATAATGACATTTGCTAAGGTCGATTTTCCGGAGCCATTACGGCCCATTATTGCGTGAATTTCGCCTCGATTAATAACCAGATTAAGTCCTTTGAGAATAGGCACATCANCGACGCTGACATGTAAGTTCTCGACTCGCAAAATCTCTTCGGTCANGTCGCCCACCTGTTTCNCCCTCGCGGAACTCCTTTATNAAGTGGTGTAATGGAGTCATGCAAGCCANCCACAGCAAAAAANTTGAAGATAATAGGGTTCAAGTGGAATGCAATCAACGAAGCACCATGTCCGAAGACGATTTGGTTGCAAAATATGCTGCNGAAGCAAAGGCTGCGATGTCAGCTGAAGCAAATCGCCGAATCAAAGAGACTACGGACCCTGAAACAGAGGCACGTCTTCGCTCAACCTCGTTGCTCAAACTTATTGGAAATTCTGAATTTGTTCCTGCCTTACTGTCTCGACTGGGAGCTGTACGTGCAGCCCTTGACGGTCATGGTGGAGGAATCGCTGTTTCGTCTCTCGATTGGGCTGAAGGCGAGGATGCTCAACTTGACCTTGTTCTTGACCTCACAGGAGCCTGTCTGTCATGCGGTGCCGCACCTGGAACTCTGGAAGGAGTGAAAAAGGATTTAGAATCAGATGAAGAGATTTCAAGAATTCGTTTTTCTTCAGCGCTACTCGACACCTTCGATGAATTAGGAAGAGAGTTTATTCTCGCACATGGTGCTGTCGAATTTGTGTAATCTCTCAGAACCAACGGATGAATTCAAACATGCGGAACGTGGCGGTCAAACATGGCAGCATGGCGAGACGGCCCCCGAGATGACCCGATTCCTTGCCGAGAGGCTGATGCCGGACTGTTTGAAATAACTGCTCGAGATGGACGAGGACGGCTTGGCAAACTNCACACACAACACGGTATTCTTGAAACACCTGCGCTCTTACCGGTAATTAACCCGAATATTCGAACCATCGAGCCTAGGGAAATGTGGGACAGATACGGGATTGGAGCACTGATTACAAATTCGTATATTATCTGGAAGCATGAACACCTCAAGGAAATTGCAATATCGGAAGGTGTACATTCTTTGTTGAATTTCCCCGGAGTTATCATGAGCGATTCTGGAACATTTCAATCCTACATCTACGGAGATGTCGAGGTCGGCGTTGAAGAAATCGTTCAATTTCAGTGCAGCATTGGAGTTGATATTGCGACTATGCTCGATGTTTTTTCACGACCCGACATGGATGAAAAAGAGGTTGCANANTGTGTNGAGGAAACTATTCAGCGAGCACCAGCGAGCNTAGATGCNGCTGGAAGTACAATGTTGAATGGTCCCATTCAAGGCGGATTGTTCAAGCATTTACGAACCGATTCCGCACAAAAAATGGGTCAACTCGATTTCTCAGTCCATCCTATCGGAGGAATTGTCCCCGTAATGGAACGACATATGTACAAAGATTATGCAAAAATTATGCTTTCTTCAATCCCACATTTACCGCCAAACCGCCCAGTGCACATGTTTGGATGTGGTCATCCAATGCTTTTCCCAATGTCAATTGCACTCGGCGCAGATTTGTTTGATTCTGCTGCTTACGCCCTCTTTGCACGAGATGGTCGATTGTTGACTCCGTGGGGAACTCAGAAAATTGCCAAACTGGTCGAATGGCCAGAAAGAATGCCTTGTGTATCCTCTGTAACGCCATCGGANGTTCGAGAAATGGNCGAAAAAGAGANAACNGCACTCTTNGCGCGATATAANNTGGAAGTCACACTTGCTGAACTCGACCGGTGTAAACAAGCCATTCGTGACGGAACTATTTGGCGTCTAGCAGAACGGCGAAGTCACCAGCATCCTGCCCTTAGAGAGGCTTTTTTGTGGCTATCAACAAGTCCACACAATGCCAAATTTGACNTGAAAAATCTCGAAGAATTGGTTCTTGATGACCGAGATGCTGCCAAAGACACCGACCACCCTGCTGGAAAATGGGAAGATGCTTGGAATTGGATTGTCAAAGCACAAGAATCTCCACGAAAAGGCGGTGAACCATGGGGCGGCGAAGATACAATTGTTCGCCCTCACATCATCTCTGCCCAAAACACATTGAAATCTCGATGGAGACCACGGGAGAAATCTCAACGTGGAGATGATTCTGTTTTGATTGCATACGGCACATCTGGACCTTGGAGAGAACGACTAAGCGACCTCATGCTCCGACTTGAGCATCATTGCCCAGGTCTTGAAGTCATGATTCATACACCTATTGGGCTTCTACCTTACTCTCTTGAAGACTTGAATCCATTTACTCACATCGATGGTCCAAAGTGGCTTTGGAGAAGAAAACCTTTGACATTGCAGGTTCGCCAAGAACTCAAGCATTACGGCATGGACAATCGTCAAATCATCATGCTTGACATGTTAGGCGATGGAATTCAAGCACGAGCGATTCACGCTCTTGCAGAAAATGGAGTGTTGGACGGGATATCAGAGACCGACACACAACTGTCAGATTCTAAAGACCGTTCTTTCTCCCTGTTGAGTTTAAGAAGAAGACATGTTGCAGATAAAATGGCACTTCTCATGAACTTGAATCACAAGTGGATTAGTACACTTCTCGAAGAGTCTTCATTTGTTGTCAATCGCTTGGGTCGAGTGAAAAATGTACTTCTCTCAGACGGCACACATATTGTGAGTCCGAGACTTACCGATGGAGGTCTATCGCTCACAAACGATGGCGCTGTTGCAATTCACAACTATCGAAATGTTCCAATTCCAACGGGTTTTGAACAGACTCCAAATGAAACATTATCCGATTTAGGTCCTGCTTGGGTCGTCGTGAATGAAGATGCTGAACCATTTGTCCGTCAGGGTAGAAATGTATTTCATGGATTCATCCTAGCTTGTGATTCTTGGATTTCTCCGGGTGATACATGCCTCATTGTCAATCAATCTGGTGAACTCTTAGGGCATGGAATTTCAAACGGAACGGTTCGTGATATGGAAACCTTCCAAAAAGGAGTTTCTGTCAAAACCCGTGGTGGGATAAAGGAGTAGCATCCTTTCCCTGTACTTTTGAGAGCATAGTTCAAAGGGTGTCTTGATTCTCTTAAACTGAGGGAGCAGTGTATGGACGACGACCTCATCATTAAAACCTCAAATTTGACCAAATCTTACGGCCCACATGTCGCTCTGAGAAATCTGAACATCTCAGTACCAAAAGGTGCTACGGGGTTGTTGGGGCCTAATGGTGCGGGGAAGTCCACATTCCTCAAGACAATTCTCGGGCTCATACAGGCTACAGAGGGTGAAGGATATGTGATGGGACTCGACATCCGAACTCAGGGAGATGCTATTCGTTCTCGAATAGGCTACATGCCTGAATACGATTCACTTAATCCTGACATGGAGGCTATTCATCAAGTTCGTTATTCTGGAGAATTGCTTGGAATGAATCCCACAATCGCACTTGCTAGAGCACACGAAACACTTCAGTATGTGGGATTAGGAGAACAACGCTACCGAAATATCGGGAGTTATTCGACGGGAATGAAGCAAGCGACCAAGTTAGCTTGCGCTCTTATTCACGACCCAGAACTCATTATTGCAGACGAACCCTCAAACGGATTAGACATTACAGCCCGTGATTACATGATTCAAACATTGACAAATACCGTCAAGAACGGGAATCGATCTGTGCTCATGGCATCTCACCTGATGGACGATGTCGAACGCGTATGTGACAATTTCATTCTCTTGCACAAAGGAAAACTTGCAGCCCAAGGTCGAATTGAAGACTTAAAGGGGTTTGACAGAGAAATCGAAATTCATGTTTGGGGTGGAGCATCTCGCTTGGTCGAAGCAATGACCAAAATCGGATTAAAAGTTCGTAGAGAAGGACGAGTAATGCGAATTCTGCACGAACAAGAAGATACGACCTCCTTGATTCTGGGTTGTGCGGCTGAAGTGGGTGCTCAAGTTCGAAGAATGCACGAGTATGAGGCATCTCTTGAAGACCTGTTCTTGTCGATAATGGAAAACCTAGGATACGATGTAAAATCGAGTGAAGATTTACTTGCATCTCCAATTAAAGCACGTAAAGTTGACGCCCCAGAAAGCATAGGAGGTGGCTCTGCATGAATGAAATCACACCTGCTGATTCTAACAGAAATGATGCTTTACCCCCTGGGAGAGAATCTCCAGAGGCTCCCGTCACTGGAAAAGTTCGTTTGGAGGCGGCTTGGGGGTCTACAGAAGGTGATGAAGACCTCTCCGTCAATCAAAAGCCAAAAACGAAAAATGAGGGTCATGTCTTTGAACAACAATACAAGCCTTGGAACGGACAATTGAACCCACGGTGGATGAGAAATTGGTCAATACTTCGGCACCACCTGCTTGGAATCTTCAAAAAAGGTCACCGCCCATGGGGAGTACCGATTCGACTCTACCTCCTGGTTGTTTTTGTTGCGTCCTTAACCGATGTTGGCATGACACTTATCTCCGGCTTGATTGGAGACTCCGGTTTCCACTCAGTCTGGGGCGTGAGTAGAGATAATCTCTACGCACATGTCCTTGGATTCCTCCCGCGTAACATGCTGTATTACCCTGTAGTCGCAGCGCTTCTTGTAGGTGGCGTAATCTCCGAAGATAGGCAACATGGTACATCTGCAATGTATTTTTCTCGACCAATTTCAAGGTTTGACTATGTATCGATGAAATTCCTTTCAGTAGCCTTAATTCAAGCACTCATTATTCACGTTACACTCGGCCTCTATTATCTCGCTGAAATTATTACCATGGGGCGTGGATGGGCATGGATTATCGATACTTTCCCTATGTTTTTGGCGACCGTAGTGAGCGGCTTTTTGCTGATTTTCACCTACACAAGCATAGGACTCTCACTTTCGAGTGTTTCAAAGGGGAAATTTTTCCCTGGTATTGCTTTACTGTCGATTATTCTTGGAACCAAAGTTTTAGCATTTATCGTTTCGAACCTATTTGACAGAGAAATCCTCTACCTCATATCGCCTTACGATTGCTTAGCTCATGTCGGTCAGGCAATCATTGGAACACAACCTACCTATGACCAATATTCTTGGACCTGGTCACTTGCCTCTCTTGCAGCAATGAACGCTTTGGCACTGTTCGTTTTGAGTACCCGCGTTTCATCCATGGAGGTGACTCGTGAATGATGCCTGACTTTGACCAGCAAGGTGCCGCCCAGACAAAAGAATGGGTTCCAGAAACCAATGCTCCAGCAATCTTGCTAGAAAATGTTTCAAAAAGCTATGGCAGAATCTTTGCGCTTTCGAACATCACCTTGGCCCTTAACGGCGGAGTTACTGGGATATTAGGTATGAACGGCGCAGGAAAATCAACATTGTTCAATCTGCTCATGGGTAAGCTCAAAGTGAGCCAAGGCACTATCAAATTGTTTGGTACTGATCCGTGGAAGAATCCCGCTCCGTATGCACGAGTTGGTTTTGTTCCTGAACACGAAAAAATGTATGATTGGATGACTGCACATGGATTTGTTTCGACATTTGCGCGACTCAATGGTCTCACTCGAGATGAAGCAGGAATAGAGGCAGACAGAGTGTTAGAATTTGTCGGCCTCACAGATGTTGCCCACAAAAAAATTGGTCAGTTCTCCAAAGGGATGCGCCAACGAGTAAAAATTGCCCACGCACTGGTAAATGACCCCGAACTAATCATTCTAGATGAGCCGCTTCAAGGCTGTGACCCATTGGCTCGAACAACAATCATGAACGTGATTCGGGAACTCGGAAAAATGGGTCGAACCGTTTTGGTAAGCAGTCATATTTTGCAAGAGATAGAACGTATAACTGAGCAGATAGTTATTCTCCACCATGGACGCCTACTCGCTCTTGGAAACCTCCACTCGATACGAGAGCGTCTCGACCAAATTCCTCACCGCATATCAATTCAATCTGACAACCCGAAAGCGTTGGCAAAAGATGTCATTGACATCGATGAAGTATTTGGAATTTCATTCCCAGACGGGGAAAACCTGTCGATTCAAACCCATAACTTGGGTGCAATTCACGCCCAACTGCCGCGAATTATTGTTGAAAATAACCACAAAGTGACAACGATTGATAATCCGGATGATGACTTAGCATCAATTCTCGGCTACCTTACTTCAGGAGGGAGAGTGTGATGGCAACAAAACCGGATTCCATATACCGCTCTTTGGACCGTAAGGCTGCTGCCATCGTCGAATTTACGCTTCGGCAATACCGTACAAAGAAATCAACATGGGTTGTTTTGGGCGTAGGTTTCACTGCTTTATCGCTCATCTTTATGATTTACATCGATGTGATGAGTTCAGAATTTGAGTCTATCGATAACGACGGAGATTCTTACGATTACGATAACGACGGATATCCCACCGGTCAAGAAGTGAAGTTGGGAACCGACCCATTCAATTCCGAGTCTCACCCGGGCTTGTTTGACCCGCCCATAGAACCGGAGCCAGCCTCAATGTACATCAATGAAGACGGTTTTGATTGGGATATTACCACAAAAATTGGAGACCAATCTGTTGGATACGATGATGACGGAGATTGCTTGAATGTAAATCGGACTGACTCGCAAAAAGACACAAATGGAAATGGCATTCCTTGCGACATTGTTGTCTCATTTATTTCGACTCAAACCCAGTTCGGGGATAGAATTGTCATCGATGTTGATGCAGACAATGGTGTTGATGAAGATCCTGACGAAGATGCCTATTCTCGAGAAGCAATTCATCTCGCATTCATTCTATCAATTGGAAAACTCGGCTTTGTGTTGTTACTCGGAATTTTTCTGCCCCTGTTCCTGGCAACCGGTCTTGTCAGAGATGAGATGACTTCGGGAACCATGCATTTCATGCTCGCTAAACCAATCGCTCGCTCAGAAATATTCCTCTACAGAGTTATTGGCTATCTCGGTATTGTTTGGCCTTATGTCATTCTTCTTGGAATCCTTGGAGGTTTAGTCTCTGGCTTTGTCGGCTCCGGCGACTCTTTCTTCCGCTTTGCAGACCTTGGAGTTTGGCTTGCAATTGTATTTGCTACGATGATGGCGACATTGGTTTATGGAATGCTTTTCAATGCTCTAGGAGTTCTTTGGAAATATGGAATTATCCTTGCCATACCTTTTGCTGCATGGGAACTTGGCATGGCACTCCTGTCAATGGGTGCTCCAGACTCGACGTTACTACGGTTCTCCATAATTGGATGGGCACTAATGATTGTTGATGCAGCAGCAATGATGGTTTGGCCGAATTTAGACATGTTTATTGAGATGGGGGCATGGGGCGGTGGCGGCGACGGCGGAACCATTTTTGGTTCATCGCTCCAAGGATCTGCTCCTCTGAATTTCTTTTCTTCAAAACCAGGTTTAGGACTCTCTCCATTTGTTGCTACAATTATTTCGACGCTCGTACTGTTACTTCAGGCGGCAGTGTTTTGGTTCCTCGGTAGTGTTTTGTTCAAAGGTAAGGAGATTCAATGATGTCTTCGATTCCAGCCTTTACAGGGGACTTGTCAAAATTGTGGACCCTTCAAGATCGGCCACCTCTCCATCACCTAACATGGGATTGGTGGTGGTGGCTCGTGATGCTGGATGACCCTGATGGGCGACCAAGCGGAAGGCAGTTGATGGTACTGTGGTCAACCAAGGACAATCCACTGGTCGATGTCAACGGCATGCCTTGGAAACCCTCCGGGCGACCTGGTTACGACGAGAACAAGGGATTGGCACTTGATGGAATGGTTTGTGCATGGTGGTTTGATGGTCAACAGATGCATGAACCCGTGATTCAGAGAATTTGCCGCATGATTGCGTTACCAGACTCGCATCCAAATTGGCCCCAAAAGTCCGATGATACAGGCCAAGGGGGAGGGGCCGTCGTACCCCTCTTGGATGACGACCTATCCATGGGGTTGAAGAGTGATTTAAGCGAATTTTGGATTCACCTTCACACAGACAAAGAAGCGAAACATCCCAAAATTCCAAAAAAGTTTGATCTCAAACTTACCCCTTGGAACACCGCTATGTCGACTGCAAGACAAGCAAATGCCACCTATGCGGCGAACATGGGGTATGATATTTTACGACTTCATGGAACCCGTGTTAACGGCAAACTCGACGACGAGAATGTGTCTGGAACTGCATATTTCCAAAAAGTCTGTGTTCAAGCGCCGTCCGTTCCCTGGTACTGGGGAATGCTGCATCTCGATGATGGCTCGTACATTGATTGGTTCTTACCTCATATCTCATTTACAGTCAGTGCTCGTGATAACCGGCCATGGAAACGAAGAGATTTGGGGCACATAGGCCTATCTCAAGGCGGGTTATTCCACGACCCAGTCAACAAGAGGAGTGAACGATTTTCCAAAGTTACGGTTCGAAAAATCGCATCGGAGCTTGAGGAGGGAGAACATGGCCATTCACCGGGTTCACCACTGCCTCTTTTTGAGATAAAAATGTGGAATGAACGAACAACAATCGAATTGAGGGTCAAAGCAATTGAACGTGCTCATTGGGTATTTAACCAACCCACACGCGGTGGATTGAAATCCCATCTTACATACAATGAGTATCCACTTGAAATGGAACACTTGAGGATTCGTGATGAGTTTGGTGTTCGTAAAGAATCGGATTATGAATGGGCTAGAGGCAATGCTGAACACTCATGGGGCCTTCTTCATTAACCGAGATAGGCATGGATATCCAATTCATCAGCAATCCCGAGTTAAAATGGGCAAGGTATTATGTGCGAGTTGTTCTAGTCAACAATTAGGAGCGATTGCTATGAGTGAGGAATCCGATGTGGCCGAAGAGACGAACGCCAACGTTCAAACGAGCGATGAGAGTAAAAAAGAAGCTGAACAAGCCCGCTTGAAGAAAATTTTCCGCCTTATTGAAGGAGAGGAAGTGCTCTTGACAAAACGACCTAGCACATTCGCCTTCTTAGGAATGTATTTGTTGGGATTAGTCGTACTTGCTATCCACTTCCTTTTCGACAATGCCAATTCACTTGGAGACGATGAATCGAGTGGTTTTGTTAAATTTGCACTGTTCATGATCGACATTACGGGAGGCGAAAAATATCCGTTTGGATTTGTCTTTGTGATGTTGTTCATAACTTGGATGAACCGCCTCGTGAATGTTTCAACCTCTGGACGATGGGTAACCATTGGCTTGCTGATAATTTCACTGACTCCAATGGTCCTCCAAGCAGATGATGTGCTGTACTGGGTTACGGACTTATGGATGGATGAACCTGTAGGTGATTTCATTCCGATTGGACAATACAACTACACTCTATTCGGGTTATTCTTTGTTTCAGTGTACACTGCTTTGACCTATTACTACCAACGCAGTTTCCACTACGCAGTAACATCCGATGCGGTGATATTCGAGCACAGTTTCTTACTTTCTCGCTCGCACCGCCGAATTCTCTTTGACCGCATTTCTGAGGTCATGGTTGAAAGAACTCCAGTTGGCACTCTTCTCGGATTTGCAACTGTAACAATTCTAACCGACTCCGGAGTTGGTATTGTCGAAGAGAACACTGGCCCTGGCATTGCAGGCGCAATTCCAGGTACAACCGAAAAAGAAGGTGACAGCAAGGCAGAAAAAGCAAGCAAAGGTATTCTTCGCTCAGCCATCGGATTGCTTACCTACCAGAGAACAATTCGAACTGTGCGAGCCGACCCTAAACATTGCATGTACAACATTCGAAACTGGGAAAGCGCCAAAGCTTTGCTGAATGAAAAGCACAAAGAGCACAGCCAATCAAACCTCTTGCGAGATTTAAAAGACACAATTGTAGCATCGTCGGATGACAAGTAAATTCACGAATCATCGGCGAGCGTTTGAAAAAGTGTTCACCACTCCAATGCAAATGAGGGAACAATATGAGCAATGACGAAATACTCAATGGACCAATTGAAAAATTACGCAACGGCAATCTTGACGGTGCAATTGAGGAACTGGATGGTTTGATGAGCAGTCACAAAACAAACGCACAAGTTCACCACATGTATGCAGAATTTGCCAATATGAAAAATGCCGAAGCACAAGATGATATCATCCCGGGTGGCAAAATCATGATGGCTTACAAAAAAGCAATGCAACTCGATGAAGAGAATATGGAATACATTGGAGATTTTGCTACTTTCGCCCTCGAATGTCGTCGAATTCCAGTCGCTGTTAAAGAATTCCAACGCTATGCTCGAAGACTGGAAATCGAAGATATACCAGTTGATGAAGTCCTTTTCACTGCTAGCAGGAACATTGTTGATGCAATTGAAGTCATGGACCCAACGAAGAAGAATCCAATGGTTCAACCTTGGCTTAAACAAGCGCTCATTTGGGCAGTAGGTGGCCTCGGATACTCTGCAGAAGATGCTTCGGAAATGCTTACCAGTGATGATTGAGGTGGAACGATGACGAACCAAAGTGTTCGTCTGGCTTTCCGTATTGGATATCTCGGCGATGCTTACCATGGCAGCCAGATTCAACCCGATGTCGAAACAGTGCAAGGTGAACTCATCCGGGTATTTGAAAGTCTAAAATGGCTTGATAGGGAAAGTCAAGAGCACAATCTCGTTCTTTCAAGTCGAACAGATGCTGGTGTCAATGTTCGTCTAAACGGCGGAGTTGTTCAAATTGATAGGTCGTTATGGGACGCATTAACACCTCGAAAGATGATAAGAGCAATTGATGACCGATTATCAAAAAATATCGCCTTTCTCGATGTGAAGGAAGTCGATGAAAACTGGAACCCACGAATGGCTAATTATCGAGTATACAGATACAGGCTCGAAGGAATTGAATTCTGGAAGTACCCTGGTGATGTGTTTCTTGAATGGTTAGAAATTTTTGAAGGAACCTATGACGCTACCAATTTCGCTCGTCTTGAAGAGGGAAAGAATCCATTGCGCACAATCATATCGTGCAAGCCTTGGATTGTCGATGGACGAGTGGTAGGGTTTGAGATAATCGGTGAAGCATTTCTATGGAACCAAGTTCGAAGAACTGCTATGGCATTGCATAAGATGTGTATTGGTGAACTTGAACCAAAAGATGTTATTTCGGCTAAATTGAATCCGCAAGACGAATATGACTTTGGCGTAGCTCCATCAGATTGGCTCATTTTATGGGGTGTCGACTGGGATGAAATCCCACTTCCAGAATCGTTGACTGATATCCGATGTTTTTCAGCACCACCTCAAGGCCCTGCCGTTGAACGTACGATGCGAAAAAGATGGAGAGAAGGAGCACGGCATGAGATGAAGAGTCTACTTTATTCTCAGTGGGCAGAGTTAGGTAAACTCCCACGAGTTCGTCATCGAGAACTAGCTGACTGAAATGTAAACTATGTCGTTATCATCGATTGACATTTTCTCACGTAAAAACGAACAAGCAATGACTTCAACCACATCTGTGTGACGTGTCAAATCTGGGATAAGAAGCGCACATTCAACCTTTACATCGCCTGATTCAATAACAGCAGAGTAAGCAGTCGCACCTCCGAATGAGACACCATCTCTCAAAAATCCACGAATTCTGTGAGCATCGTACATTGATACATCAATGTTTGAAGCATTTGCTCTATCCTCATCAGATGCGTCAAGAGTATCTATACCTGATTTTTTACGAAGTGCAATGTATTGAACCAAATCTTCACCTTGAATGGTCAAATTCAGAGTNCCTGGCCATGCAGTACCTCCCAGCAACTGTTTAAACTGCTCTTGATAATGCGGTTGTGCCATGAATATGTGAGCACGGCCCAGTCCACTGCTTACCGTTCCGGTGAGGCGCATGTGCCGTCCAAAGTGAACTCCTTTTTGAGTGCATGGTTCGCGCTAAGATTGAGAGCACCAAGCCCGAAAGAACTTGAAGGTCGAGCAACAGGGTAACTTGAGGAGAACATATGCCCGGCGATATGACGTGGATGAAAACCCGGTACGATGAATTGTCTGATAAGTCGCTCTTGTGGGAGCCGCCGACGCTTGAAAGTCCAAACGAGCCACGATGTCGGATGGATGGTAAACCTACGATTATGCTCTCTGCAAACAATTATCTCAACCTTACAACACATCCGAAAGTCAAGCAAGCAATGCTTGATGCAACAGAAAAATACGGCGCTGGAAGCGGTAGCGTTCGCGCCATTGCTGGAACAATGGATATCCACCTTGAGGCTGAAAAGAAAGTTGCTGAGTTCAAAGGAGTAGAGGCATCACTGATTTATTCAGCAGGCTATACCGTCAATGTTGGACTCATTCCAACTCTAGTTGCCGGCCCTCAAGATGTTATTATCAGTGACGAATTGAATCATGGCTCAATTATAGACGGCGTACGACTTACGAAGGCAAGCCGAGGAGTNTATGCCCACAACGACATGGGTGANCTCGAGGCTGTACTCAAATCACACGAATCNTCAGATAGGAAACTCATCATTACCGATGGGGTGTTCTCCATGGATGGAGATATTGCACCTCTCGACGAAGTCAATAAATTGGCTGAAGAATACGGTGCAATGGTCTATGTTGATGATTGCCATGGTGAAGGAGTGCTCGGCGAAAAAGGTGCTGGTATCGTTGCTCAATTCAATCTACAAGGAAAAGTTGACTTTGAAACAGGTTCTTTTTCAAAGGCTCTCGGAGTACAAGGTGGTATTCTCGCTGGAACTGAGATGACTCGAAACCACGCGCTNAACCATTCTCGCTCATGGCTACTCTCTGGCTCGCAACCTCCAGGCGTTGCTGCAGCTCAAAAAGCAGCCATTGAAGTCTTAATGGATGAACCTGAGCACCACCAAAAATTATGGGAAAATACGAATTATTTTCGCAAGGAATTACAAAACCTAGGATTTGATACTGGCAATTCAGTTACCCCAATTATTCCAGTCATGTGTGGCGATTCAAGCGTTGCTAAAGCGATGACAAAAGCCCTTGGAGACGAAGGTGTAATGGCTGGAGCAATCGTTTTTCCAATGGTGGCTCGAGATAAGGCACGTATCCGCACACAAATGTCAGCAGGGTTATCGCGTGAAGACCTTGACGAGGTACTCCGATTGTTTGAGAAAGTAGGCCCGACATTGGACTTGATATGATTACTCTTCTTCCAAAGAATCGACAACTGAAAGAAGTTCTTCATCTCCGTCAGCAATATTCTCCGCATCATTGGCTGGGTCTTTGAAATCCTCCATACCTTCAAACGGATTTTTATCGTCTTCAAGCAAACAAAGTAATCTCCATCTTGGAGCCCATGACAGATGAACATACATTGGACCTGGTAAAAGCAACAGTAACCAGATTATACTCGAGGGTAAATTCATCATATCGGTCATCGAAATGGTCAGTAATCCCAACCCAACAAACGGCATAGGATAGAGAATATATCGCGGTGGAGTTGCAGGAAATCGCTTTGAGATACTCACGATAATAAGTGACATCATCCCCAACAATAAACAAGCAATCATGATAAGGGCAGAATGGAAAATCCAGTTGGTAAGCCAACTGTCTGATGCTTGAGCAAAGCGATAAGGAAGCAACAAAGCCAGCGATGTTAGTAATCCATAAAATGCTGAAATGTTGGCTGGATGAGAAAGCCACAGTGGTAATCGAGTGAACCTTCGCGAGAGTGACGTTCCGAGCAATGTCTCACGCTCTTTCGAGCCAAGAACATCCAATCGCCCCTGCCAACGCGGTGAAGTTTCCACACCCTACCGAAGGACTAGAGGTTTTCAATGTAAAGGGCGATAAATTACAAAAAAGCGGGGTTTAATCCCTTCGCAACATTCCCAAAAGGCCATCGGGTTCAATTTCTATGGCTTCTTCATCTTCAAACCATGAGCGTTCCAACAACCCCGTGTCCATTTTTTCTCTTTGACGCGCCAGCTCAATGGTATCTTCTTCTCCGTTTACAGCATCACGAAGTGCAATTGCCTGATTAATCAAAGTCACATGCCGCTTCAACGCAGGATGACTTGGTTGACGCTCGCTGAAATGTCCAAGAGGGGCGTAGGTATCATCGTCGCGTAAAAGAAGTGAACCACCCACCAACTCATCCTCTGCCAAACGTACTCTGCCCTCGCCAATATCCACCCATGTTCGGTCAGAAAAACGAACCATAACAACTGCATGACCAAGTTCTGCATCACTCATAAATGGATGATTGATGTTGACTGCTAAAGGTACATGAAGCATAGGAGAGTTNCGATAAATAAGGAGCCCTCCTACGCCCATAATCACAACGATGAACAGGAAAAAGAATGCAGAATTAAACAGTGAGTTTAGCATCAAAAAGAGGCCAAGAATCACCAATTCGTATACGCTAACAACAACGCAAAACCGAACGATGAACGGTCGAGCCAATTCAAGAGAGATAAATGGCCGCATTTCGACAGACAATTCCGCTTGTCGCTCGACCATAGTATACCATTGTCAAGTGCTCCTTCAACTTCACGGTCACCTGAAACCGTATCTTTGGATGCAGTTGGGTTTGCAGAATGGCTCTGATAATCACACTTCTAGTTCGATTCTCGCCGCACCTTTCAAGAAGTGTTTCGTGAGCATCACCCCGAAGGGGTGAACTGGAATGGTGGAATTACCGCAGGGAGATGTCATCGAAGTTCGTCGAGGAGGGCCTGATTCCTTACGAATGCTCTCGAGCGATATGAGTCGTTTATCCACCACTGGTTACATTCGAATCGAACGTCGACCGAAGGAAAAAATGCCACGCATAGGACATGTTCTGTTCCGGGAGGGTAAACCTATGTTGGCTTTGCACGAAGTTGATGCGATCACTATGGGTCTTGAAGCGTTATTGGATATCGAAAGCGATGGAATTCTATCTGACGCATTGCTTGCCATTCATGAAATCCCACTTGCTGAGGCAGACCGAATTCTGACACTTTATCCAGATGCCTACTTACANATTGAAGATGCATCTTCCAAGACAGAAGAAATGCACCAGTGGTGGTCAAATTCTCGTCTTCGAAAGAGTACATGGCGGCGAGATGAACGTTTACCCGAAATGGAAGCAGTTGTTGAAGCCCCTGAAATTATTCGCTTACGCAGTAAAGCCATGCTAAANCGACACGAAGGTTTTGAGAAAATGCTCCGGCCCGGAGATGCATATCTTCTCGATTCGACCGACCCCTCGGGGGNGTTCAATTTGGCTGGCCATTTAGCCGTTCATGGCCGNCCCCTTCTGGTTTTAGCCCGTCATGAAATCGAGGCTTTGAATGTCCAACATAACATTCCAATAGCCAGCAGCATATGGCTGTCTGAAAGTGGAGATGCTCGTTCCATTGGACCGAATCTCGATGAAATCCGTCAAAAAATTGATGCTTTCCTTTGGGGAAATCTTCGAGCAGTCGTCGTTGTTGAAGGTATTGAATACCTGTCAAGTATCCATGGGGATGAACGTATTGTCAATTTCCTCCGAGATATTGTTGATGGAGTACGNCTTGAAGACCATCTGCTTATGGTGACTGTCGACTATAACGCCTTTTCTCTAACAACTCGTCAGCATCTCTCAAGATACATGAGTGAACTTGAACACTCAACCCTCGAAAACTGGAATCTAGAGCCTGAAATGTTGCTTGACCATCCACTCTGCGCACCGGCAAGTGAAGAAGAAAGGAAATGGATAGAGCAGCAATTAGAACAAGCAATCTCCTCTACCCATGGAGGTATGACCTCACCTCAATCAACGGTCTTTGGTTCGATGGTTGGTGGAGGCGAACACCCAGAGCCTGAGGAAATCAATGACGCAAAAGAGTCGTTGGAAAATGTCGCTCGCGAGTGGGAGAATGACGCTATCGATAGCCCCGTAAAGGAAACATCTGCACAAGAACAACTTCGTGAACCCCCTAGAGATGAAGTCATTGACCACGGTACACAATCGCTCGAACCAATCGCAATCCCAACTCATTCTCGATATCAGGAATCTATACATGAGCCCCCCGAAGTACTACACCAAGTGAAAACAAACGAATTTCAAAACCCCCCTTCACCTTTGGTTACTGCACCCCTGGCCGCACCCCGTGCCGCCCAAAGGGTTCGAAGAAAAGTGAGAAAAGCAAGAAAAGTAAGTTCGAAAAACAGCTCTTCGATGGTCGATGCAGCGAAAAATGCAACAGATCCGAAAGAATTTGCAGAACTCGAACCAAACCTCCATTCGCCTCCGAATGCTATCGCACAATCTTTGGAGAATTTCGCATTAAGGCAAGATGCAGCATTGACAAAATTGTCACATCAAGCAAGAGCGGATTCTTCAATTCGAGATGCTTCTCGCCAGCAAGTAAACCGGAGAGAGCATATTCTTCCCACCACTCCGATACCTGAACACTCATTATCAGCTATCAAAGGAAAAAAGGCACTTGATACCCCAACTGAACTCACCCCTCTTAATGCTCGCCCAGGCATCACCAAGAACGTCAAGACGCAGAAAATTGCTCGTGAATCGGCATCTCGAAAACAGACTCCGCCCTCTATTGAAGATAAATTGTCAATTTGGGAGAGGGAAGATCGAGAGCGCCTCAGAAATCAAATGGAGGCTGAGCAATGAGTAATCGACGCGAAAAACTCGCTCTAGCACTGGAATTAGCCAAACAAAAACTGGCCCATGACGGGACAGGAATTGAACGCATACCCTCTTCATCATTGCCAAAGTCTGAGGCACCGAAATCAAAAATGAATCGTTTACTCGGCAAAGACGCTGTCCAAGACACAAGAAAACACGGATTGCTGCAAAGAACTCAAGTTGTTCAAAGGCCGACATTCGAACTGGTGGCAAATTCAATCCTCGGAAAAGAAAGTAAGCGACGACAATCATCAATCGATCTTCAGGCGAACGGCGACTCATTATCTGATATCGCTGCCAGAAGAATACGTTCTCTCCGACAACGCACCTATGATGAAATCGAACAGAATGATGTGAAAAATCAAGGCGAATATGTTGGCATGGAACACAACGGTCTACCGGTCTGGAAATCTGTTCTTGACAGACAGAGAGGACAAAAAACTCAAATTGAGCCTGATATCAGGATTGTTGAAGAAAACTCTGCGTTCCATCATTCAGTTCTCGCACCAGTTGAAGGCGCATGGCCGCAACGGCTTCGTCCTGAAATTCGTAAATCATTCAAGCAATGGTTCACAGTCCCGGAGAATCTAAGAGCAACTCAAGCTGTTGAAGCAATAATTGACGCTCCCGGAGGCGCATTAAATCCGATGCTTATCTTAGGAGGTGAGGAAACCGGACGAACGCACTTACTGCACGCAACAGCCCAAGCAGTATTGCGAAGGCAAGAAGGAAATGTGTACCTACTTACTGCTGCTGACTTGGTGAATCTCGAAAGACTACCCGATGGCTGGCAAGACACACTTGTTAACGCTCGAATGCTAGCAATTGATGACTTGCACATGGTGGTAAACCAAACAGAAATCGCNCATGAACTCGGAATGATGGTTGACTACGCCCTCAACATGGGCGTTCATCTGCTTCTCAGTTCGAAAACAGAACCTGAACAGTGGCCTACATCCCGATTGTGGGAAGTAACTCGTCATGCAGCAACGGTAGTCATACAACGTCCCAGTTCAACAAGTATGGTACTGTACGCTCGCAATTTAGCACAGAAAAGAGGT
Source organism: Methanobacteriota archaeon (assembly GCA_002687075.1). Taxonomy (GTDB): domain Archaea; phylum Thermoplasmatota; class Poseidoniia; order Poseidoniales; family Poseidoniaceae; genus MGIIa-L1. The sequence continues at coordinate 50,203 of NYZH01000024.1, forward strand.
CTCATTATTGGTGATGGGCAACTCGCTAGCCTCGTACTTCGAGATGAAATTGGTTGGCGTTCGACAAAATCAAACTTTGACTTGGTTGCACTTGCAGTTGAATCCGGTCAAGATATTCTTGATGGAGACGATGTGACCGCTTTGNTGTCGAATCAAACCCTCCCTTCAGGCTACAGTCCAATCCTCGAACGTGAAAATGTTGAAGATATTGCAACTCGATTAATTGATTCTGCAGTTGATACCGTTTACAGCGATGAAATTCATGGAGGAATTGAGTTGTATTCACCTCTTCCAGAGATTGGTTCGGATGAGTATACCCCACCTGAACTTGATGCTCAAGAGCTTTCTAAATCCGCAGATGAGCGTCATGCAGAATACCTACGGATTGCTCTTGAAGACACCGCACCTGCAGCGCCTTCTGTTCTCAAGTTACATGAACGTGAAGAACACTTAATCGCTCGTAAGGGNCATATTGAGGAGAGAGACTACGGNTTAGCCGCCGAGGTTCTTACTGAATTGGATGAGGCTTTCGACAAACAAATCAATGCATTTGAGAGAGAACTTATGCAAAGTTCTGCCCAACTGTCCTCACTCGAAACTAAACTTGAGAATATTTCCAACCGTACTTCGGAGGCTACCATTGAGGAACTCATTTCAATTGCGGATGAATTGCGTTCGATGGAAAAGAATCTTGTTGAGTTTGATCCAGAAAGAGAACCTTGGCCTGAGATGGAGGAAGATGAACCTCCTAGAACAAAACGAAAAATTGGAAGGCAAAAGTCAACCTCAAAAGAAGACCTTTTGGACAGTCATGAGCCAGAGGGTGAATGGAATATCGATGCAAGGAATGTCGACATGATGGATTTATTAGATGAAAATGACAAAATTCACAAGATTCAGCTGAGCCGAATCAAGAAGATTGCGAAATTGGTCGCAGGTGAAGAAGAATGAGACCTCCATGGTGGATGGAGGGTGTCGCCTTCTCATGTCAAGACAATTGCGGCAGATGTTGTGACGAACCCGGAGGAATTGTTTATCTTTCCATCACCGATGCTGAACGCATCGCTCAAGCACATGACATGAATGTTGAATCATGGCTTGAACGCGATTGTCGCCAAACCTTGGACGGTAGATACATTCTCAAAAGTAGACCAGTTGATGATGTATGCATCTATCTTGATGAGAAAAAACAATGTTCAATTTACTCAGTGAGACCGCAGCAATGTGCTGCATTTCCTTGGTGGTCGGAAAATCTTGCAACCGACAGAGCTTGGAAAGAAACAAAGGAATCGTGCCCCGGACTCACAGCAGAAGATGCCATTATCATTGATGGACAGAACATACGTATACACATGTTTGCGGACCGCGAATCTACCAAGGGGTTTCGCTCATGGCCACCACGCAACAGAAGGTAAATAGACGGAAATAATCGAATATCTGTCGAACTTCGTTTGAATTTGTGGGAGCCGACTTTATACGAAAGAGGTATGTGGAGTGTTCCGAGGGGAGCAATTGACTGATGAAAAGGTGTTGTTGGAAGTTACCGACAAACACCTCAATACGGGCCTTCGTGGCGTCCCAGTAGGTACCTGCAGAACCTCTTTTGTCACACCCGATGAAGGGGTCCATTATTGTGGATATCCAATCTCGGAATTGGCAAACTTTGACCCAGAAGATATCGTGTATCTTCTTTTCAACAAAGAACTCCCCACTGTTGAGCAATCTGCAGAATTTCGTCAAGAACTCGCTNCTCGAGCAACGGTGCCGGGCGACTTGAAGTCAATTCTTCAAACCCTTCCGAAAGATGGACACCCCATGGATTGGTTAAGTGTAGGGATTCACGCATTGGGTATGTTTGAGACTGTTGGCGACTGGAAAGAAGACGCACTGAATCTCATTGCTAGAATGCCTCGTTTGATGGGATTGATGTTCCGGATTCGAGAAAATCGAATCGATAACATTCCAGATGATGAGCCTACATTGACGATGGTCGACAGATTTGTCCACACGCTCGACTTTGAAGGATTCGACAAGACAAAAATGAAGAGAGTGATTTCAACCTATCTCGTACTTCATATGGACCACGGCGGAGGAAATCTATCAACATTCACCGGCAAGGCAATCGCCTCTGGTAAAGCAACTCTCTACTCCGCTATGGCTGGGGCCATGAATGCCCTATCTGGGCCCTTGCACGGCCGAGCGAATCAATCATGCCTCGAATTTGTGCTCAAGGTCGGTACCAGTAATCCTGCTGAAGTTGAGGCCTTCGTTCGTGCTGAACTTGAAGCAAAACGCCCCATATTTGGGTTTGGTCACGCCGTTCTTCGTGCCGAAGACCCTCGGGCGACTGTACAACTCAAGCTAGGTGCTGAAATTTGTCCGGATGATGAAAATTTCAAAATCGTTTCTGCGTTGCGAGAAATTGCTCCAAAAGTGCTTGCCGAAAATCCAAAAATCAGTAATCCAAATGCAAACGTCGACATTGCAAGTGGTGCTTTGCTTCACAACATTGGACTTACCGATCCAACCTATTACACAACCTTCTTTGGATGGGCACGTGTTGCAGGCATAGGTGCTCANATTGTTGACGAGCGGAGCGTTCTAAGAGGCGGAAAAGGAACTCCGATTTATCGCCCAAAATACTACGCAGAAGAACAATCTCTTCGTCATGTAGAGTGATTTCCGTCAAGTACGGGTCGTGAAGTCTTTCCAGAACCTCTATGTCCAATCAACCGTATTGCTTCCCAAGGTGGCGATGTGCTGTTGCAATGTTCGAGGATTTCATCAACGGATGATTTCCATTGCCATCTCTTTCGCCAGAATTCGATAAGTTGCTTTTGACGAGAAACGTCGCATTCAATCCAAGGCGTCACTTCATTCAGCAGCTCCTTTCTGATTTCAAGATGATTATGTTCTTGTGCTGAAGAAAGGGTTTGCATCTGAACAGAATCCAAGGGCAATGTGGCAGGTTGTGTCCATCGCAGATGGCCCGAAGGCAACCAGGTCATTTCCGGGTCTGAACAATCGGTCAGACCGGTAAGTCCTGCTGATAGAATATGATGTTCTTTTTTTAGTTCGGCGGGCCAGACATAGATAGGATACCCTTGCTGAATAGCATTGACATTTGCTGCTCGGGCCCCATGAAGTCCGCCTCGGCGACCAAGAGGAATGAAATTCTTCGGAGGGACAAAATATTCTACAGCACATGGAGCCATTGAAGCACCGGAGTTTTTGTTGTTCTGAACGAGACGTGACACCGGTGTTGTCAAAAATTGAACTGCCCCTCGCATTCGTTTTGTGTAATACGTACCAAATGGAGGGATATAGGGCGTAAGATTCGCCCATGGGCGCTGAATATTAAAATTCAAAACTGAGGATTTCATTCCAGTATGAAATGCATAATACACCGTGTTTTGATGTGGTATTTCGTATTCATCAAGCAAGGTTTCTGCTTTTGACATCATTGTACCAATGTGAGAGATATGTTGCCTCTTTCCAAAAATGCCGCCACCGTAAAGCGCTCTTGGATGAGGGCGTTTAAATTCTAGGCAACCCATTTTTCCATTCTCTTTCCATTGTGTTCGAACTGTTGTATCCTCCAATAAAGANCGAAGAGAAAGNAAACCAAAGTTGGTTAANTCNTCNAGAGTATGGTTTTCAACCCATGAAATCGAACGATGACGATTCTTTGGAGGNACTGATACCTTACTGTCATGGTGTATGATTAGTTCACCATCGCTGGTCATCCGTATGTCGAATTCAATACCATCGTTGTGTAGGATTGCGTGACGAAGACTTTCCAGNGTATTTTCTGGTGCCTGTTTCCATAATGACACCATATGCTATCTCAATACGGCATCCTTTCTAAGACTAATCTCTTGTTGCTGGTAAAACTACCCAGAAAGAATCGACAGTTTGCCCCTCGACTCGGTCATAATGCATATAGCGGCAAGCGAAAGCCGCTCATCAATGGGCCCNTACAGTNTCATGATGTGGCTCATCTTTTTCCTTACGCCATTGATTTGTTGGTNTTTCACCGTTCATAAGCCTNAATCAAGAGTTCCTCTCAAAGATTGGTTTCATCAAATACGACAGCATCGGTATTATNTCCATATTCTAGGTTACCTTGCAATTATCGGATTGAAGTCAATAACNGATTCGCTCAATGAACCTATCAAAGGGAGAACAGGGCATTGGACTGACTTGGTCTTTTCAATNGAGGGGAATCTCACNCATCATGTTCAAGATTTTTTCCTCAATGATGTGTTGACTNACATATTGAACTTTCATTATCTNTTCATCTATTTGTTCCTCATTTACGTCACTACGGTATACTATGCGTATTCTGGTGACAGAGATATGACCGACAAGGTGACTCTAAATTACCTGTTGATTTATGTCCTGGCAGTTCCGTATTATCTTTTTTTCAATGTCGAAGTAACCTCATCGTGGATACCTGGAATGGAGTCACTTCTGTATCATGAGGGATGGTACAGTGTTTTTTATTCGCGAAACGACCCNTTAGATAATGCAGTACCTTCACTGCATGTTGCTATTCCATTTGGGATACTTTTGCTCAACTATTTGCATGTCAAAGAAAAAGGAATTGCCCTCAAAGAATGGCGTCATTATCGCTATCACATGTTTGTTCTTTTGAACACAATTCTGTTCATGTTTGCGATAATCTATCTTGGGATTCACTGGTTTATCGATATTCCACTTGGCATGTTGATTGGAGGCGTTGGTGCACTGTTTATTCATCACTTACAACCTCGAATTCGTAACGATTATGGCAGTTTTTTCAAAGGATTTTCTGCTAAGAAAATTCGCCAACATCTCTTGATTGAGGGAGTTGTAACACTGTTACTGTTCACAACCATTCTTATGGCTGTTCAAGTTCAGGAGAAAACGGTTGATGAACGAGTTTCATTCCAATTGGGACCAAATGAGTCCCTGTATGAAATCATTCAACCACACCAAGAAGACATATATGTCGAGTCAAACGTTACGAATTTNGATGAGACGATTACAATAGAGGTGGTGGTACTTGGAATCGAAATCGCTCAGCCGTCAATGGAAAACGGTTCTATTGATTGGAATGTCGTTCGTTCACTGGGTGCAGTGCAAACAGTAAGCCCATTATCGACCTTACAATTGGAAATTTCTTCACCCGATGATTATACCTATATCCTCATGCACAATCCGAGCCAAAACTCATCAGGTGATGTGGTCCAAGTCCGAATTATCAATGATTATCATGAAGATGTAATGGTTCAAGCACTCGCATTATCCATNTGNTCAATGTGGATGACTGGTTTTGTCATCAACAGACTTCGGAGACTGTACAAATACAACCGAAAATTCTACGACTCCACTCCTTCACATCTCTGGGAAGAAGAATGANCCGTCTCATGAGTGTGAGTTATGAGGCCCCACCACTTGCCCTAAACAATGGCNGAACCCGAGCATTTGGCAAATGCGGTGGACGAACTGCTCGATTCACCGGGTGGAAAGATTCTGTCATCTGCCCGAATGTATATTTTGGAGAGGATGCGTATGCTAACTTTCGTTTTTGCAATAGGTTTCATTGCTACCTTTCCCTTGACTAAATCGTTCATTTCATGGCTCATAGAACCAGAGCGTTTGCCCGCGGATGTCGAAATTATCGTAATCACTCCAGTCGAATTCATTCTCTTGCAAGTTCAGCTTGCTGCACATGTTGGCTTGTTGGCATTGATTGTGGTGTTTGTATCAGAGGCAAGTTGGCGTGCCAGCAAAAATCAAGCAGTCAAAGAGAGACTTGCAGAACTTCAACTCAAGAAATTACGTCCAAACAGTACGGTTGCACTCACGCTTTTTTCAGCGGTTTCATTGATGGCCATCGGTGTTTACTATTCTTGGAATTGGCTTACCCCAATGCTGTTGGAATACCTAACAAATGATGCACAAAATGCCGGTCTTGCTACCGAGTGGAGNCTCACTGGTTACACATCCTTCATCGCAAATCTGGCGNTTGCATCCGCTGTAGGTTTTCAAGCACCNCTNGTTACTCTNATGGTGTTGAGGCTTGAGGTCGTTCGTCGTTCAACCGTGAGGTCTTATCGAAGACACATCTGGTTCAGCGCATTCCTCATAGGAGCGTTCTTATCGCCACCAGACCCTTTGTCTTTGTTCTTAGTCGCAATGCCGGTCGTTATTTTATTCGAAATTGCACTCATCATCGACGCATTGACTCGAAATGAGAGCGCATGATTGGTTCAAATTCCGAAGGCAAAGTGGAAATCGGCACTGCAACAGAACCTGGAGTTTGATTGTAGTTCACTCCATGGAAATCTGAACCGCAGGTGACGCCCAAGCCATGACTTTTCGCTGCATTCCATAATTCGTAACGATAAGAATCGTCATGGCTGCGATGAAAGCATTCAACAGCATCTACACCTACTCTCTGGCAAAATTCGATTAAAGCACTCGTCTCAACGCAATAGTACAATGGATGAGCAANTGATGTGATTCCGCCGGCTTCATGTACAGCTGCACATGCTTCTTCAATCGAAGGTTTTGGACGCTGAACATGTCCGGGTTTGCCATCCCCAATCCACTCATCAAATGCCTGTTGACGAGTCTCTACGTAACCTGAATCAACCATTTCATCGGCAAGATGCGGCCTTCCAACAGAATCTCCTGCTCGAGCAACAACCGAGTCAAAATCTATTGACAAGCCAAGTTGTTCAAGGCGTTCAACCATGGCTTGCATTCGAGGAATACGACCATCGCCAAGGGGAGCGAGCCATTTCTTGAAGTCAGCATGCTTGTTACTCGACATCTCAAGGTCGGGAAAGTACGCTAAAAGGTGCCATGAATCAGACGCTCGTTCCCTCAAGCGACTCTTCATGACCGCTTCGCTTGCAGGGATTCCTGGAGCGCAAGTAATTTCGACTCCGGGTATAAATGTAATTTGCTCTCTTTTTGCAGCTTGGAATGCAGATTCCCATCCTGAAATCGTATCATGGTCGGTCAAGGACCAAAACCGAACATTGGATGTAGACATCATCTTCGCCACTTGCTCTACCGAATGCTGACCATCGCTGTTGGTCGAATGACTGTGTAAATCAACAGCCTCGGTCCACATGTTTCATCCCATGTGCTCAACCTCTATTGAACTATGGAATCATCAAAATAAGTCGTCAAGGTTTGGCAAGGCTGGGGTTGTACGAGGATTGGACTGTACTTGCGACGGTTCATCAATGAACAAGTCATCAAGATTTGGCATCTCAGGAACCTCAACATGAGATGCTTCAATCTCAACGATTTCAGAAATCTCAACGGGGGGCAATTCTACAGCAGACGGAACGATTTCGGGTTTCTCAGCGACCGGCAAAGGTATGTGATCAATTCCTGAAGTTTGAAACTCATGACCTTGAGAAAGCCAAGGCTGGTCAGAAGTCTCTTTGACCTCAACTTGACCCGGCAAGGGTATATTCAAAATTTCAGTTCTTTGGAAAGAATCTTGGCTGTTTCGTGAGGGTTTAACGACTTCTCGATTTTGAACAGTGTGTCGATGGGGTGCAGGATTGCTTTTGACTTGCTGGGAACCAATTGATTCAGAATCAGAGGTTAATGCTGCATAGGCGTTTCCAATTTCAGAAGCCTCAATTGTTTTCGATTCACCCAGTATAGACTCAACGATGCTTTTTGTTTGGAGAGAAGTTTGTGTGTTCGTTTCAAAACCAAACTNGTCGACTTCAGTGGATGTTGAACGGAATTTGGTTGGCATAGATTCAATTGCTTCAAATTGTTCTTCAGTTGTGGGCGATGAAATCATTTCCATTTCAGGTCGTTCACGAGACGCAANATACCAAACGAGAAACAAAACACCNGAAACTGACAGGAGCACAGCCTCTTCAAGCCCAAAACCATCTGCTAATCCGAGATTGAAAACATAACTCAAAATGGACAGCAGAACAGAAATNACTCCAAACACCAGAGCGGCGGTTGCAATCTTTGGCGCCCTNGGGTCCATGGNATCACGAGATGTATTGATGCTATGAGTGTTCTTCTTGAGAAACGCTGAGTTCAGCAGCACGAACGGTGTTCTCCATGAGCATTGCAATAGTCATCGGACCGACGCCACCGGGNACCGGTGAAAGCCACCCAGCTTTTTGAGCCACATCAGGATGAACATCACCTGCAAGCCTCCAACCGCGCTCTCGTGAAGGATCATCAACTCGGTTAATTCCAACATCAACAACGACTGCTCCTTCTTTTATCCAATCTGGCTTGACCATTTCAGGAATGCCAACAGCAGCAATCACGATATCAGCATTTGCACATATTTTTTGAGTATCTTTGGTTCTTGAATGAACAACTGTGACCGTAGAGTCAACACCTTTGGCCCCTAGCAGCAACGACTGAGGCATACCAACAATTCTTGAACGTCCCAACACGACTGCAGTCTTTCCTTCAGTATCAACGCCAGCCCAAGAAAGCATTCGCATGACGCCACTGGGCGTACATGGTAGCATACCGTCGATACGACCCTGAACAAGACGACCCAAATTTTGTGGATGGAAACCATCAACGTCTTTTGAAGGTTCAATCATGTCCGTCAAAGATTCTTCATCCATGTGGCTCGGAAGAGGTGATTGGACAAGNATTCCGTGNAGGTCNTTCTGTNGATTGAGTGATTCAATAATTTCTCGAACCTGCTGTTCGGTAGCATCTGCTGGGAGTTCAATATGTGTACTCTTGATGCCGAGGCGCTCACATGCGCGTACTTTCGAGCCTACATAGACATGACTAGCAGGGTCATCGCCTACGATGACAACTGCGAGATGAGGTTTTATTCCAAGTGAATCGCACTTGGAAATACGCTCGACCAATTCGGACTCAACCTGTGCGGCACACACTTTGCCATCAAGTCGCTTAGCCACCATGCTTACCCCAATCCACACTTGACTTTGAGCATTCGCTTAGAGAACTCCGCCACCCGGCAAATGTTCAGAACCTTCGAGCGTTGCAAACAGTCGTTCATCGTTGCGAAAAGATTTGAATTCAATCGCATTACCTGATGGGTCGTTCAAGAACAGGGTTGCTTGCTCTCCAATTTTACCTGGATAACGAATATGTGGTTTGAGGCGAAAATCAATACCACTTTCGACTAAATTATCACGAAATTCATGCCATTGAGAAAATTCCATAACCAATCCAAAGTGAAACGGAGGAACATGTTTCCCATCAACTCGACCTCCATCACTAAAATCAGGCATCTGCTCGACAAGGTGGGCAACTATTTGATGACCATGAAAATTGAAATTTATCGATTTTTCAGTTCGACGTCCGATTGAACATCCCAGAACCCCTGCATAGAAAGATTCTGTTAAGCCCAAATCATGAACTGGGAATGCTAGGTGAAAAGGTCGCATAGACAAACCTTGAGCCGGAGGTTTATCGGTTTCTCGCTTGAAAGGTGTGGAGCCTGCGGAGGGACTCGAACCCCCGACCTTCGGATTACAAATCCGATGCACTACCAGCTATGCTACACAGGCGACAAACTGCCCGAGACACTTACCCTTGATGAATGAAACGGATGGAACAGAAGAAGAACTGAGCNAAACTGGAAAAAACTTGAAAAAATTCTAGGGACAAGTCAAAGAACACTGTCGCATTCGTTGAGTCATGGACCAAGATGCAGGTGCCGGATTNCTCAATCCATATGCCCAATCAAAAANTGGTAATGACACCATATTTAGTTGGTGGGCACGTTACCAAAAAGCGGTTGAAAACGGTGCTGATGCAGTTAACGGTACCATAGGTGCATTGCTCGAAGACGATGGTTCACTGGCCATCAATNCTGTTGTTGATGAAGCAATTCGTGCAGCACCTCCTGTCGAAATTGCCGCCTATGCACCATTGAAAGGCATGCCAGTTTACCTGGATTTAGCAAAAACGCTTGCGTTAGGAGATTTCCGACAAGAGTTGGAAGAAATCGGATTGTCAATGACTGCAACCGCAACTCCTGGAGGTTCTGGTGCTCTCTTTTTGGCAGCATCGAACTTTGCGAACCGTGGTGAGAAAGTGGTGCTGCGTGACCGCCATTGGGGGCCGTACAAAGGCTTTCTTTCAGGATGCAATTTAGAACCTGAAACGTATCCGCTTTTACCAAAAAGCCCATCCACTGAGCACCCGTATGTAGATATTGAAGGATTGAAGTCATCACTTGAACGCCTTTGTTCGGTCCAAGACAAAGTGATGATTTGGTTGAATGACCCTGCCCATAATCCAACCGGTTTGTCCCTTACTGCTGCTGGTCGGGCTGCAGTTTTGGATGCCGTTATGGAAAGCGCTTCTCGCCATGAAAATGTGGGACACACACTTCTCATCGACGCTGCATATCACCTCTACGCTGAAGAACCGCACGGATGGGGTCAAACTATTCTTGAGGCAATGAACGATGGTTGGCCTTGGACTGAGAATTTGCTCATTACTTTTGCAATATCACTCTCAAAGTCGCATACCATTTACGGGCTACGAACCGGTGCGCTGGTAAGTATTCACCCTGACAGTGCAGTCACTGAAAAAATAGCAACTGTGATGGGAGTTACCGGTAGACAGACGTGGTCTGCAGCCCCACGAGTGGCTCAATTCTCGGTAAGTCAGTTGCATGCATCATCAGAGGGGGGAGCAGCATGGAGTGCAGAAAGAGATCGCTTGCAGGCACTCTTGGTCGAGCGGAGAAACCATTTTGTCGAATCCTGTGAAAAGTTGAAAGTTCCTGTGAACCCAACGCATGATGGCTTTTTTGCATGGCTTGAACATGAAGACCCAAACCGAATTGCTGAAGCATGTGCCGAGCAAGAGGTTTACCTGGTACCGCTAACTGGTGGAGTGCGAATTGGTCTATGCGCAATTCCACTTGAGAAGATTCCGAGGGTTGCTCAAGCCCTTTCAAATGCCTTGAAGTGAGGAATATACATGAGAAATGTTCGAGAAAATCTCCTCATCTCGAGTATTGTTTGCATCACTGCTGGGGCATTTTTCACCGTTGCAGGTATTATGTCAATTGCGGGAACTATTGGAATAAGTGGAGTTGTGCTTTTTATCCTAGGGATGTCCATATCATCTCAACAAGGCATGTCGAAAAAAGAAATTGAAGAATGGGTGCCTGAATCAAGCCAAATGCCAGATGCTGGAAGAGTCATGTACAGAGTCGATGTAACCATTGATGAACCCAAAAAATGTACAATTATGTGCGGCCCATGCGGCCATATCGAAATACTGGATGGAGAGAGACCCGCACAATTCACATGTCCTTCTTGCTCTAAGCTTCTTTGGGATGAAGAGGAGTAATCGGCTGCGCAGATTCTGAAGAGAAACCGCTGAAACATGTGAAACACTCCACAGAATTGAAGTCCAAGAAACATTACGACGCTTCATGGAGGCGAATGCACTGCTCAATCCAGAGCGTAGAATGCTTCGCACCATGCAACAGAAAGAAGCAGTTGAATGGAGTCTTTCAGAAATTTTGACTGCTTGTGAATGGACTGACCAAGCCGTTGCAGTTGGTGCTGGACATGGCCTGACCAATGCTGGACTTGTCAAAACCTCTGAAACAAGTTCAGTTACCGTTCGTCTCGACCATGAGGGTTTGAAAGCCAAAGAATCTGGATTACTTGAACAACGTTTGTGGAATTGGATTTCTAACACCAGCGAACCGACAATGGCAAATCTCCAAGCCGCGTTTGAACGACATGAAGCAGGACCCGGTGTTGGTCTGTTGAAACGCTTGGGTGTGCAACTTGAAAACGGTGCATTTCACTCCCAGAATCCTGCGGATGTGACTGCACGAATTGAAGCGAGAACAGCGTTCCTCAATGTACTACCTTGTGCTGAAGAAGAGCTTGATCAAGACCTACTGGGACATTTCAAATCACGCCGAGGGCTCATTGAATCGGTTGTCACGACATCACGAACATGGAAAATTACTCCCGCTGGTAAGAATATTCCCGAACAGGAGCTTCAAGAAAAGCAGTTGATCACCGAGATTACGACGGAATTGTTGCAATCCGATGCTTGGAAAGAAGCAGAATATCGACCTTTTGATGTCACTTTAGAATCGACTACACCGCGGACTGGAAGGAGTCATCCAATGCAGGCATTGATTGAGCGTGTTCGAAGCATATTTTTGGAAATGGGATTTTCAGAACTTGTCGATGACTATGTCCAAACTGCGGGTTGGAATATGGATGCGTTGTTTATTCCTCAAGACCACCCTGCTCGGGAAATGCAGGATACATTCTATCTAGACAATCCAAAATCAATTGAAATTTCCAAAGATTTGACCGATGCTTGGGGTGCAATCCACGAACACGGCGGAGACACTGGTTCTGTGGGCTGGGGTGGTGCGTTTTCGGCTGAAACCTCTCAGAAAGGTCTTCTACGAACCCACACTACCGTGAACACAATTCAGTATTTGGCCAACAACCCAAAACAAGCATGCAGGGTGTTTTCGGTTGATCGCGTGTTTCGAAAAGAGGCAATTGACCGAACACATTTACCTGAATTTCATCAAATTGAAGGCATCATTATGGAGGAGGGAGCAAATCTCCAAATGTTGGTGACAACTCTCAAGACGTTCTATGCGAAAATGGGATATCCGGAAGTACGAGTTCGACCTGCCTATTTCCCGTATACCGAACCGAGCCTAGAAATCGAAGTAAAATGGAGAGGGAAATGGTTGGAACTAGGAGGCGCTGGTATTTTCCGCCCCGAAGTTACAGAACCTCTCGGCATCTCCTCTCCGGTGTTGGCTTGGGGAATGGGTCTTGAGCGCCTAGCCATGCTGGTTTTGGACCTTGATGATATTCGTCAACTGTATATTTCCGATTTAGAGTGGTTACGTAATCAGCCGGTCTTGTAACGGCTCCTGCACAACATATCGAGACTGGCTGATAGGTGCTGTATTCATCAATCGGGTATTTAGGCAAAGAGATTTGAGGTCTGCATGTAGTCGTCCATTCTTGGATTCACGGAGATATTACAATGACCGATTTTCAATCCCTCGGACTTTCAAAAACACTGCTCAAAGCGGTCGCATCAGAAGGTTACACAACACCCACACCAGTTCAAGAACAATCAATTCCACCATTACTTTCAGGCAGAGATGTACTTGGTGTAGCACAAACGGGAACTGGTAAAACCGCTGCTTTTGCTTTACCTGTGTTGCAAATCATGGAGCGAAAAAAGACCCATGGAAAACGATTTATTCGTGCACTGATTCTTTCACCAACTCGTGAATTAGCTGCTCAAATCGATGAACGTTTTGCTGCTTACAGCGAGCACATGGATGTTCGACATAGAGTCATTTTTGGAGGCGTCAATCAAAATCCACAGGTTCGAGCACTACAAAAAGGACTGGACATACTTGTTGCCACTCCTGGACGTTTACTCGATTTGATTGGACAAGGACATATCGATATATCACGAGTAGAGTTTTTTGTTCTTGATGAAGCAGATAGAATGCTTGACATGGGATTCATTCGTGATATTGAAAAAGTACTCAAACTTCTACCAAAACGACGACAAAACCTGTTGTTCAGCGCTACCATGCCGAAGTCAATCGCTAAACTCGCCGGTTCATTTCTTAACAATGCAGTGATGGTCGATGTGAGTCCAAAAGAGATGACTGTTGACCGAATTAAACAAAAAATAATGTTCTTGAGAAAAGCAGACAAGCGTCGATTGTTGGTTCAATTGATCAAGGAGGAGAAGGTAAAATGCGGCATTGTATTTACTCGCACCAAACACGGAGCAAACAGATTGGTAAAACAACTCGATCAGAGCAATATAGCTGCGGCAGCGATTCACGGCAACAAGAGTCAAGGGGCTCGAACACGAGCATTAGCCGGGTTCAAAGACGGAAGCATTCCTATTCTCGTGGCAACCGATATTGCGAGCAGAGGAATAGATGTCGATGGAATCACGCACGTGTTTAATTACGATTTACCCAATGAACCTGAAAGTTATGTTCACAGGATTGGTCGCACAGCAAGGGCAGGTCGAAGTGGAGTTGCGTACGCTTTCTGCGACGATACTGAAAGTGGTTATCTTGTTGGGATCCAACAACTCATTGGCAAAGAGATTCCAGTGCATTCTGGGCACCAGTTCCACTTTATTGGTGCAATTCCAAAACCTGGTCAAAAACCTGGCAAGGTGAAGACGGGGGGCCAATCGAAAAGCAGGCCAAGAGGGAATCGAAATCAGCAGAGTGGTCGGGGCAAGAAGAAATCCAATCGTTCCCGCAAAAGCAACAGTTCAAACAACAATTCCAGTAGACGACAATCGCCTAACAGTGGTTCTCGTCGAAAAAATCGTTCGAATCGAAGCAACAATTGACAGGGCACTCCGTAATACATTGGTTAGACCAAATTACATCGATTCTGATGGGACAAGTTGTTCACTGCACAGAACCAACTTATCGGTGGCACCCTAAGGATTGTTTGAAGGAACTGGGCCATATTCATTCAAAATCGGAGTCCCATCTATGAAAAGGTAGTAGAAGCCAAGAATTGGAATCAAAAGAAACCATCCCGGCTTGGCAACGTCATGCAACCTTCGAACTGAGGCTGAGAGGACGGGTATTGTGAAAAGTAGACTGTTGCCAACGACCAACAATTGGAAAATTGACGCTACAGTTCCCGAAAAAAAATCTCCGACAAAAAGCAACACGAAATTGATGATTGAAGAAAGAACAGATGCAAAGACAAAGAAAAACCAAAACTCAGAGCGAGTTGCTCGCCCACTGAAGGTGAAATATTTCTCTTGAAAACAGATGTCAATAGCCAAAGAAGGCCGCATAATACCATCAGGTCGTTGTGACGCGTGAACTGGGAAACGTGAGAGGTATGTGTCTCGCTTTTCCAAAGTAACACCCCTGAGGGCAACTCAGTATGGTTGCCGATGATTCGACATCAATGTGGTTCAATCACTTAACGATTGGAATTCCGTTAGAATCCTTGAAACTGCCTGTTGCAATCATAATGACGTCAATAAGCCACCAAATTCCACAGCCTCCAAAAGTGATAAGCTTGAGAATACCGGTTCCAATTTTACCAGAATAAAAGTGGTCGACCCCGAGGGATCCAAGTACGATTGAAAGTATGAGAAGTACTGTCCAATCTTTGTCTGATGTCATTCCTGCTTGTTCCATGCCTTGTGCTTGCATGAACTTTCCTTTCGTTGTCGTATTATAATGGTTCTGCCGACCAAAAGGACATTAACATGATTCAACAAGCAGTATTCGATGAAGAGGGAGGTTGTGAATCATGCTTCACTCACTGCGGCAGTGACGGGCGGTGCGCTGATTGTCTCAGCAATTCTGCCTCATGGCGAAGTTGATGGAATGAAACTCTGCCCAATTTTTCATCTCACCGGCCACGAATGTCCATTTTGCGGCATGTCAAGGGGTTTTGTAGCTATCACTCATTTGGATATTCCTCGTGCAATTGAATTCAATCCTGGTTCACCTCTCATCTACGGAGCATTTGTCTACATGTTTTGGGGTTCAGTTCAAGCCTTACGCGAAGGAGAAACTGCGTTAAAACCAGTAAAAAGGAAGCTCTATTACAGTTGGCTGATTCCTACAATCCTTGTCTTCCTGTTCATGTTCTACCAGCGAGTCATCAAGGTTTTCTTCTTGTAATTGAAAATACTGTTGTAGTATTTGAAAATCGTAAAGCAAGCCGGCGAAAGAGATTTACATCATTTGAAAGCGGTGGAGAGTATGGTTGACATTGAACTGATTTGCCCTGCCTGCAGTGAAGAACTTTTGTTGCCCAAAAACGAGCCTAATGCGTATGAATGCCCCGAATGTGATGCTGGCCTTGTTTGGAACGGTGAACACCTAACGGCAACAAAGGTAGATCGCACCTTCTTGTTTGTCAATGGAGCTGAATACGACACTGTATTTGATTCAAAAAAGTTGGCAATTGCTGTTGATTTTGCCAATGAAGTTATGGACGGGAAGGCATCTGTCATCGGTGAATTTAGCAAAAGTTCGAGTTCAACTGTTTCACAGGAACACATCGCAGAGAGTATGGAATTTGACCGGGGTTTTCAAAATGTGGCAATCGTCATATTCGTAATTTCACTTCTTGGGTTCCTCAGCCTTGTTGGCCAGGCAGGATTGGCAGGATGCCTCTGTTTGGCTCCATCTGTACTCATCATGGCCATCGCATTTGGCCCTCAAAACTACAAATCAACGGACCTCGAATTTGCTCAAAATGCTGGAGGCTCCTATGGGGTTGGAGAAGGTACTGGATTTGTACCCGGAACAACAATCTACACCAGATACAGTTGGAAAGACGACACGTTCACATTCCGNGCATTCAAGCAAGTTGAGAACAATTTCGTGTTCAAACTCCAGCACNGCTATAGTNCTGGANGCGATAACAGTTCACCTCGACAANGTTANCATGTATCNTCAATACTTAGTGGNGCNGTTCAAGAAGAATACATTCAAAGTATTCACACTCGAATACACCAATGTGAAAAGGAAGATTTACTCGAGGATTTCAATTTAATTTTAGACATACGAGAAAGGTTGCATGAATCTATCGGCATGTATATTCCAATCAAAATCGAGTATGACGGGTCGGTAAAAAGACCGAGTAAAATCTTGAANACAATCAACAACGANACGCATTTGGCTGAGATTTGGAAAAGACTTGAANAAGGTNATTAGTGTCCAAATTAAGGCTTCCAATNTGCCTGTGTCAAATGGGGTTTAANCTGANCGTCATCATGATGTTCTTCGAGTCTGTCAAGCAACCAGAATACCCAGTGGAATGTGCCCATTCCTTCCTCTTTAGTCACACTGCTCTGTTCATGCATGGAATATCCGTACTCGACCATTTGCATCATCCGCCGGATACTCGGTCCGATAAGCGAAAGATACCCCTTATAGAAGGAGTAAACGATGTCAAAAGAAAGGTTGCGATTGAAGGTCATGACTGCATGGTTCGCCATCAAGACAACAACGGCATTGGTTGAATCTTTTTGCTCCCTCGTGAGTGACATCAACTCTTCGAGGGTCGAATCCTTGGTTACAATCGTCCCAAAGGTGGCGAACCCACGTTGAACAAGTGGATTTTCCAGCGATGTTGCAATCGTTTGAGAAATCTCAAAACGACGATTTCGATTGACTTCCATCACTTGACGAAGACCAAAGAGCAGCGTAGCCATTATTGCAAGGCCACTCAGTGCTTCACCGAGGTTTGCTGCAGTTTCAAGATTCATGACCCCACCGTTCAATGATTTTCTTCAAAAATCCCATCTATGCATTTTCAGTAGATTCAGTGACGGTGTCATCAGCAGCAGCAGCAACGCTTAATTCACCGTCATCAAACNGCAGTAAGACCAACAATACCAGCGCTTGGAACACTGCTCCTGCAAGGAAAAGGTTGGGATAACTTCTACCCACGAGGTCGAGAAGTTGCGGGGAAAGAGCATTACCGGTAAATGCCCCCACATTGATGAGCGTCATGTAAATTGAAAATTGAGTGCCACCGATATCTTTGGTAGTGAGGGACATCAAGAATGCCAGCAGGTTTGCACCGACAATGGCCCAAACAAGAGTCCAAACCAACCAAGCTGGTATCATAAACGAAGTGTCAGTCCACATAGAACGGGACAGAGACCATACGACTGTCAACAGCGTTCCGATTCCAACAGCGTACGTTAATGTGCGACGCGAACCAAACTTGGAACCGAGTGCGCCACCAATGAGGAAACCAAGCATGGTCATAAAGAACACAGGTGCGCCCTTGGTATCCAAATAATCTTGAGAATCCCAGTTCAACTCCTCAACGAAAAGGAATTCCCATTGAAAGTCAATGACTCCCATGCCAGTGCCCATTCCTCCTCCAATCCACATGACTGTGCACAGCAGAAGGGCGAGACGCGCCTGTTTATCGCCGACAGCCGTACGAAAACCACTCACTATTTCACCAAAAGTCATCGCATCAGATGATTCGTCTTGAGTAGAATCTGATGGCGATTCACTCCATGGGAAACGCTTGTCGCCCGGGCGTTCGAGAATGAACAATGGAATGAGCATCACGACGAAAAGAAGTGGAATCTGTACGAGCAAGGCAGTTTGGAATCCTGAATCGTTCAGAACACGACTCAATCCCAAAACAGCAAACATTGCACCTATACCCTTTGCAACAAACATGAGACCGTTTGCAAGGGGTAATTCCTCGTCTCGAAGTGTATCGACTGCCAAAGCATCTGAGCTGACGTCTTGCAATGCAGCAAAGATATTGTGAATCAAGAAGAAGAGTCCCAAAGTTTCCAAATCTTCAGCAGGGTCGTCCACAAGAAGGAAAGCAGCCATGGTGAGCATCATTCCGAGTTGAGAAATCAAGACCCAAGGTCGCCGGCGACCCATTGACTTGAATTGATATCGATCAATGATGGGACCAAGGAGAAGTTTACCGATTATCCAAGGAATCATACCCATAAACACGAGTGCCAATTTTTGGTCATCCGTCATCGAATCGTTATCAACAAGGAAAGTAACCAACGCCGTGGCAATGAAGAACCAAGGCACTCCTTGGGCAAAATAAAGAGCACAAACAGTGGTGAATCGAGCCGCTCGACTCTCTTGCATGTTNACTGACATGCTCAACTNTCNGCNTGATGATTCCTAATACTTATCCCAACAAAAAACTCCAATTTGNNTGGTTTTCTAGTNCANTCGCTCAAGGAAATGNAATTTTGAANACTGTGANGNNTGANGTCAAAAGAGGAANAACATTCACTTTTTAANTTCCATACTTGATGGTTTGAAGGTATCCATTAACCAGTACAAACCGCCCCATACTGCTTCAATAGGCTCATCGTTCTTTGACATGCTTGCAGCGGTGAACACTTCCACTGCCTTTCTCCAACGGGTTCCAAAGACTCTGACATAGGTGCCGCAAAATGCTTCAACCAAATCAAGCGATAAGTGCCCATTTTTGGCCAACAAACCGATGTTGTTCATGCCGATCATCATGGCGTTCATGGCATCTTTTTCTTCGCGAGTCAAGGCAGCCATCTCCTGCATGGTGAGGTTTTCGTGAAGTTTGGTTGTGCTTACTGAAAAACCTCTGTGAATCAAAGGATTGTTCATATGGTTCGCTAAATCCCGCCCGATTTCATAACGGCGGTTTTCATTCCAATACTTCATTTGACGAAGGCTGAACAGCAAAGTGAACAATATGGCTATACCACTAACGGCCTCACCAATATTTGCAGCGGTTTCGATGTCCATTGTGAGTTGCGAGTATTCTCGCCCTCATGTAGATTATGGAAAAACCTGCAGAATTCAAATTTTTGAGCAGGGTGGTGGACGTTGTGGGATTTGAACCCACGACATCTTGGTTGCAAACCAAGCACTCTTCCAACTGAGCTAAACGCCCCTGTATNCAATCCGTCGAGTCAATCCTTTTTGAGTCTTCACCCTAATGAAATTCAATCATACAGCATCAATGGTTGCATCTCGGTCNGGACCAACACCAACACTGGTACAAGGAACGCCGACAATNGCTTCGACTTTCTTGATGTACTGCTGAGCNGCAGATGGTAATGCCGCATAGCCCATTCCGTCTTGGTTTGCCTTCTTCGCCATACCCAGCCATTCCTCTAGCGAGTGTGAGGGGAAACCAGGCATTGAGACATAAATTGGCTTGCAACGTTCCAGTGCTGAAGCACTNGCCGGCATTTCAAGAATTTCTTGTCCGTCCAATTCGTATGCAACGCAAATTTTGATTTCATCNAGTCCACCAAGTACGTCAAGTTTCGTGAGCGCAAGTCCAGTAAAGCCGTTGATTCGATGTGCATGACGCATGACAACAGCATCAAACCATCCACATCTTCGCTTTCGACCGGTGGTTGTGCCAAATTCGTGCCCGACAGTGCCAAGATGCTCTCCAACTTCATCTTCCAATTCAGTCGGCATTGCACCATGGCCAACACGAGTGATGTAGGCTTTTGTGATTCCAATAACATCTTCAACNTGCCCTGGATGAATTCCTGCTCCGTGCGANGCATTACCCCGGGATGTGACCGATGATGTTACAAATGGAAATGTNCCTTGNTCGATGTCCAAAAGACAGCCCTGNGCACCTTCNAGNATAACNTGCTCACCCAATTTCAAAGCGTTATCGAGCATNAANCCNGTGTTCCGTATGGATGTGTTGTAAGCGTCCCAAATCCATTGAACATCAGACTGAAGTGATTCAACAGTAATACGTTCACTGGAACCTGCTGCTTCGAGGGTTGCGTTCATTCGNGCAGTCGATGATTCAGCCCACTGGGCATCCCCAACAACTTCTGAGATATCTCCAAACCTCAAACCTATGCGATTGATTTTATCTGCATATGTGGGGCCAATTCCTCTACCAGTGGTGCCAATTTTCTTGTCNAGACTGTCCAAATAGCGATGGAATGGAAGNATNACATGAGCTCTCTCGCTGATGTACAACCTTTCGCCACGNGGGTCTTCTCCCGTTGATTCTTGCCACCCNGTAAGTTCAGAATCGAGGACCCAAGGATCGATGACCATACCNTCTCCAAGAACCAAGTGGCACTCTTTCCGAGTAATCCCAGAAGGTAAAAGATGGAATTTTAGAACTTGATCGCCCAAGACAACCGTATGTCCGGCGTTGTTACCACCTTGAAAACGAGCAACCCATGTCGCTTGTTCTGCAATCCGGTCAACAAGTTTACCTTTTCCTTCATCTCCCCACTGGGCACCTAGGATTACTGTGGCTGGCATTCAACTCTCCTCGAACCTTTGCCCTCGCGTACCGTCTTTGAACTATGCGATGCAATTCCAGTAAATCGAGGTTGGAGAATCACCGTCATTTTCGAGGTGAGACTGCAACAATTTCGTTGACAACATTGCAACTACCCCTGAGTCTGCTTGAGGACTGCATAGCGTCAAAAAAACAACCATTTATAATCAGTTATACAACATTCATGTTTGTTGCCCCACCCGGAAACCACAGTGTAAAACCGCTAAGCGCAGTTTCA
>NYZH01000004.1 GCA_002687075.1 Methanobacteriota archaeon
CCGGTTACGTTCTCGGGTCCGACTGCTGCTGCTGCAACACAAGCGGCTACTGCAGAGTCTATACCTCCAGACAAACCCAAAACAATCGATGAAATACCTGATTTTCTGCAATAATCTGACAGCCCAGTCACCACAGCATCTGCAAGGTCCTCAAGGAGTTCTTTATCGAACTCATGGCCTTCTTCATCGGACGATAAAGAGCGAATTTCGTCATCGCCGATTCGCAAAGCATCAGGAGATTCAGAATCGACCCAAAGACAATTCTCTGCATCATCAATATCAACCAAAAGTACCCCCTCTCTCCACGCAGGAGCGATGACAACGCGCCCATCTGGCCATGCAACAAGTGAGTTTCCGTCAAAGAGTAAGTCATCGTTGCCTCCGACTTGATTTGCCAGTAAAAACGGATGTTGAAGCACTCTGGCGGCAGTGCGGCAAACTTGTATTCTCGAGCTCAGTTTATCTGCATGATACGGTGATGCTGAAAGATTGACCGATGCATCGAGTTGTACGCCTTGCCGACCCCATTCTGCAAGATGTTCAATCGGGTCAGCAGAATACGATGATGGAGTCAGTTCTGCAGCCTGCCATGCATCCTCACAAACGGTAACACCCAAATTGAGTTGGGCGATGGTTCGGGCAATACCAGACCGAGTATCGGGATGAAAATAACGTGCTTCATCAAACACATCGTAGGTAGGGAGAAGTTGCTTACGAGCAACAACATGGGAATTCCCCTCGCCGCTTGGATGTGCTTCTGACAAACCTGCTCGAACGACTCCATTACCCGGTAGTTGGCGTTTTCCTTGGGGTTCAATAGGAGTTCCAACCAGCACTGGAATCGGAACATTCAACGAACTTGCAGACTGTTGGCAGAGAGAGATGAATTCTTGCTGGAGCAATAAATCACGTGGAGGGTATCCCGAAATGGCAAGTTCTGTGGTCACTCCAATACTGGCTCCATGCTGTGCTGCCAAGTGTGCCAAATGCTCCAATCGAGCGGCATTACCGTTCAGATCACCTACCGTCGGGTCAACTTGCATAAGACCAATTCGACGACCCATGGTACCACTTCGGAGTATCAGTCAAGACGGACAATTTCTCCATCAGCGTTCTTGTACCACCATTCATTTGCAGCCTTGTCGTGATACCACCAATATCCATCGGAACCCATCACCCAATCTGTCTCTTGGGTGGTTGAAGAAGATGTGCTTTGAGAAGCGGCTGCAACACTGGCTCCCTGGGTCGGAATATCGACATTCAAATCTTCATCTGGGTCTTCATATTCATCATCATCATCGAATTCCGATGAATATTCATCCCAGTCGTATTCTGATTTCGCACCACGATTGAGTGTCATTCTTCGTGCCCAAATCAGGCCAGTAAGGATGATGGAAAGGAACAGTAATGCTGCAAAAGAACCGAGTAATGGGTGAACATCACCAAATACTCGTTCCGAGAAACCTTCTTCCCTTTGAGGTCGAACATCAATAGATGGTCCTATTGAACTAACATCCTCTCCGACTTGCACTTCAACCCATTGAAGGCCAGTTTGAGAAGGATTCCAATCGGTTGAAACTGGCGTTCCACCGCCTTGAGGAATCGCAACGGTGACTCGGCGCAATGTCGACCGGTTTCCATCTGCAAGAACTTCGAGGAAAAGAACCTCGACTGAACCGTCGAGCGTACCGGTATTTTCAACATAAGCAGTAACAATCGAGGTTTGTCCAACTTCGACAAGGAAGCGAGAATACGTAATCGAACCTGTCTGTAGTTCAAATTCCGGTTTGAGCCAAACCATGTCCCACACACCCACCGAGGTGCCAGGTTGCGAACCTCCGAGCCCCAAGACTTGATTATCGGCCAAATCCCTGCCAGAAACATACATGTGCACTGAAAGTCGATTTTCAAGCATGTCAAGGCTTATTTCACTCAAGTTGAATGAACCAACCACTTCTAAGCGCAATCCGGAAATGTCAGGCCCAACGAGCGAGAGTGGTTCGATTCCTTCTCGAATGCGGTCACCTGTTTCTTTTTCTTCAACCCACCATACCAGTTCGAGTGAATCGACATCCAGTCCTCCATCTTCAGAGAGAAGAATTCGGACTTCGTGAGATTCAGCCTCAAGAACCGAATTCGGTCGTGGATTCGAAACTTCAACGGGTTCAGGCCCGGTTCCGTCGACAATAATCCAACGAACCGAATTGACTTGGTCAGTCGAATCCACTCCTTGTCCTTGCAAACAGCCTACACTCCAAGTCATCGCAATGGTTGCAGTCGTTGAAGGTGCTTGGAGGGCAACAGACCAAATACCGTTTAGAGATGAGGCAGAAGTGGTTTTTCCGTCGAAGAAGATATCGACGTTGCAATCGAATTCAGGAACTTGTCCAGTCTCTGAAAACACGACTCCGCCTGCAACTTCAAATGGACTGCTTGGGGCAAGACGTGCTCCGTCACTAAGCAAAGTCCCTTGCGACAGAATGAGCTTTACACTTTCTTCTGGAACCTCCATCGCTGCAGAGAATCGCCAACGGTGTTCAGGGAATGCGAGGAACACCTCCTGTCCTGCACGATCAGCGACACGGATTCCAGGCTCTCGGCGAGTTTCTCCCAAGTCAGGGGTTGTCCAAGCGAGTCGCATCTTTACGTTCAAGGTCATGTCGCTTTCATAGGGGTCTGCCGGACCGTTCGTACCGAGCATGTCACAATCAATGATGAGAACATGCGGGCTGGTCGTGGTGCAATTACCTGTCTCGAAATCCCAGAGGATTGGTAGTGGGTCACTTCCTTGATTCGATGCGAGTTCAACAACAACTGTTGACAAATCAGAACCACCGTTCGGCTCAACAATATTGACGTTGAATTCGTACGGCGTGTCAGGGTGCAGCCAAGGCTTCTTTCCACCGACATGCGAGAATGCATTGGATGCCACAGTTGGAGCGCCGTCGGTTGCCAACTGATACATGAACAGATGTTCATCAGTGCCGTTACCGCCTCCGAATTCAAGAGGATGTCCTGCACTGTCCGAACCGACCAAGTATGCTGCTACTTTCTGTCCTAAACTACCTCCAGTATCATCAATCATGAAGGTATATTGCCCAATCAGTGTGGATAAATTACTGGGTAAGTAGAGAGATACTGTATTGTATTCTCCCGGGTCTGGCCACTGGTTCATGTTTGCATCATCTGCCCATTCTTTCCAGACCATAGCATTGATATTTTGCGGCAAAACAGGTTGGTCTGAAATTTGAATTTGTACGGTTTGGGTCGTAGAAGGAATCCGATGGTCGTAGCGGTCCATGTTGACTTCAAGGACCTGAGGCGTAATCGAATCGATATGGAATGTTCGAGAGAAAATGGCATCTTGAGTTGTACCAGAACCGTTCAAGGGTTTAACTTCAAAATGCCATGCTGCGGTTCCAAATGAAAACGGAACATTGTCTGTGAAGTTCCACATATTTCCATCCAATGTCGTGGTGTTCATTACAAGGTTTTCACCTCGATAAAACTCCACGACTGCTTCGCCATCTGCAAATGCAGCATCGGTATTGATGCCCTCAAATCCAATCTGAATTTCGATTTGAATCGTTGAACCTGCCTTGATGTAGTAATGTGTTGGAGATAATTCTTGATTAAAGGAGTCGCGGAAAACGACGCTCTTGATCTCTAAGTCGTTTTCATAACCTTGAAGACCCGTGAATCCCCAAGTGTGTGTAGCTGGAATCGAAAGAACTCCACTCGCTAGAACAAGTCGTGCAGAGGCTTGAAGAATCTCAGAATCATCCCATGCTGGTTCAATTCTAAACGTCAAATTAACTGTAATCTCATCTCCATTAACAAAACTTGTCAGAGGAGAATCCGGATGAAGTTCGACCAATGCAGAATCACCGGTCCCTACTGGAGTGCCTCCGTTGAGTGGAAGATTCCAAGTTGCTGAATGGTTTCCTCCCACCAAATCAAATCGAACTGAAGTTGCTGATGAGGAGGAGACTTTGTACGTCACCTCCATTGTGTTCCACATTTGGCTAGGGGTTAGAACTGGCCCGTCTGTAATCATGTTCATGTTGAGAAGTTCAACACTTGAAGACGAATTTAGGCCTTCAATCGACACATGAAGTCCTCCGGCAGTATCGGATGTCAATGGTAGTGGGATGTTATGGACACCACCAGTGGATGAAAGAGAGTCGCGAATTCCGTTCAATCCGAGAATGAATTGTGTATCTGCTGTCGCCATAAGGGTCGATTGTGCCTCGTACGGAACTCCAAGGCCTGCGAGAGTAACAAGACCGGTCCCAAACACTTCAAATTCAACTTCAGTGAAGTATGTACCAAGTGCACTTACCAGCGAATTTGTGTTGGCAACCGATGCATTCAAATCGGCAAGTTGTGTGTGATTGAGAACAAATTGGGAGGAACCAGATTCGACATACCAATTGGCAACAGTTTGTCCATCGTGGTTCAAATTAACCGATGAAAGTGTGCCGCTTGAAGACAGTGCTGAAAAGGTGAAACTGGTCAAATCTACCGCAGGAATCCATGCCTTGGCCGATGAACTTCCGGAGATTCCAGGATTCGCAGAGATGTACGTCAAACCGTTTTCAAATCGGTCTTGCCAACCCCAAGAACCTACTCGTGCATCGCTTCCACCCCACTCAAGGATTCCATCTTTGGCAAAATCAATTGCTGGGGAAGTTGGTTGAATACCACCGTATGCGCCCATCGTAACGTCGAAGACTTCCCAAGTATCCGAACTGTTGTTGGATGAAGAGGTAAATCGAAGTTGATACGAGCCAATAGTGCCTTCGTTACCAAGTAGACTCATCGAATAAGGCAGACTTATGTTGGTCCATGGCTGGGCTCGGAGAAGTTCGGATTTGTGCCTGTGCGGTATTGGCAGTNGCATCGACATGCAGCTCAGATAAGGAAGCAGTTGAGNAGTACCATGGCGATTCAAGCGAATCGTTCCAAATACCCTCAACGGANCGATTAATCGAAGAAAAGGTCGAGCCACCGTACATTGTCCAACCTTGGTCGTAAGGATCTTCAGAAAACGAAGTGAAATATGTTCCGTCACCGCTGATAGAGTATACCTGCGGCATTTCACCGTTTGGAGATGGTGCAAAATGGAGGTGAAGGACAATGGATGTGATGGATTCCCAATTCACTCCTTGGAGAGGAATCCAACCCATGCCACTACCAGACATGCCAGGAATGGCATTCCCGGTCGACGTATCGACAATTGTCCAATTGAGATGAGCTCCTTCGGGAATGAATGCATCTAGGTGGAGAGGAGCCCANGGCCCTCTTTCTACCACTTGGAAAGAACTTGAAGAAAATCCAATCGAAGGGCTTGTCCATTCTGCAGAAGGTGGAGTCGCATAGTGAACGTCATCGACAAACCAATAATCACAACAGGTGCTCGAACCAGAGGTTTGGTGTATACGAATTTGTGAATTGGTGTGCAAAGCTGCAGCAGGTAGTGATGTCATAAATTGGAAATTGGTTTTAGGAGTACCACTAAACCCTGCGGCGGTAAACGTATGGAATGTTGTCCAAGTGTTGCTTGATGTGCGGTACTGAAATTGCAAGTTCTCTCCGCTATCTGGAGTTTCCCCGCATCCAGAACGACCCTCATGAATCCAAGCGTGGAAAGGCATGGTTGAGACGCCNGACAAGTCGGTTACAGGNGATGTAGCGTATGTGGAGCCGGCATAGGTACGAAGCGAGCCACCTGAACTACCGTTGTATCCACAAGCAGGAGATGTTACCCGTCCAGAATACGAATTTGAGAACGTCCAACCGGCAGCATTGGTGTTGAAATCCCATAGCATTCCCGCNCCGTTACCGGTGAGAACATTGTTTTCGACAAATGTACCGTTNAGAATTGAAGAACTGTGNCTCCACACAGAGGCATCGTTCCACTTGAAACCTTGATGTGTTTGATCGACGGATGGCTTCATTGAGAGGTGTATGTCGGTTACAGGAGCGTCACTTGGAACATCAACGGTGAATGCTTCAGAAAACATGTTGTTTCCGTCCAACTGGATTACTGCATCATCTCCTTGTCCAGCATACAAGATGTTGGGTGAAGGCTCAAGATGCCAATCAACACTGGCTGAATCATTTGATGTTAGAAGGGTACTCAACGGGCCACCGAACAACATCAACAGAGAAAGGAACAATGCAGCGCGGCGCGTTGCTGAGCCTGTCATGTTCCNCCCTGTTGGTTAAAGGACTTCAAACATGCGTTGAAACCCTCTGCNTTGATAACNCNCTAAATTTCGTTCAAATCNCACAATGCGCTGTGTGTCTCAAGGGTGAGGTTCAAGTCAAAACCTCCTCTCGCTTGGCCATGGCACGACCACAGTCTGCAGGCGAACTCGACGCAGTAGCACTTGAGACTTCATTGCTGGACGCTTGGAAAAAAGAAAATGCTTTCCAACAGTCAATTGATTCAAATCGCAACGGTGCACCGTTCATATTCTTGGAAGGTCCACCAACCGCAAACGGAAAACCGGGTATTCACCATGTGGTCGCTCGAGCATACAAAGATCTGGTCTGTCGGTGGAAAACCATGGAAGGTTTTCGAGTTGAGAGAAAAGGTGGATGGGATACTCACGGACTGCCTGTTGAAATCGAGGTTCAAAAGAGAATGGATTTAATGTCAAATGAAGCCATTGAGGCTTACGGCATGGACAACTTCAATCAAGCATGTCGCGACTCGGTGTGGACCTATGAATCTGCTTGGAGAGAGATGACTGAGCGAATGGCATACTGGGTTGACCTCGATAATCCATACGTCACTTTAGACAACGATTATGTTGAGTCATGTTGGTGGGCAATGAAGCAAATGTTCGACAAAGGGCTTCTGTACCGTGGTCACAAAGTTCTGCCTTATTGCCCTCAAACCGGGACATCCTATTCGAGTCATGAGGTGGCATTGGGCTACAAAGAAGTCGAGGAACCTTCGGTTTATGTGAAATTCAAACTCATCGATGATTCTGCTAGTATCCTTGCGTGGACAACCACGCCTTGGACGTTGCCAGGAAATGTTGGGCTCGCAGTTGGACCGAATGTCACCTATGTCCGAGTGAAGGTAACTGAACAAGCAGAAAACTGGACCGGAGCAGGTGGTGCTTCTGTTGATGAAGAGGTTATCTTGGCGAAGGACCTCATGAAAGAAGTCCTTCGTCATAACGTCGAAGTGCTCGAAGAATTCCCCGGCTCAAGTTTGGTCGGTCGAGCCTATGAACCGCTGTTTTCTGAGGCTGTTCCTCGCGGAGATTCTACAACCGCATGGACCATTCTTGAAGCGGATTGGGTCACCACTACTGACGGAACCGGCGTTGTTCACACCGCAGTTATGTACGGTGAGGACGATTACAACTTGGGAATGGCGGCCGGATTACCTGCATACCATACCGTGGACATGGATGGTTCGTTCCTTGTAGGCACTCATCCTGAATTGGATGGACGTTATGTCAAGGAATGCGACCAGACCATTATTGATTTGCTCTCTGCTCCCAAAGGTAGCAACGGAAAGGGGCCAGAAAGTGGTTTACTTTATCGTGAAAAAGCCTATCTGCACGATTATCCACATTGCTGGAGAACAGACCATCCGTTGCTCTACTACGCAATGGATTCATGGTTTGTTCGAATGACTGCGGTCAAAGAGCGCCTGTTGGAGTTTAACGACGGAGTAGAATGGGCTCCGGACTGGGTCGGAGAAGGGCGTTTTGGTGAGTGGCTGCGCAATGTGAAAGATTGGGCGATATCTCGAGAGCGATACTGGGGTACACCGTTGCCGGTATGGAGAGACGATGAAGGGAACATGAAGTGCATTGGCTCTATTTCCGAATTGCAAACCGAAGTTGCTCGTGCTGTTGCAGCAGGTTTTGAAAATCCCGACTGCCCTGATGATGTTGATCTTCACCGACCCGTTGTCGATGGTTACACTTTGGTTTCTGAAAATGGAAAACCAATGCACAGAGAACCTTTTGTCATGGATTGTTGGTTTGATTCTGGCTGCGCACCGTTTGCGCAATGGCATCATCCATTCGATGGAGCAGAAACATTCGATGCGTCATTCCCGGTTGACTACATCTGTGAAGGTGTCGACCAAACCCGAGGATGGTTCTACACTTTGCTCGCTGTGTCAACCACTGTATTCGATAAACCGGCGTACAAACGTTGCTTGAGTTTAGGGCTGATTCTTGATGCTGAGGGTAAAAAGATGTCAAAGTCGAGAGGAAACATTGTTGACCCCTGGGACCACTTTAATCGTGAAGGTGCAGATGCAACCAGATGGTATATGGTCACTGCTGGTGCGCCTTGGAATCCACTCAAATTTGACTCGAATGGGGTACGTGAAACATATGCAAAGATGTTCCTTACCTTGTGGAACATCTACAAGTTCCATGCCGATTATGCCGCCATAGACGGATTTGACCCCGAACAATCGACCTCAGAAGTGATTTCTCGCTCGTCTCTTGACCGCTGGATTCTTTCTCGTCTTGCCACAACAGCAGAAAACTACCATGCTGACTTCAAGGGTTGGAACTTTCACAAAGCTTGCAGAGACCTTGAGGATTTTATTGTCAATGATGTATCGAATTGGTATGTACGAAGGAGTCGAAGACGGCTTTGGGACGATGCTGAAACAACCGACAAACTTGCTTGCCAACATACACTTCATGAGATTTTGACAACCGTTTGTCGATTGATTGCTCCAGTAAGCCCGTTCATGGTCGACGTCATTCATCGAAACCTCACTGGCATGACGGTGCATCAAGCAGCATGGCCTCTGGGGACCCCCGGTTCAATCGAAGGTGCGACTGCAGACAACTGGGATGAAGAAGCCGCAGCAGCTACAGCGAGACTTCCACCCAAAGACCTCACGCTCGAAGCAACGATGGCACTGGTGAGGGAATTGGCAGAAGTGGGGAGAAGAATCCGTGTCGATGCTGGAAGACGCCAACGTCTTCCGTGTGCTCAAGGCTGGATTGTATCAGGCCCCGATATGACCGAATTCCACGACATATTGGCTGAAGAATTGAATGTTGAATCGATTGAAGTCGAAAATGACCTCGACCGATTCCAACAAATTGAATTGGCTCCAAACTTTAGGGCACTGGCTCCTAAAGCGAGAAGCGAAGTCAACGCCGTTGCCGGACAGATTAAGAATGCTGAAAACCCCACGGAATTACTTGCTTCCATTCAATCCGGAACATGTGAAATTATGGGTGTTTCCATCGACGAAGGAGATGTCGAAATTCGCAGAGTCGAACGTGAAGGGTTTGCCGCTTCAACAGTGACCATTGGCCAAGGAGAAGATTCACAACAAATCAGTCTCGTTCTTGATATGAACGATACGGATGAACTTCTCTCCAAAGGACTTGCACGTGACATTACCCGAAGGATTCAGGCAAAAAGGAAAGATCTCAATCTCGAAATCGAAGCAACAATCGATTTGGAAATATGGGTGAAGAATGCTCCCAAGATGTTTGAGGTTGACCAGCAATGGATTGTATCCGAAACACGAGCATCGGCAGCTGTTTTCCACTCAGATTCCGAAAATGCACCGCATGAAACGGATTCTTTCGAAGTAGATGGCACAACTGTATGGTTCTCAGTTCGCTAAGCATCGAACAAAAAGGTTCAGCGACGGATTCAAAGAGATGTGCCCATAGGCAACAACATGCGCCAGTTCGTTTTGTCTCTTCTTTTGGTTGCCTCAACGGTTCTAGCCGGTTGTTTTGGCGGCGGCGAAGAATTGGTCGACAACGATGGAATTGAAACTTCAATTTGGGAAACGTATGAACTGATTGATACTGTTGCTCATGAAGACCCCCGCATGTTCATGACTGTGGATCTCAGAACGAACCAAACAACCAACACTTCGTGGGCGGTTTTCGATGCAAGTAAAGGCGGAAATTGTTGTGAACATTATCTTGCTACAACAATTGAAGGCGACATCCTAAACATCGGTGGAGAATATCCAGTCTTTAGCGAAGACCGAGGGCATGCATGGGACACTTACATCCCAGGAGTGTTGCCTGCACTTGGTCAATGCATCACTGCTGTTCCAACCAATCCCGGTCAAGAAGGACTGGGCGAGGGCAGTATTGTTCAAGCTACCAACGGTGACATCATCTCAATGTCATGGTTCCCATATCTCGGAGCAGATGGGAAAATCGACAAATTCTATGCGATACTTTACGATGAATCTGAAGATGAATGGAAATGGTGCTACAACCGTTTGACCGAACCGTTCTATGACCGCTCGTGGCAAGTTGAAGTTGTTGGACCGATTACATCTTCAATTGGAAATGGTGAATGGGCGAGCATCGTTGTTTCGAATTTCTGGCATCAATCGCTGGATGCTGGTGGCCAAATCAGTGTCGATGGCCTCAACTATTATCCATTCCAGTTTACCGACCGAGATTCCAATGACCCCATCATTGAACTGGATTTGAACTTCACCTCCGAAGGACTGAGTTCATACTACGACGTCAATAAGCCGCACAAGGAAATGAGAGCATTCCCAATGCCAACTGGGGGATTGATTTTCCCAAGTTACTACAACAACGGCAATGCCGCATACATGGACACTACTCTTTCCTGGAACCAGTTAGAAGTTCAATTCCCCTCGGAATACTGCCATTTTGATTCTGCTGGAACGCTCCATTGCGTTGCAAACAGCGGAACCTCATTTACACATTACATGTCAACTGATGGTGCTTTAACTTGGCAAAACCACACCTATGACATGGGCACTGTCGCCTCTTCAATTGAAGAATGGGAATTCCAAGCAAACGGCGACCTTGACCTATTTGTATTGAACGTTCGATACCAAAGTACTGGTGGCCCTGATGTTGACATGGTGTACCATGTCCGTGGTTACTCTGAAGACATGTCACCCGATACATTGACCTACATCGGACAAGGCGACTTGGATTCGACATCCGGAGCTGGGAACGATATTCGCTTTGACTTTGCATCATTGGGAATTCTAAACGATGGAGGAGTCGTTGTAGCCTACCATGACTCCACTGACCCAGATCCATTGTTTGCTGTCGAACTTGAGTTACCCAGCACTCCGTAAATTCGACTGTTTGGCTGCTCGAAGAATACGATATTCGAACAACTAGGCAGTCGTTACACATCGCTCATGTGTGCATACTGGTGGTGTGAATGAGATTCGACTGTCGAAATCAAAGGTATCGAGTTGTAATGTTGAAGATTCACCCTCTTGAACAAACACAACTGATGAAGTGCTTGCTGGAAGATAATCTTCTCCTGTTGAAAGAAGACTCAACCGCAACGTGTTTCCTGCTGCAAGTTCAGCATCAAGCGGCATGAACTCCATTTTGGCATTGATTGTTTCGACAAGTGGAGTCCATGTTTGGATTGTATCCCCTCCAGCATGATAGCGCAAATCCATGATGGCATGACCAATATGAATGCAATTGTTGGAATCATCGCATTCCTCGAGAAGTGCGTACAACTGGCCACCAACACTCGCTGTAGTCACATCAACATGAAGACGAGGAGTTCCTGCAACATACAATGTTTCAGTGAGAGGTTCGGATTCCCAAACAGGACCTGTGTTGGCATCGGGAAATACGGTTGTACCGCCGCCAACATTCGTAAGAGAGCCTCCTAAATCGAAGAGAACCTCGGTGGTATCGCTTGGTGGATAGCGGTCTTCAAGACGCCAATTACCTTGATTGGACTGTATTTCAATATACAAGCCAGGTTGCTCACCTTCACCCCGTAGATAAAAATCAAACCACTCAAGGAGGTCTTGCATCCAATCGTAGCGAATCATCTCAGGGAATGCTTCTCCACCTCGACCACCCATATCAGAGCGGTCATCCAACTGAACCGGGCGATCAGGATAGTCATGGTCCCATTGTCCAAACAAACCTTTAGCATCAATTCCGGCGTCCTTGAGTGCGTTCATCGTAGGAACGGCCATGTGCGGGTCGACATTCCAGTCGTGCATTCCTTGAATCAGATACACGCTACCTTGGTAGTTGTCGAGGACGCGCTCGAGG
Organism: Methanobacteriota archaeon; assembly: GCA_002687075.1. GTDB lineage: Archaea > Thermoplasmatota > Poseidoniia > Poseidoniales > Poseidoniaceae > MGIIa-L1. The sequence goes on from NYZH01000004.1 coordinate 12,060, forward strand.
AAATACCGCTCCGACCAATAATCACCAGCAACCTCTGAACCAAACATGTAGGCTGCAACACCTGTCCCAGGGCCCATGATATAGTCGGGACACAGATTTTGGTAATCCTCCTCGTCACCATCAATGCCGTACGAGCCATATACGCCGTTGTGCATTATTGGTGCTCGGGCTTCGGACGAACCGTTGCGCCACATGAGTTCTTTTACTCCAATTAATCCGGAAATGGGCACGATGGTTTTCAGATAATCGTGTTCTGCTCCAAACATTGCAGCTTGCCATGGAGTACTGCCATCGTAGGATTTTCCAATCATTCCAACCGCACCATTCGACCATTCCTGCTCAGCCAACCACCGCACTGCTGCATCATTACCGAGTTGTTCCGCATTGCCCATCAAATCCATACAATGGTTGGAACGGCCGGTACCTGAAACCGAGACTTGAGCAAAGGCATATCCGTGGGGAAGAAGTTGGTCAATAATCATCTGACCCAGCCAACTCCCAGGCACCTCAATGGTAGGAGTTTCTACCGAAGCCTCTTGGAAATAAGGACCAAACTCTGCGATAACCGGGACTTTGACGCCTGGTGGAACATCCGGCCTCCATACGGCAAGACTGATGACGGCATCGTCTGGGGCTGCTCCGCCTTCATCAATTGGAAGCGAATATTCGACAAACGAGTGTGTTGAACTCCACTCATTTTCTGTTGCGAGAAGTTCATATTCTCCAACTTCAAGTGCAACTCCAAATTCACCGTTCGTCTCGTAAGGCAGTGTGTTTCTCTCCCACACCGGAACGCGGATATTGTTCGAAACGTCCTCGTCATCTACCAAATCCACGACTGCATCAACGAACAATGCGGAAACAAAAAGAAACACCAGTGAAACGGCAACGGTTGAACTTAACACGATGTTGAATTCAAGGAATGAATGGTCTCGCTTCTCTGTGTCGAGAGTCGTCACACGCTGCACCTAAAGGACCCTAATTTCACTGGCATTTGAGGTTAACGCGTTGGTGATGATGCACTTTTTGAACTAAATCATGCAGTTTGAGCAATATCCTCAAAAGCCCTTGACAAACCATGACAATTATGGTTCTGAGCACTTTACCCGGTGTTGGTCAACGATTAGCAGAAAAAATCACTGAACATTTTGGCGGCGAACAAGAAGCCATCGCTTCACTAAAATCGGGCGATATTGCACGTATCGCTGAAATTGATGGGGTCTCCCCAAAACGAGCTTTAAATCTTGCTCGACTCATCACGGGTCAATCGGGTTCATTCCTCGCTACGAAAGAGGCTGAAAAACTACACAAAGCCCTGCTTCAAGACATTGTTTCTTTTGCATCTTGTGCTGCAACTCGGGAACGCATGCAACTGCTTATGCCCGTTGAAAATCCGACTGAAAGAAGAAGAAAAGTCAGTCATGCAATCGACTTTGGCAAAAAACATTCCACAGAAATGAGGCTGCTAAGTGAACTTTTTCAAAATCTACGGCAAACACGGTTTGCAAACGAACGTTACGAGCGAGTTGTCGTCAGCAAGCAGCCCCTCGATTCGTTCAAAAAATGGTGTCGGGTTTTGCAACCAGGAGAAGGTGAAACTTGGAAGGATTACACCGTGTTCAAGACGGTAACTTGGATTGGGGAAGGTGCCCCAAATGAAATTCCAGACGGTTGGATAGTTTTACCTAAAGGAAGCAAAAAAGAGGTTGTTCTACCAGAACAAACCATCGATTGGTTCACTCAAAACAACAGAACGCTCAGTGTAGTCGCACAAATAGTGAAAGATTCGAGAAATGGAAAAATCGAACATCCGTTTCTTGAAGAGGTGTATTCCAGTGTTGTTGGACTCGAACAACTTCCTGAGATTTTGGAAAATATGGGCGACCAAGGCGACTTGGAAATTATTGCTGAGGTGAAAGATACCCTTTGGAAGACCGTCAAAAACCTTGAGCAACAAGTCAATGAAGAGGTTGCAAAAGCAATGGATGATGCAAAACTGAATTTGAGTGGTGCAGAATTATTGGAAGCCTTATCCGATGGTGCTTCATTTCAAAGAAGATTACAAGAGGCGACCAACGACGTTATTGCAGAAGCAATGGAAAAGGCAAAACAAAGTCTTGGCGAAACGCTCAATGGAACTGGAGTTCGTTGCCCTTACGATATTTTTGCCTCACAATGGCCAGCTAAAATTAATCGGAAAGTCATCGATGATATTGACCAATCACTAGAACATAAACTGAAAAGTGGGGAAGTTGAGCAGATGGTTCTGCTTGCACGAAAACTTGGACCCTTACGCACAAGATGTGAAGAAGCTGTTCGTGCATTGATTGAACTTGACCAATGGGTCTGCATTTCTCGTTGGGCGGATGAACGAAGTTGCGTCATGCCTGAAATAGTTGAACATGGGATTTTTGTGGAGCAAGGACGACATCTTTTGCTCGGTAGCCGTCCAGATCCGGTCACTTATGGGTTAGGTGATGCTGGAAGTGATGGAGACCAACAATCACTGGCACTTTTGACCGGAGCAAATTCAGGAGGCAAGACAACGCTGCTCGAATTACTTGCCCATATGTGCATTTTAGCTCATATGGGTCTACCGGTTCCTGCGGATTCAGCACGTGTTGGCCAAGTCGAGGCTTTGCATATTTTGGCCAAAGCGGGAGGAACACAAAGCGCAGGTGCTCTTGAACAAACATTGGTTGAATTAGCAAATGTGGTCAGTGACCCTACTCCGAAATTAATCCTTGCAGATGAATTGGAAGCCATTACTGAACCTGGAGCAGGTGCTCGAATAATAGCAGGTATGTTGTTGGCTGCTGAATCTCAAAAAGACACCACGATGATGCTTGTAACGCACCTTGCTCCGTCAATTCTTGAAGCGACGGGTCGCACTGATTTACGGGTGGACGGAATTGAAGCGACAGGACTTGATTCAAATCTTGAACTCATGGTTGACCGAACACCTAAACGAAATCACTTGGCACGCTCAACGCCTGAACTCATCGTAAAGCGACTGGTTGAAAGAAGCGAAGGTCACGCCCAAAATCTGTTTCGAGATATCCTTTCAATGTTCGATTGAATCAACAAATTCGGCCCGATTCTTCGAGATAATCGTGCATTGGAGCCTGGAAAAGGTCTGCACAAGTTCGGTTCACTAGAGGCAATGTAAGCGTGGCTCCAGCCCAATTCACTGAATAACCGCCACTAGCAGCAGGCGAAGGAATGTAGTCTTGACCGGTTTGGGACATCGAAATTTGGATTGTCTCCCCAGCTTGGATAAACACGTCCATTGGCATGAACTCCATCTTGCCCATGACGGTAGTGAAGGCAACTAAGGCAGGTGTACCATCGCGTCCACCATCACCAAAGCGGAAGTCCATAACTGCATGACCCAACCGCATTCCCGATTCATCACTCATTTCCAAATAGGCATGTGCGCCATTGGTTGTGTGTGTGGTGATTGGAATATGGAAAGAAGGCATTCCTGCTATGTAAACGTCCTCTTCAAATGGACCGTAGGTGAGCGTGATGGTTTCAGTTGTAGTAATCATTGAGGCACCACTGGGATTCATATCCGCCGCTCCGATTTCAAGATAGTATGTGTCTTCAGCAGGATACGTGGACTCAAATCGCCATCCGCCACGGTTATCTTGCATTTCAACACCCAAGGTTGGAGCACGTCCTTCACCTTTCAAATACCAATCAAACCAGTACAACATCTCATCAGCCCAATCCCATCGAAGAGTGTACGGATAGGCTTCAGCACCTTCACCGGATGGTAATGCTTCATGTCCGGACTTTCGGTCTGGATAATCGTGAGCCCACTGACCTGCTAGGGTCTTGGTTTCAATTCCAGCTGCCTCAACGATTTGATGAGCAGGGAATGCCATGTGAGGGTCCACATTCCAGTCTTGCATTCCTTGAATAATGTAAATCGAACCGTTGTAGTTTTCAACAACGCGTTGCAGGAAAGAACGTTCTGTCCAGTATGTGTTACCTGCATATTCAACCATACCTCCGGACAAGTATGCCGCAGGTCCGTTGAAGTAGCCTTCGAGATATCCTTCACATAGATTTTCAGGGTCCTCAGCATCTCCGTCAATTCCAAATGAGCCATAGACACCGTTGTGCATAATCATTCCACGTGCTTCCATACTTCCGTTTCTCCACATCAGTTCATGGACACCAATAAGCCCCGACATTGGAACGATTGTTGCCAAATGAGGATTACCGAATGTTGCAGCCTGCCAAGGTGTAGAGCCATCGTAAGATTTCCCAATCATTCCTACTTTTCCGTTGGACCACGCTTGTGTTCCCAGCCAAGTTACAGCAGCATCAATTCCCCGCTGCTCATCGGTACCCATCAAATCCATGCAATGGTTGGATTCACCGGTGCCAAATACCGAGACCTGAGCAACACCGTATCCATGTGGAACATAATTCTCGATGAGGAATTTACCGAGGCGGTCTGCAGGGGTTAGAGCATCAACATCACCGTCGTTGTAGTACGGGCCAACTTCAGCAATGACCGGAATTTGGCATTCTTCTGTCAAATTTGTGCCGCTCCAATCGCATCCATCGATGACAGGGAGCCACAACCCGAGATGCACTTGCGCATCACCAGTAATTCCAGAACCTCCGTCCGCAGCAGTAATCGTTGGAACAGGCACATAAACCGACTGAACAGCATCGATGGCATAGGAACCGTTTTGAGATACTCGTGAGTAAATGTCTGTATCATCGTACTGCATTTGAGTGCGTTCCCATGGCTCAGGATAGACGTCGTATGGAGTCTCCACGCCACCAGTATCAATTTGTTGCTCACCAAAGCAACCAGACAAACTGGTTGTCATCAAGACGAACAGAATCAACCATGGGCGGAAGTTCATATTGCTACGGGAGAGGGTAGGTTTCTTGAACNCACCGGCTGTTTGGTTCNGCAGNATTATTCTGATTCTTCACCAGATGCTNCNTNTTCAGCTTCTATTTTAGCCCGAACNTCATCCATGTCCAGTTCTTGAATTTTTGTCACCAAATCTCGCAATGCGTCTTCCGGTAAGGCTCCTGGCTGCATGAATACTCCAATCCCATCTTTGAAAACGACGGTCGTAGGAATTGAACGTATTCCGAAGGATTGCGAGAGCGCGGGTTGGGCTTCGGTATCGATTTTTCCAAAAACCACATCAGGGAAGTCCTCTGAAACTCGTTCATAGACTGGCCCATATGCTCTGCAAGGGCCACACCATTCTGCCCAAAAGTCAAGAAAAACAATTGAATTGTTGTCTATTGTTTCGGCGAAGATGGGTTCGGTGATTTCAATTGAAGCCATGTTTAACCTGCTAAATCGGCATCACTTCAACATGTTTGTCCATAACAATGAAGCGACGAGTTCATGTGCTCACGGCGAAACGCCACAACATGCGCCTCGCCCGTATGACGACTGTACTCATTCTCATCCTGTTTCTGGCACCGCTTATTCCGAGTCCAGATACCAGCACTTCGCTAAGGGAAACATACGAAGTAAGCGCTCGTGATTCATCTGTTGTCATCTCTGAAGTGTTTATTAGTCCAAATCAACTTGCATCCAACGAAACATCCGATAACATGTACGGTGCAATTGACTGGAACAGCGATGGTGATTATGGAAAGTTCTCCGACCAATTCATTGAATTGTGGAATACNGGTTCCACACCTACCAATGTATCCGATTGGAAATTGAGCATTACTTCGGGGAGNCCTCCTTGTCAACTTGCTTGGAACACCGTTATTGACCCAGATGCNCGCATCGTTGTGTTCAGTGCAGATTCCGATATTGTCATGGATTACTTTGATGGAGAAACAGTATCCATTACCGATACTGCAGGTACAGTTGTTGACACAATGAACGTTCCAGAAAAATTCGCATTTTGGGGCAACTCAATTGTCGAAGATTCATCAGGTAGTCTCGTTGAAGTCGACCCTACACCTGGTTTTGGACCCAATGACCCCGCTTCGACTGTTGCGCTCAACATCGTAAAATGCTACAAGGTACAAGAACAAAGTTCTGATGCCTACCTTCTCAAAGGTCGGGTCGTTACNATGGAAAGTGAATCCAGTGTCCTCAATCAAGGAAATGTTTTGGTTCGAAACGGAAAGATTGACGCAGTTTGGTCATCAAGTTCNCAGATTCCAGTCGAAGCAGATTTGACCAATGTCCCCGTTATCGAAACAAACGGAACCATCTATCCTGGCCTTATTGACCTGCACAATCACATGCACTACAACCACATTCCTTTGTGGGATTTCGATGTTCATTTGAATGAACAGCAACGCTCAGATGAAGGTGGATACACCAACCGATATCAGTGGGGAAACAACTGGGATTACGGACCGAGTATCACTTGGATGAAGACCAATGTACAATCCTTCAACCGTTGGAATATGGCCAGTGAACAGATGAAGTACGCTGAAGTGCAAGCAGTNTCTGGTGGAGTCACCGCTGTCCAAGGCTCTCCAGGCTCGAGTACTCAGGCTTGGGACAGTATGCTGTCGCGTAACATTGAACTCTACAACTTTGGACAAGATGGCATTTCTACATGCGCCGTTTGTGGTGCTGCAGACAGTGATTACACCGGTTCGCACTTGATTTCGCAAAACCAATCTGGCTCGCTGAATGCGTGGTTTGTTCACTTGGCAGAGGGNGTCGACAGCAGCAGTAAAGCAGAATTCGATGCCCTGTGGGATAAGGGATTGATTATGGATGAAACCGTTGTGATTCACGGAACTGCTCTTGATCGCTCACAATTTGATAAAATGGCAACTGTGGGCGCTGATTTGGTCTGGTCCCCNATATCCAACCTCGTTCTGTACGGTAACACGACGGATGTCAGAGCTGCAGATGCTGCTGGGGTNCCCATTTCTCTAGCACCAGATTGGGGGCCAAGTGGTTCCAAAAACAACCTGCATGAACTCAAAGTAGCCGATTTGTGGAATAAAGATGTGATGAATTCATACTTCACGGATTACGAAATGGCACAAATGGTCACCAGCAATCCAGCCAAAGCAGCAAAATGGGACTCTTTTGTCGGCCAACTCAAGGCTGGAATGTATGCTGATATCGTTGTTCTTGACACGTTCCATGACGACCCTTATCGTAACCTCATCGAAGCAATCGACAACGATGTTCGTCTTACCGTCGTTCAAGGCAAGGCCGTTTTCGGTGATGTAGATATTATGACGGCAATCAACCAAGATGACTGGGAGCCAATTACAGGCGGAGGCGTATCCAAAGCTGTTGACGTCACATCACTGAGTGAAGTCGATGGCTCACAAACATGGGCATCGATTGAATCTGGCCTTGCAATGGCAATGCGCAATGAATTCAGTGACATTAAAGCAAACTGGAACGATGTTTCTGGAATGAATGACACCGAAATACACGACTGGCTCAACACCACATTCGATGGCGACTATCGAGATGATGTTAACCGATTGAAGAACATGACCGTTGACCCTATTTTTACCACCGGTGATGAGCGATATTTCGATGTACTCAACCGTAGTTCTCACGGAAATACTCATGTTGACCTTTCGAAAATTTATGCCTACTATGAGATTCCAATGGACAACAATGGTCAACGAACAGGAATCAATGTTGACTTGACCACGGACCCTGCAAACAGTGGAAACACCGGTGGAAACGATAACTCTGGCAACACTGGTGGAAACGACAACTCTGGCAACACCGGTGGAAACGACAATTCGGGCAATTCAGACATAAACGACAACACTCAAACCGACTGTCAAGATGGAGANANTTCAGCCGATTGTGTCCAGCAAGACTCAGGAAGTTCTGATACCGATGCAAGTTCATCGGATTCGGATCAAAGTTCTGCGAAGTATTTACTCATTGGTGCTGCGGTAGTTCTTGGTATTGCTTTGTACTTCTTCGGCAAGAGCGACGGTGATGAACTGAATTTGAGTCAAGAGGCTGTCATCGAAAAAATGTGGGATGATGATGCACTGGATGACGCAACTACACTTGATGAAACAAAACAGACATTCGTTCCAGCCTTACCGCCTCTCAATGCGATACCGCCAAGCCCATCCGAAGAAGAGTGAATTACTCAAGGCTCCATGATGGGCCTTCGGGTGTGTCTGTAACCACAACACCCATCTGTTTCAGTTCGTCGCGGATTTCATCAGCCTTTGACCAATCTTTAGCTGAACGCGCCTCACTCCGGGCAATCAATAACGATTCAACTTGGTCTGCAATTTCTGCCCTCCTTGGGTCTTCTTCGGGTTCAGCAAGTGCCATCTCTCGAGAAGGAAGAACACCGAGTACCGCTCCTGCGGTTTCCTCCAGTAAGTCAACAGCATAATGGGCAAATGCATGCATATCTGCNTCATCTAAGCCGCTATCAAGTGTTTTGGTGATTTCACGAACGGCACCGAGAATTTTGCCTATCGCATCTCGACTGTTAAAATCGTCATCCATTGCCTGTGCAAAACCTTCACCCATTTTCTCAATTAAACCAAGAGAGCGAGAAAGGGGTTGTTGGCTGGTAATGTCCGCATGAGGCAAATCAACAACAGTTTGAGAAGTCATTGAAATTTTCAAAACACGAACATAGAGCTCCAGAAGACGATTGTAATTCCTCTCAGCATCTTTCAAAAGNGTCTCATTCATGTCAATCGGTGAGCGNTAGTGNGCATTGATGAGTGCAAAACGCAGAACCATTGCATCNACTTTTTCNAAAATNTCACGTATNGTCCAAAAATTCCCGAGAGATTTGCTCATCTTTTCTCCATCAATGTTCACAAATCCGTTGTGCATCCAATGATGGACCATNGGACTGCATCCAGTGTGACACTCACCTTGGAANATTTCTGCTTCNTGATGAGGGAATCGAAGGTCATGCCCNCCGCCNTGAATATCAAATTGNGCTCCGAAGTACTCCATTGACATCGCAGTACATTCAATGTGCCAGCCGGGACGTCCTNGCCCCCATGGTGAATCCCATGTNGGCTCATCNGGCTTNGCNGCTTTCCACAACGCGAAATCCTTGTGGTCCTTTTTTGCTGAACCGGTTGCGCCCACTCGACCGCCTGCACCAGAACGAACTGCCTCGATTTTTTGGCCGGTGAGAACACCNTACTTTTCTGGAGCCGATTCGACATGGAAGTAAACGCCTTCTTCGGTTTGATAGGCATGCCCTTTGTCGATGAGGTCTTGAGTGATTCGAATCATGTCATCAACGTATTCTGTGCAACGNGGATAATCATCTGCTCGCAAGATGTTGAGCGCATCCATATCCTCGTAATATGTTTCGATATTCTTGTCGACAAGAGCTTTCCAGTCACCCCCNGTCTCGTTTGCTCGATGAATNATTTTGTCATCGATATCGGTAAAATTTTGAACNTAATGAACATCATATCCCGATGCCTCAAGCCANCTGTGTATGAGGTCAAAAGCAAGATAACATCGTGCATGACCAAGGTGGCATCGGTCNTAAACNGTGACTCCACANACATACATCGAGACCTTNCCGGGTTCCATTGTCGAAAAATCGACCTTTTCTCTCCGCCGTGTATCGTGCACTCGAATTGGCATGGGATTCAGNCTGTGGTNCGAACTTCTTTACTTGAAGGTTAAGANACATTGCCCAATCGGTGGTTCATGGTCGATGGTAAATCATTCGAGTCGGCCAAAATTTTTGTCACCGGAGTCAACGGCCATATTGGCAACAACATCGTCCGTGATTTGCTGGAACACGGTTACTTTGTCACAGGAAGCGTTCGTGACTTGCAAGACCCATTGAAAGTGGANCATGTTCGTCAACATGCAATCGATTTGGGTTGTGAAGACAGGTTGATTCTGGTTGAGGCTGACGTGTTGGACGCTGATGGATGGAGCGAACTCCTTGCTGGCTTCGACGCACTTTTCCATACTGCGACAGTGTACTCTCATTCTCAAGATGCTGATACCATTATTGATACGGCTGTCAAAGGAACGACTCACTTGCTCAAAGCAGCCCATACTGCTGGCATCCCCCGAATCATCTATACCTCAAGTGTTGCAGCGGTGGGCAGTGTTCCCAAGGGGCGGCCAAAAACGGAAGAGGACTGGCAGAAACTGANGCATTCTCCNTACACCATCGCAAAAACGGAATCTGAAAAACGCGCATGGGAACTTGCTAAAACACACGACCTTGACCTGCGAGTTATCAATCCCGGTGGAGTACTTGGCGGTCGGTTTGTCAATCCAACACCGAGTATCGATTATTTTCCTGATGCAATCAAGGGAAAATTTCCCGCTGTACCAAAAATACCTATTCCAATTGTCCATGTTCGAGATGTCGCNCGAGCACATCGGCGTGCTTTCGAAGTCGACGAAGCCGAGGGGAGGTTCATCCTCGCGCCTCATGACAAAACCATTGCTGATGTCTGTCGTTCTATTCGCGCTCAGTATCCAAATACGAAAGCCCCTCGATNGGCGATTCCACGTNCACTNATGTTCATCGTGGTGTTCCAAGATTGGATAATGGGATTGTTTGGCTCAAAACGTCTNATGACTCGAAAAGCAGTCAAAGGATATTTTCAAGGAGATGCAAATTTNTCATCCGAAAAAGCAGCANGAGTACTCGGTCTTGANTGGGAATCCTTCGAATCGTGTGTGGCNGATACCGTGGAGGAGTTTTTGCAATGAATTTCAGCGGTCCAGACGGTATCGAGATTGCCGGAATTCGTGTTGCNGACAAGACGTTGATTCGAATTGGTTGGATTCTACCTCTGGTAAGTGTCGTGTGCTCCATGACAATCCATGCTGCATCTGGGCATGCCCGAGATTTTCCATTCTTTGTTTCGGAATCCGATTATCCCGGTCTTGAACGCTGGTTTTTCACCATCGGACTCGCACTGACTTCACCACTAATCTGTCTCCTATCTCATCGGGTGAATGTTCGTTTCAAGNCCGAAAGAACTACTGCCCATGAGGTTTCGTTTTTTGCCGGTTTGGCATCAAGCGTTTCGCTCTTTGTTCTCGCTTTAGCAAACATGTATGACCAGTTGCTCTTGCACTCTTTAGCGTCAATTGGTTTGTTCGTAGGCGGATTCATCTGGGGTGTTTCAACCCACTCGATTTACACATCAAACAACCTTTCTGCTCAAAAATTAAGGCAGGTTGGGCTATGGTCATCGCTTGTTGGATTTCTCGTGATGAGCCTCAGTCTTCTGTTTTATGTTCTCGTTCTCACCATGTTATCGAGTTTTTCAACCGATTACTCAACTATGGATACGTTGAATCAATTGCAACCGGCCATCAACTTAGCTGCGCCTGCCGAATACCTGCTCATTATCGGACTGATGATGACGCTGGCCTCTATTGGAAAAGACCTCGATCAGATGTAGTCCCCAATTCGAAGCGGTGCTAAAAGAGATTCTTTTGTGTTAATGATATCCTGACTTAAATCGAATTGTTGACGCTCAATTGGAGTCATCTCTCCACACTCAATGGCATCATCAAGTACCGATTGTACAGCCTCAGGATGGAATTGAACAGATACTATTGGGCGATGAGGATGACGGCAAGCTGCGATTTTGCAGTGTTCTGCTGACGCGATAACCTCGAGTTCTCCAGCGTCGACGACGTGATCTTGATGAGTGAAGACGGCATTGACTACTTTGCCGTCATTGTAATGCACCTCACAAACGCCGGCGCTGTTCTCATCGGCCCGTTCGACTTTTCCACCTAAGGAAGCAGCAATTATTTGATGGCCAAAACAAATCCCAATGATTGGAACTTCTGCTGTCTGAATCAATCTTGATACATCATCCATCCAATTCTCCCACATTGAGACATTGCGCTTTGAGCCGGTAATGATAATCAAATCACATGAAACTGGGGATTCAACCACTGTGCCGAATCCGTAATCCACTCGCTCTGTTGTGTGAGGTGACCAAAGTGAAACTTGAGGATTGAGAAAATGCGAGAGGATTTCCTTCACCCCCGAACGACCGAACGCAATACGTTCAGCTAGGAGGTCAACCACAAGAATGTGCATTTCATAATCCCCCCAAAGCGAGAATTTTTTGGTCGAGAGCAGACAACGGCACGGTTGATGGTTCAATACCATGTTGACANGAACCTGTCCAAACCTCGACAAATATGTCTCTNTGTGAAAGTGAGTGTTTTATTTGGCCGAGAGGATGCAGCCCTTCAGTATCAATTTTTTCTGCCATGAATGGCCCCCACATCCCTGCTAAAATTCCGCTTTGGTCGCGTTGAACAAGATGAGGTAAACCGTTTGAATCCAACAGTAAAGCACATTGCAAGTCCATTCTTTTCTTTTTGGTTTTCTTTGGCTGGGGATAATCAAGAGGATTTTCNAGCCCTTGGCAACTTGAGGAAACGGGGCAAATAGAGCACAGTGGACGCTTCGGAGTACACACTGTCGCACCCAGTTCCATCAAAGCCTGATTCCAAGAACCGGCATCATCTTTGAACAAAATCGATTGAGCCCAACGTTCAACTTCGAGCGGTTGAGGATTTCGCAAACGATTTTGGCGAGCCATTACTCGNCGGATGTTGCCATCTACGCATGCTATGGATTCACCGTGTGCAATACTTGCAACTGCTGCAGCAGTATAGGGNCCCACTCCGGGAAGTGTTCGAAGTTCGGCAGATTTCCGAGGTAATTTTCCATCAAACCCACCTTTCGCCTTTGGCGTACATACATCGACTGCAAGTGCATGTAAGCGACGTGCTCGACTGTAATATCCAGCACCCTGCCAAAGATGNAGAACTTCCTCAACATCCGAATTCGCCATAGAATGGGGCGTTGGAAATCGCTCAACAAGTTTCAACCAGTATCCTATNCCACGNCTTACTTGTGTCTGTTGCAACAAAATTTCTGAAAGAAGAATTTTCCAAGCATCTCGAGTATGGCGCCAAGGTAAATCCCGTTTCGACTCTGCGTACCACGCCAAAAGAGAACTTTGGGATANGGATTCGCCCACTGTGTCACCTCATTGGATGCTCAAACTTCTAAGGTACTCGCTTCGGCCTTTTTAGCCTCAATTGCAGCATCATTGGCCTTNATTTGCTCCCATACAATTTCAGCGATATCCTTGACTTCCATATCGGAACCGATTGCGCTTAATCCATCTGTCACCATAGTTGAACAGAAAGGACAACCCACAGCGACTGTGTCTGCTCCAGTTTGCGCAAGTTCTTTGGAACGAATCACGTTCACTCGATCGTAACCCTCGTCAACAATCTCTTCCATCCACATTTGTGCTCCACCTGCACCACAGCAGAAGGAATCGCGACCGGTGCGGCCAGGTTCAACATCAACTCCTCCAATTGCATTGCGCGGAGCATCTACTTCTCCACCAATTCTACCAAGATAGCAAGGGTCATGGAATGTTACCGAACCATCGTGCTTNGGTTGNGGCAATTTTCCTTCTTGCTGAAGATGATTGATGAGTTGAGAGTGGTGCATCACTTCGATGTCTTCACCGCCGTATTCCTTGTATTCTTTACCAAGTGTATGGAAACAATGGGGGCATGAAGCAACNATTTTCTTGACCCCGATTTCTTCAAATGTTTCAAGATTGGTTTCTGCCAGCATCTGGAAAAGGTATTCGTTACCTGCTCGACGAGCCGCATCACCACTGCAACCCTCCTGCATCCCCAGAATTCCAACATCAAGACCTGCTTCCTTCATGACACTGATGGTGTCTCGAGCAACTTTCTTGTTTCGCTCATCAAAAGATGCAGCACAGCCAGCGAAGTAAATGTATTCTGCAGGTTCCGCCACTTTGACGTCCAAATCTGCAGCCCAATCACCTCGCTCATGAGCGGGCAAGCCGTACGGGTTCGAGTCAGATTCAAGATTTTCAATTGTAGCCATGAGTGGCATTACGGTTTCTTCAACCGATTCATCAAACTCCATTCTTTCCATCATNAAGTGTCTGCGAGCATCGGTGAGTTTCGGCACATGGTCGATGTAAATTGGACATGCTTCAACACAGGCATGACAGGTGGTACAGGCCCAAATTGCATCCTCGCCAAATCGTGCGATGATATCTTGTTCAGGCGTTTCGTTGGCAAGTAAGGCGGTCGAATTGTCGTTTGCATAATGGCGAACATCATGGATAATTTGCATTGGGTTCAATGCTTTACCGGATGCGTATGCCGGACATACATCTTGACAGCGTGCACATGAAGTGCATGCCCAGCCATCGATGAGATTTCGCCAAGTTAGGTCTGTATACTGTACGGTACCGAACGATTCGATATCGAGCTCCTCAAGCAGAACAGCTTTTCCATCCTCTCCACGGGCTAGCGGCTCCATTGTACCCATTGGACGCATGTCATGGAAGAACACATTNGGAAATGCCATAACCAAGTGCATGTGCTTCGACAACGGAATGAGGAACATGAACGTGCAAATGGCCAACATGTGCATCCAATATGCACCAACTACAATCGCTGTAGACGGGACGAATGTTGAGGCAACCCAAGCGCCAATAGGTTCCCAAGTCGAAGAAACTGTTGACTCTCCTGCCTCAACAAAGAATGAGGTTACTGTGATGGTCATAATCAAAAGCAGAATGACGTTTCCTTCAAGTTGAGATTTGCCCTTGAGTTTTTCAGGAGTGAATGCAACTCGGCGAGTCAATGCTGCAACACATCCGATGAGTGCAATTGTATAACCGGTTTCAACGATAAGGTTCCATGGGCCTCGAACCAAATCCGGAAGCACATTGTGNGAAAACCAATTCGCAGTTGCTAAATCAAACATATCGGTAGAAAGCATGAGGAATCCCCAAAACATGAGGACGTGAATACCACCTGCGACACGGTCTTTGAGTACTTTTTTCTGACCAAGCCAGCCGGTGAGAACTTCTTTGATTCGTGCCCCCCAATTATCAAACCGGTTGTCGGGAGAACCTTTCAAAACAAGACGGGATGCTTTGACTACCTGGTACAAGAAAAAACCACCAGAAACACCGCCAAGGAGCAGAAGCAGTATCCATCCGGATACCGGCCCGTAACTCATAGTGAGAGGATGTTCCATGTCAATCAACCCAGGGGTTTCCCCCNACAGTCTTTGGAAATGGTTCCAACCCTTCAATCCACCGATAATTATCTGTCAAACCTGCGAGATTAAGAACAAGGGATATGAAGCGAGATGTACTGGTAGGACAAAGGGGGATGCACATGTCGAGAGTTACCGCAAGTGCCCCCGGAAAGTGCATTCTGTTTGGTGAACATGCAGTTGTCTATGGTCAGCCTGCAGTCGCAGTGGCTTTAGAACAACGAATTTCGGTTTCGGTTGAAAATCTCGTATCTGACTCCGATTCATGGAAAATAGATGGTATGCATTTCCAAGAAAAAAAACATCCCCATGTTCAAGCATTAAGAAACAGAATGTGGCCATCATCGCTCGGAGCACCCGCTCTGTCAATTCGAATTGAAGGCAACATTCCTGCCGCCTCNGGCCTTGGTTCTTCTGCCGCACTCTCCGTGGCGNCTAGTGCTGCGTTGAGAACAGCAAGAGGTCGATGGTTTGCATCTACCAACGACATTCAAAACCCCGACACATGGAACGAGGGTTTTTCTTCAACCTTTGAAACCAGTCNATTGTACTCAAATGTGTCAGGAGAAATAGATTCTCGGCGCAGAATGGTTTCAGACTCTCAATACCTTGCAAATGAGAATGTTGTCTCTGTTGATGAATGTGCCTTACTTGCNCACTCCGTCGAAGCGATTGCTCAAGGTGGTCGTGCATCTCCAATGGACTCCTCAACCAGTGCACATGGAGGCATTGTGATGCTCAGTGATGAGGTTGAACAGGAAGTTGAATACCTTTACACCCGCCGGCTCAAAATTGCGGAACAGGAGCGTGTTTGGCATTTGCACTCTATCGAACTCCCATTCGACGCACGTGATGTTTACCTGGTCATTGGCAATACTGGAGTGTACGCGCCTACTTCTCAACAAGTAGCGAAAGTGGC
>NYZH01000025.1 GCA_002687075.1 Methanobacteriota archaeon
CCCCGCAGCTTATCGCAGCTTGTCACGACCTTCTTCGGCACTCGAGCCGAGCGATCCCCCAGTTGGGTTGTAGCATCACATGTATGTTATCACACACCATATGAGTAACCCTTCGGTATCTAATTCATGCCAATTCGGCTTCCACAGAAAACCGCCTCCTCAGGGACGATTCTCCTCTGCCCTTCCCCCGGCACATGGCATGCTAGGGTGCTTAAGCATCCCCCCGACTTACCACCCATATATCAACGAATCGGTTTGGGCCTCGGACAATCGTCGGTTAAATCCGCACTGAAAATGCATGATTGCTCGACATTTTATTCAGTGTTTTTTTGTCAAAAATCTGCAGTGAAAAGGACGTCAAAAATTCAAAAATTAGGGTAGGGTTTGGTTAGTGAAAACTATCCTTTTTTTACTTTAAGAATACGATAATTTTGCAATATTTGCGAGAACCAATTCATCATGTTGAACTGCTTGAAGTACCTTGAGGGCATTACTACTTTCACCCATACTTACAAGCGATGCTGCTTCGAGATTAGCACTTTCCGAGGTATTTTCGTTGTTCTTTTGATACATGAACAATACTTTGAGTGCCTTTTCTGCGCGACCACTTACCAATAATGCGTGACATAAGTTCAGTAAAATTGTGCCATCTGTTGGAGCAGATTTTGCTGCCTCTCTCAAAGCCAAGATGGCCGATTCAAATTGTGTAGAAGCCAGTTGCTGAATCTCTAAATCACTGCTTTTCGCCATGACAAGCGCACGTTGAAGAAGCGCCAACCCGTAGTTGTTGAAAACTGCTGAATCGCCAGGCATTTTCGCTGCCATTTTTTGGAACGCTATGGCTGCTTTGGCCCAAGATTCCTCACCAATTGCCAAAAAACCTTCTGCCAATGTTTCTTCAAGTTCTGGTAGGCCGCTAAGATTGACTCCCATCGCTTTAGCTGGGTGAAGTTCAAGAGAGATGATGCCTGATTCTGGGTGAAGGTCTTCTACATCTGTGGCGTGCATATAAGTGCTCTCCGAGTCATCCATAGTGTGCACAACTTCAACAATCTGCTCTTCTACCGAATAGATTTGGTCCATGTCGACAGGTGATGCATCGATTCTCCACATTTCTGGAACATCCACAAATGAAGATTGTGAATCAGAAGAAATTTCGTGCACTGTCGATGCAGGTTGCGCTGCAGCAGTCGAATGAACCGGTGAAACTCGAATTGGTGCATCTTCGATTGGAGCAGGTGGTAACTCTTCTACCGATGGAGAAGGCAAAACAATGGGAAGTGGCTCTAACGGCATGACTTGAGGCAAGATTGGTGTAGATTCAACGAGATTTGAAGCAATCGGAAGAGGTTCAGAAGGAACTGGAAGAGGCTCCATTGGTGCCTCAACCACCTTTAGAGGAGAGGGCGTAGGCGAGACAACTGGTTGCGGCGGTAATTGCACAATTGGTGTTGATTCTTGTGTGTGGTGGGATGCATCGACCTGGGTTTCACTCACGAGAGGTAAGGCATCTTCTGAATCCTCAAAAGGCATACCGGATGCATAACTTCCCACTCCGAACGGTAGTCTAGAAATGTGAGTGTTTGATTCCCCAGAGTATCCGAAAGGCAGATTGCCGGCCGATTGGGTTTGAACAGGTTCTGCAGCCTCTACAGGAGGCTCAATCCCCTCCAATTCGTACCATGATGCAACGGCATCATCCAATCCCGGTACCTCTNATGGTAGGGGGCTTGAATCACCGTCTTCATGGGCCAAATCCACCAACAATTGGCTGCCACATGCTGGACATGCAGTACCTCCAAGGGAAAGTAAGCCGCACACTTTGCACTCAAACACTCCGTTCCCTCAAGTTAACCATAAACCCATGGCACTTCAATTCAACGGAGAAATGGACATTCATTCTTCGCTTTCAGAAAATGAAGGAACTTTCTTGACCACTATGTCGACGATGTTTTCAACTGCCTCCTTGAGTTGTTCTGCATCGTTATCGACGAGTGAATCTGCGAAACTCTTTCCCTTTGAGCGCCCACGTGCGACTTGCATGATAATTCCAATCAAGGAAATTCCCATTAGAACAACCTTCCAGACGGTTCCACCGTCTTCGCCGCCGACGACATAAACCATGACCATGTANAGTGACACAATGGCAGTTGTCATAATCATAATCGGGAAACCAGCCTTAAAGAATTCATTGAACGAAATCGGGTAACCCGCCTCTTCTGACATACCGGCAGTAACGACGTTTGCCGATGCGCCAATGAGTGTTCCATTGCCACCCAAACAGGCGCCGAAAGCTAGAGCCCAAATCATTGGNCCAAGTTCAATATTCAAATCGTNAGCAATCTGNAGAACAACTGGAATCATTGTCGCAGTATATGGGATATTATCGATAAATGCTGAGGCAACTGCGGATACCCACAGTATAATCAAGACGGCTGCGCCGAGTCTTACAACATCTCCAGGCTCATCGGTACCGAACATAGCAATGCCTTTTGTCACGTAGTCTCCGATAAAGTCTATGACACCGAGATATTGTAAAGAGTGGACCAATACAAACAGTCCTGCAAAGAACAGCAATGTTGACCATTCGACTTTCTCTAATGGCTCTTCCAGGTCGTGACGGTCTGTTGCTAGAAGCATCAAAACAGCACCGAAAAGGGCAATCCATGAAACTGCAATGTGCGTGATGGGATGAAGGAAAAAATTGAGTACAACTAAAACGAGGATTGAACCGCTGACTTTCAGCATTGCAGCATCTTTAATCCCATATTTTGCTTCAAGTTCAGCAATATCACGAACACGTGTACCAGCAAACTCTTCCGCATACATCCACTTCAAAAACATGAATGCAGGAACTACAGTCATGAAAATACCTGGTGCCATTTCCAAAATGAAATCATTGAATGTGACTCCAGCACCAGCCAGTTCGGGATATCCAGCATTTTCAATTGCTGAAGGAGAAAGTCCGGAACCGATCATAATGTTTGGAGGGTCCCCAATCATTGTTGCTGCCCCACCAATATTGGAAAACAAAACTTCGGAAATAAGAAGTGGAATGGGTTTCAAGTCCAGAACCTTAGCCAGTTGAATTGTTACAGGAGTGAGAAGAAGCATTGTGGTCACGTTATCAAGGAAGGCAGACAAAACAGCAGTAACTGAACACAAAATCACAACTAATGTCCATACTGAACCACCGCTTTGTTTGTACGCTTGAACAGCGAACCATTCAAACAGCCCAGTGTGCGACAAAATACCGACCATAACCATCATTCCAAGCAGCAATCCAATTGTTTCCCAATCGATAAGCGTCGTAACTGCACCGAGTGAGAGAGTATCCTCGGGAGCGTAGTAATTGAGAGCAATAACTGCAAGCAGACCTCCGATTGCTGCAGCTAAGGTTCGATGGACAACTTCGGTAATAATAAGTGCGTAAACGCCCAACAGAATGGCAAGTCCAACCCAAACTGCTTGTGCACTGTCAATGGGTTTGACCAATGAAGAAGAGGACGAACCTCCAGCAGCAAGAGTGTTTGATGCAAAAATCATCGAACCAGCAAACATCAAAAGTCCGAAAGCAATGTATTGAGACGGATGTCGCCGACGCCTAAGGACAGATAGCATATCGCTCATGANCTNCCCAATAAAACTCAACTTTTGACTATTTCCTCAAAAAGAAATGACTTAACGCCAAAGTACGCCTACATTACCACGCGCTAGTACTAAGATAGAATTGGTCTCTTGAGATAAATAATCCCAAACTCCAGGAATATCCGTTTTCTCAAAAAGGCCCCGATTGAGTTTGATTTTCACAATTCCTTTCGATGTTAATTGGGAGTCTATTTCAGAGAGCAGTGTTTCAGTAATGCCAGACTTTCCAATCCGAATGGTCGCTTGAAAGTCATGTGAAAGTGCCTCTTTACGTATTGATTCAGGAACCTTTCTCGACATAATACCCGTATCTCCCACACGTCACTTGTTGATGAAATTGCCCTTCACGATGCTTCACAAATTCCGCCTAATTCGATGGTGCTTTGGCCCACCGCCGAATCTGCGCGTATGTGAACAGGATAAACAAGTGACTATCCGCTGACCGTGCTTTATACGAACACGTACATTTTCTCCATATTGGAAGGGAGTTCGACATTTGCGACAAAAATACATTCTTGCTTCTGAAGGAACTTGAAGGCGATGTCTGCTAGAAATCTTCACGAGATGTCGAATTGTCGAGTCAATCAAAAATCGTCGGTTCGGAGAATCGGACTTAATGATTTCAATCAGCTGTTGCTGAGATTGCCGCGCCCTTTCTTGCCGACTTCTTCGGTCAGTTCGACTCTTCCTATTGCGCGAGCCCAAACCTACACCTCAAGATTTCAAAGTCTGCAAAATATCAACCGTAATCTGGTCGATATCTCGATTTCCGTTTATGGGGTAGAACATATTTCGCGACCGATACCAGTCAGCAAGAGGGGATGTTTGTTGATGGTATGTGGCTAGTCGAGAATTTACAGTTTCTTCGTTATCATCAGAGCGACGTTTTTCTTGCCAATTTCCACACGGGCAGCCTCCAGGGGGAGCTGGGTTGAAAGTATCATGAAACACACTTCCGCATCCAGCGCAGGAATAACGTCCACAAATCCGCTCAACTATTTTCTCATCAGGAACCTCGATTGCAATAACATGTGATACTGGGGTGATTTTTTCAAGTGCCTCTGCCTGAGGGACGGTTCGAGGAAAGCCATCAAACATGACGCCATTTGATGCATCTTCATGCTGTATTCTTTCTCGAATGAGAGAAATAATCACTTCATCTGGGACCAGTTGCCCAGCGTCCATGTATTTCTTTGCCTCAAGGCCAGTAGGTGTGCCAGCCTTCACCGCAGCACGTAGCATATCGCCGGTTGAAACTTGGGGAAGGCCAGTGGCATCAACCATACGTTCGGCTTGAGTACCCTTTCCTGNGCCTGGAGGACCAAACAACACAATACTGCTCATAGTCTGCCCAACAAGGACATTGTATTAGATATAGCGTGTCCTTATTGCCGGTCTAACCATTGTTGACCGTAATGCTTCCATTGTTCCATGGTCCAACCATTTGGCAGACCAGTGGNAGGAAGAGGAGGGCCAGACTGAGTCGGCGCAGGAGCCTTTTGAGGAGGGAAAGCAGCGGGTGCTGGCTGTACTGAAGGTGTGCGCATGGGTAAAGCAGGTGAAGTGCCGGGCNGAGGGATTTTTGGTAGCGGCAAGTTAGTTTGTGGAGGCAAACCTGCTGGAGGCATTCCAAGCGGGAGCGAACGTTGTGGAGGGAATTGAGCCGGAGGGAGCCCTGTTGGTAATGCAGTTGGACTTGGTACAGTCGGCATCTCCAATGACTGGGCAAGGGCGGCAGCGATTTCATCAGCAGAAACTTCGCCACTTGCGATTTCGTCAACCGCATGGCCAATATCCAAGGCTTCGTTACGACGAGTGCCTTGGTGGTCCGGATTGACAAACGCATCCGGAGCAANCATCTGGTTTCCGGAATCCGATAACTCTCCACTCTTTTTCATCCTCAAGGCGAAGATGAGAGAAGCAGCTATGAACAAGAGAATTCCAGGTGCTGTGATGTAAATCGGAAGACTACTGAAGAGTCCCTCGGAACCCTCAGCAGACTCAACCGAGGTATCTATCGAAAGAACACCGAGTGTGCCTCCATCTGAANTTAATGAAATGGTCGATTGGACGAATCCCTTCACTGCATTATCCTTGGGTGTTACTGTGATGGTTACAACAAGAGACTCACCAACACCTAATTCATCAACTGATTCAGGGTTGCTTGAAATCGTCCATGCATCCGAAACATTTCCATCATTCTGCAAAACATCGCTAATTAATTCTCCGGAGAGAGGAATGTTTCCATCGTTTCGTATCACGATGTTTTGACTCATGGAATCACCTCGTGGAATTGAAGTGAATGGAGCGATAGATGCGTCTTCGACAGTAATATTTGCATACATGGAATCGAGTACCGCAACAACGACTGTCACCGATGTTTGGACAAGACGACCGTTGTTAAACCCGGAAACTGTAACGACAAGTGTGAATGCCTCATCAGTTGCGTCCGTTCTTGGAGGCGGAATGAGTCCTAATCGTACAGTTCGTTCCTCACGCGGTTCAATATATGTACTGGGATTTGTAAACCCTACAAACCAATTATCTGCTGGAAGACTGTTACTCCAATTCAACGTCAACGGAGCATTGCCAGTATTTTCAACAGTGAATTCCCCGAATGAAAATTCTGATGAAATTGAAGTGTTGATGACCCCNGATTCCGGTCCNTGNAGATTCATNGAGAGGTCATCACGTACTTTCAAAACCGTCGTGTTTGATACAAANGATTGTGCATTTCTTTCGGTTCGTATNACGAAATTGTTGGCTTCACCTTCTTCAGCGACTTGAGGGACACCAATCGTAAACTGTACTGTCGCAACCTCGCCCCCTATCAAGGTCAACGAAACTTGCCTGCTGTCAGTTTGTGTCAAATAACTCACTTGAATCGGCCACTGAGGATTACTGGGCTGGATTTGAACATCCAAATCAATCTCAGTGTTTCCGGTGTTTTCCACAGTCATGTTCAATTGTACCTGCTGTCCAGTATCGACCAGTACATTGCGATTGTTTGCCGATGGACCAATGGGGCCAATATCATCATACAAATCGGTATCAAAGGACTCTTGAGGCAAGACCAAAACTTCGACGGTTTGGGTAAAGTTTAGACTTGAGTCTGTGGGTGAATTGACGGTACAGGTTACTGTGTCAAAAGAACCTGCTGCTGGAACACCGTTTGATACCGGAGGCACCCAAATCTGAATGAGCATTGGTAAAGATTCTTTGATGTTCAAGGGCTCAAATTCTAGGGTTGAAGAATTGGAATTTCCGAGCATAATTTGCCACCGTTTACTTGACTCACATGCGACAGTGTATTGAGCAGGCTTGTTGCCAATATTCATCACTGAAATTGAAAAACCAGTGGATTCTCCTGGGGCTGCAGAAAGTCCAGTAATACCGGCTGCGCCAATGTTAACATCGGTTACTTCGGGTACAATGATGGTNATTCTCTGCGTATGAGACACAGTAGGCTGCGTCTGATAACGAGCAGTAATGTCAACTACAAACGTTCCAGCTCTTGCGTAACGCGGTTCTTCTGAATTTGAAAGATCTGCATCGTTGTTGTCCAAACGAACGGTGAGCATCTGGTAATCGCCGGAATCTCCTTGTCCTTCCAATACATACGGGCCGGGTAAAGATACCGATTTGGACCATGAGTCCTCTGGAGCCAAAAGGAAATCAGGCCTTCCGGGTTGAGGGACTTGTACACTTGTTACAGACAGCGTCACGTTTTTTTGCCCCGTACCCTCATGAAGNATGTGGATTGGTACATCCATACCTGTTTGGTTCCAGACATCGAAAACATGAATTGCAGATGCNGCTCTGTCTTCAGGAGAAACTGGAGCATTGCCCAGAGAATCGAGTGCTACCACACGAACACCAAGTGCTGTAACCTCAATGTCTTGCTCCCATACATTGTTGTCAATCCCGTTCACTCCATCGTTAATTTCAACCACTTGATTGAGGGTATCAATACTCAATCGCATGGAATGAGTCCCCGTGGTTGTAAATTGGTGTTGAATGAGAAGAGAGTCAATCTTACCGGCCTCAAGGGCTGGCCTGTCTGCATCGTAAAGTAGCTCACCCGTCGTTGTATCCTCAAGAGTAACATGGAACGAACCGGTGGCGAGCGTGCCTTGATTTATCCAACCAAGTTGAAGAGAGATAATGTCGTTTTTCAAAGGTTCAAGTGATGATGGGACAATACTTCCATTGTAAGTTGCCAAATCTGATTGAGGTGTTAATGTGGCATTTGCAACGACAACTAAACTGAACATTTGTGAAGTTCCACCACGATGGGCCACTTTGATTTGCCATTGTCCGGATGTAGAAAGTACACCGGGNTTCACTTTGATTCGTTCGACATTGTTTACTTGATCCGGACTACCCCCGGTTGTTGAAACACCTGACGCGAAATCATTTCCAAACCATTCGTTACCCGAAGGGTCCACAAAAATAAGGTCGAGATTATTGACCAAACGAGGCGATGATTGNGCAGCATTAGCACTGCCTTGTTCATCTGACCAAACCAGCGTAATATCGACACCATGGCTTGGGTCTAAATCAAATTGATACAGCAGTCCAAATCCTGCGTTCAATGTCTTACTGTGGTCATAAAATGTGTCAAGTTCGAGGTTTCCGTCTTTCGGCATTACAGTTCGTTCAAGATTAATTTGCCCCCAACCTTCTTGCGCATTTGGTATGTCCTGCACACCCAAATCTGTAGCTCCGTTGATGACAGCCGCTTTGATGAGTGAGGCAGGAGGGGAATTGATTCCTACCTGCTCACGTAAAAATTCACGAACCAAGGCTGTCGTACCCCCAGCGATTGCTGTTGCGTGTGAAGAACCTGAGAGAGACATGTACAAATTCGTAGTNCCATCAGAATGCGTACCAGTNGCNCATGATATGCCACTCGGNGCTTTTGCTTCTTCTGCTAGACCGGAGCAAATACTCATTCCAGGAGCGACGATATCAGGCTTAATGCGCCCATCGAGGCTTGGCCCTTGGCTGGAAATGTTCGCGACATTACCTGCACTTGAACCGGTTTCGGAGGTTCCAACTGAGAGAACATTCTTTGCAGTTGAAGGTGCAGAAACTTGAGAGGTGCCTTGGGAGCCTCTGTCGCCAGCAGAAAACAAAGGTAATACCGTATTTTTGTCGTGAACCAGAAGATCTACAGAGCGTGAATCAGCGGTGTAATGGCCATAATTCCCATTTGAACCCCATGCGTTTATAGCAACACGTGCCGTCTTTTGTTCAGCATCACTCAGCATATCGTAAATCGAACCTATTCGGCCAAAAACTCCCGTCGGATCATGCTCTAAAGCATACATGACTAAATCTGCAGATGGAGCGATACCTTTGGCCGTGACATCACCAGTTCCATCACCCATGGCAGACAAGGCAATATGAGTGCCATGCCCTGAGTTGGAATCAATTGGAGATGGGTCGAGGCCGAAATTAGTGTACACGCCGGCAATACGACCAACCACATCTGGATGGTCTTGGTCAAGGCCAGTGTCAGTAATTGCAATNGTTTCTCCTGAACCATCNAGCGTGAATTGGGCGTTGGTAGAAACCTCATTGAGACCGACTATTCCTCCGGCAACAGCGTTGTGAAGGGTGAGACCAAAAGTTGGCTCACTCCAGAGTACACGGCCATCATTGATGACATTGTTAACGAAGATTTCTTGCATTGAGGNATTCACCTTCACCTCGCAAAGGCCAACACCGCACCATGCTTCGTCTGCACCCATCTTCAACAAGTCAAACGAAAGTGCCTCTAATCCAGCAACCGCAAGGTCTGAAGTGGGTACAAGCGCAATGTGAGAGGCTGAACTTGGAAGCATCAGTTCAGAATGAACACGCCATCCAGGGTGCTGAATACCGGCCCATCGTATTCTCTCGTCGTCCNGNAAGNTGTCAAGTGCAAATGAAGGAGGCGAAGGTAATCTCACCAACCAACCTTCATCTGAAAGGAAATCTAGCGGAGTGATTGAGTAATCTTTCTCTAGTGATTCAAGAATTGTGCCATCNTTCCTNTGCAGTTGTATAATAGCAAGGCCTGTTCGAAGGTGGTCTTGTGAATTTTGGAAAGCATATTCTACGAATGGACCTTCATCTATCAGAGGGTCAAACTCACCTANATGGAGACGAAGAATACCGGNTGCCNGTTGAAATTCTACTTCAGTNAAACCAACTGANTGAATTTCATTCCACCTCGACGAAGGATTCGGAGATTCAAGGGTGTCCGAAGTAAATTCAACATTTTCAGCAACTGTCAATTGTGTTTGAGGACTTTCAGAAATGAGAGGAGCGAGGGAGGTGAACAGAAGCAAGATGAGCATTACAAATGCTTGCCTAATTCCCTGCATGGCTTATCGAAACCAATTACCTTTTTCAACACGCCCCTTCAATGTGCTGTCCTAGGATGCACAGAGTTCAGAGGTTGTTGTACTTGGAAATCGCTGAATCGGTTTTGTTAACAGAAACTCTCCAATCCTCTTCAACACCCATCAAGGCACGAATGGCATCAACATTCTCAGGTATTACATCAGACTCTTGATGAATCGCTTGGAAATAATAAAGAGTGTTGCCTTCAAGTTTAACACCATCCTCCCAAACAAAAATTTCATGCAAATCTCCCCATTTACGACCAATGTCCCTGGAGAATTCCATAACCTCAGCAGTGGTAGTGATTCCAGTTTCAGCTCCGTTCATGATGATAAGACGAGGGTGGCTTGCCCACATCTCAAGTATCGATTCAGTGGTTAAACCGTGACCTTCTGGCAGTGTAGCAGTAATTACATGCACGTGCATAATCGTTGTAGGGACTGCAACTGCCATCGAGTTAATTTTGATTTCAGGTTTTACGGTCATGACATCAGGACCGTGATGAGAGGGAACTTTGAGTACTGGTTTGATAGCGTTGATTGGGCCTTTACTCGAATCTCCGGGGTCCGCTGCTCTACGAATCATTGTGCACTCTACGCTTAATTCACCACAGTGCTCGTAAAGCGGTACAAGTGTACGCGAAAGTCCTGTTGTGTTGCACGATACCACTCGAGTCCCCTGAACATTGAGATTTTGAACGTGATTTGCAGATGAAGTGTATGAATTACCAGTCATTTCATGTTTTTCTCCACCTTGAAAAATCCATTTAACTCCGGCCTCGACATAGGTGGCTTTGTTGGATGCACCTACTTTGCCCGGAGAACAATCAACAACAATATCTGCAACTTTGAGAAGGTCAGAAAGACCTCCGTGACAGGTATATCCTGCATCGGCAAATGCCTTAATTCGGCTTTCATCATCAAATGTACAATAAATTGGATACCCTTTGCGAACTGCTAAGTCGCAGCCAAACGCTGGTCGAGTCTTCGTCACGCCGACTATCTCCATGTCATCTTGAGCATCAACGGCATCTGCCACACGCTTTCCGATAGTTCCATATCCGTTAATTGCGACCTTGATAGTCATCGTTCCCATCTACCCGCCTTTGCAGACCCTCTATTAACAAATCGACGATTTTCCATGTCTCTTCGCCCGACAAATGGAATTCTAAAATGCACTAAATTATGCCCGGATTACGGGAGGCTATTTGGACATGGAGTCTCAGCCGACCAACATGGCCGAACCACGAGAGGTTGTTGAACGCTCATTCAACATCAACAAGAAACTCGGTCCTCGACTCATTACTGCAGCCGAACAAAACGCAATATTGAGGATTGGATGGACGAATGCTGGCGAACCCGTTCCAAAGAATGGCGAATTGGGGTTATGTCCCGATTTGCCATCCGGAGCCCGCATGAGAGCTCTCGGCGTTCTTGGCTCATGGGTTGCATCTTTCGGAAGCGGTGGGAATTTTATCATCCAGGGTGATGCTGGCTCCTTCCTTGGGGCAGGAAATCGAGGAAACACCATCGTTTGTGAACAAATTGCAGGAAACTATGCAGCGTACGCAATGAGGAAAGGAAGAATTAGTGTCATGGGTGGTCTTGGCGACGATGCAGGTTCAAAGATGTCCGGCGGCCTTCTTCTCATTCGAGGTTCAGCAGGTTCTCGAATTGGAGGAGGCATGAGTGATGGGCTCATTGTTGTTCACGGGGATGTTGGAAATGACCCTGGTGCAGGAATGACCGGTGGACGTATTGTCATCAACGGACGCTGTCCGACTCCACCTCCAGGCGTTGAACTGCGGCCACTTACTGCTGCAGAAGTCAAATCNATCAATAAGGAGCTCAGTGATCCAGAAATGGAAATTCCGAAGGACGCCGTTTGCTTAGCACCTGCTCCACTATTGCAGGTAGAACAAAGCGAACCTCCTGTTTCGCATTCTGACTTGTCAAGTATAGGACTTGTTGCAGGTGATCTACATCATGTGGCACCATACCAAACATGCGATACTGTTGTTTTGCTCGGTGAGCGGGATGGAGAAAATTCTCCAGTAGCACTCCCCTTGCCGATTTTACCGATGATTGAAAGTGGCAAATCACTCCATTTTGGCAAAGACGATGATCCCCAAATCATTCAAATTCTCTCAAAACAGCCGTTTTTAACCCACACTCATCCGAGAAATATTGATTTCACTCTTCTCAATTCAACCAATCTGGCCGACGCTCCTGAACTTCTAGGAAGTTCATCCGGAGTTGTAGTTGATTTGGATGATTTGCCTTCAATGAACTCNGAGGAAGTCGACGGTTTTTTGGTTGCTGTTCGCACCTTACTCGGGATGGAAAAGACGGTCGCTTTCCTTAATTCACTGTGCAGAGTTGAATCTCTACATGTTCGCTCATCACACCACAACATCGATTTGGCAGTGAGTCGAATTGAAGACGGTTCAGGTATTGCTGAGGCAGCAGCATTGCCAATGATTGGACGNTCAACGAAGAGTCATCTGGATGACTCATTTACACAAACCGGAATTTTGCTTGGCCTTTCAGCAAGCGGTTCNGACTTGGCAGTGCTTCGGGCTTCTGGAATCNAAGTCATCTGTTGTGAAGTCCCTATGGCCGATGCCCATGATTTAGCTCACTGGCTAAAGGGTGTATCGGATGAGTTAACCAGCATACTCAGGAGGCTCGGACTTGATTCCATTGAACAACTTAAACGACAGCATCTTCGAGCTCTCGATTACGAAACTGCGGCAATTAGTGGCTTGAGGCTCGCAGGTTATGACCGCCCGTTGCCACATTGGTTTGCTCGTTGAGGTGATGGAATGCCGACAATATCTGTTGAACAAAGTCTACTCAAATCACTTCTTGAGAAACATGGACTAACGCATGACATCCAACAGATGGATGTCCAACTCCCACTTTTGGGAACTGATATTGATGTTTGTGACGAATCCAACCTAACTATCGAAATTTTTCCTGACCGCCCAGACCTGCTCTCTGGGGAAACTCTAGCGAAGGCAATTCGTCCCTTCTTGCATGGATGTAAAAGTGAACCTGAATTAGATGTAAAGCAAGGCGATATCAAACTTACAGTCGATGCGGAATTGGAACATATTCGACCTATCGTACTNGGTGCNGTTGTNCGAGGGGTGCCGACACAAGCGAACGAACAAGAACAGGACGCTTTCATCAAAGCGCTCATGGACCATCAAGAAAAATTACACTTCGCACTCGGGAGAGGTCGCAAACGTGCATCAATTGGAGTTCATGACCTCGCACAAATCAAGCCTCCTTTCCGAGTGAAAGCGGTGCCTAGCAGCACCAGCTTCTGTCCATTAGGCATGGATGAAGAAATGACAATAGATGAGATCTTATCCATACATCCAAAAGGCGTCGATTATGCNCACCTGCTCAAAGACTTCACACATTATCCAATAATACTTGATGCTGATGAAAAGGTCCTCTCATTCCCTCCAATTATTAACGGAAAACAAACGACTGTTAGTAAATCTACAACTGATTTCTTCATAGATGTGACTGGCTGGGATCGGCGTGCATGTGAAGCAAGTTTGATGTTGGTTGCAATTCAACTCGCTGAAAGAGGCGGTACAATCGAGTCTGTTCAAGTTGAATCTTATGATGGTGAAACTGAGCATCATCCAATATCGGAGCCTATGAAACACCAAGTCACACAACGTCTCCTCGATGGACTCCTTGGTAGAGCGTTGAANGATTCTGAAATCAATTCGGCGATTAACAGAATGGGTGGTGAATACCAAGGTCGACAATCTGCTCGTCATTTCACATCAGAAACTCCCGACAAAATGTCAGATATTGTTGAAGGAGATTCCATCCTCACATTTGCAATGCCACGATGGAGATTTGACATTCTTCACCCTATCGACCTCGTCGAAGAAGTTGCTATCGGGCANGGGTACGAAGATTTAGGCGNGGATGTCCCGAAAGCACCTCTTACTGCAATTCCTCGAGTTGATACTCAAATTCGACGAAGAGTTCGTGAATCATTGCAAGGTCTTGGTTTCATGCAAATTCAGTCACTCACCTTATCCAACGACTTCGACCAATTTGAGGCAATGCGTTGGCCTGAAATGGGTGATGTCACTCGTATCACAAATCCAATAACTATTGAACATACATTGCTTCGACAGTATCTGTTACCNGGNCTTTTCAGACTTATGGCATCAAATCGTCNCCATGACCTGCCACAATCTGTGTACGAACTTGGTACCGTTGTTCGAAACCATGCAAACAACGAACGTTTTGCATTTTTGACTGCTGAACAAGGTGGTGGCTTTGCTGCTATTCGAGGCCGAATTCAAGCACTCATGCGAGATCTTGGTGCAACAGATTATTCTATTGAACCACTAAGCGGGAAAATGGGGCCATGGCTCACTGGGCGTTCGGCCAAAGTGGTGATTGATGGGACACATGTTGGATGCTTTGGTGAGATGGACCCAAGTGTATGCGACCAATATGAACTTCGAGTGCCTCTCAATGGGGCCGAGTTTGACATACAAGCACTTTGTTCAGTATTGCCAGACCCAGTCTAAGATTGGTATGGGGTGTAAGAGCCATCACTCGACTTTGTATGAGGAATTGAATCGTAAGAACCATCTTCCATCTTTTTGTAATAATATCCATCTGAATGATTGAACCAAGTAAATTGTTTTTGTTCTGTTTTATGGTTTGGACTTGAATCTACAATTCCTTCGTAGAACTGCGATTGCTCCTCTGCTCGCTTGACTGTTGTTGAACCGTTTCCAAAAAGTGACACTGCAGCCATGTAATCATCAGACTCTCGGTGTGAGTTGTCGGCAAGTGTTTTTTCTGAACGGCTTTCTTCTTTTCG
Source organism: Methanobacteriota archaeon (assembly GCA_002687075.1). Lineage (GTDB taxonomy): Archaea > Thermoplasmatota > Poseidoniia > Poseidoniales > Poseidoniaceae > MGIIa-L1. The sequence goes on from NYZH01000025.1 coordinate 14,914, forward strand.
GTAAACAATTGTCTTGGGAGGTTCCTCATTCAGTTGTTGAGGTTTCTTCTTTTTCCCGAAGGGCCAAATTGGTGCCATGGTACGGGGAAAATCTTCTGCTTCATGAAGACTACGAAGTCTACTGATGCATAGAATCGGTGAAGTTCAAAGGGAAGAAGTCTTGGTCACTCTATGCGCAGAGTCTTGCTTGTAGCACTCTTGCTCTCGCATGTTTTGTTACCGTTTTCTAGTGCAATTGACGGAGATATTCCAACCGAATCACGAGAGGCTGATTTGGATGTTATTGGTCTTGAATCGTTTACTGTGCACCGAGGTGAAATGATTGAAATCTTGTTTACTCTTCACAACCTTGCAGATGAGGATGATACATACAGCTTCAATTTGACTGACCAAATTGATGGATTAACAGCGACCGGTCTCCCGCACTCAAAATTTGTCGAAAGTGGATATCTTCGGCAGGTCAAATTTAACATCAGTGCTGAAGAAAATGCAGTTTACGGCGTATACAACCTAACTCTTAGATTTAGTTCACAAAACTCACCCAGTTGGAATGTATCGAAAGATTTTGAAATTCGAATCGCTCCATATTCAAACCTCAACTTTGGTTCGAATGAAATCTCATCATTTATTGTCACACCCGGTACCAGAACCGCTGTTGCCATGAACATCACGAACAACGCAACTCTTGAAGATGTAGTCACCTTCAATTTGTATTCTCAAACAGGATGGAATTGGGGTTGGACGATGAACAATACACAAGGAGAGAATGCCTTTGAGACGTTGCAGATTAATTCAGTCGCCTACGTGTTTCTGTGGATTGACGTCCCCGAAGTTGTGGATGGAATGCCCCTTTTTGGCACTGGGCCAAGATTTCAATTGAGCGCTGTATCCGGAATTGATGGAGCTATTTCTCGTTGGTCCTTTGATCTTTTAATGCAGGAATTTTACAACTCGTCCATTGATGCAATCGGCGATGATGCTGTTGTTGAACCAGGGGGGGTTGAGCGCGTCTCAGTTGATGTTCGAAACAATGGCAACTCTCCGAACTATCTAAACATCACATTGCAAGCTATTGATGCTAATGGAGTTCCAATAGACGGAATAGAAAACTTTGATCGTATTGCTTTCAACGATTGGACTGTAGCGCTTTTTGATGCGTTAGAAGACCAGATCTTGATGCCAAATGAGTCCAGAACAATAAAGATTGCATTCCAAGCTCCGTTGGAATATTCAGGCAGTGTCGATATTCGTCTTCGTGTGTTTGCAGGAGGTGCTATTCAGAATACCCGAACTGTAGACATCGGCGCTACAATTGGTTGGGAACGCAGTGGAGACATCCAACTCCTTACCGATAATTGCCGTTCACTGCTACCATCGGGAACTTGCCAAACCACTGCTTCAGCAACGAATTCTGGTAATGCAGTGGACTCGTTTGAGTTTGTTATTTCAGAAAGTCCCGATTTTGTAGAGGCGGTACTCTTGAACCCCATAATCGAACTTAGCGCTGGAGAAACCAGCGAATTTGAACTGGTCAATATTTCAGGAATCTCAACCTCTCTCGCATTTCAATCGGGTGATGTCGTCATAGAAACATATCTTTTGAACACCGAAACATTGGTTGAAATTTCACGAATTCCTGTGAAAATATCCCCTGTAATTCAATGGAATTTTACGGACATTATCGAAGAAATCGACAACAAAGGTCGACTTTCAATTGCAATGACTTTACGCAACGAAGGGAACACTGCAGATGGCCTAATTGTTCAATTGCAATCGTCTCATTCGACACCGATGTCCTTCATTCCTCCAACTATTGCAATCTTCGAAGAAGATGTTGAATTTCCCCGTTCATTTGAGGTCAGTGATATCCCAATTGGGTACAATTTCACTGTTCGTGCTTGGATTGATTTACCAACGGATCAACAAAGCAACGGAACCGTATGGGTGAACACAACTGTTCGTTCACAATATGAGCCGAGTACAGTATTCATGCACAGCAGTACCGCCGATTACTTAGGAGTGCCATGGCAGGAAAGTTCTGAAGATGAAAAAATTAATTTTGGAGCGATGTTTTCTTACGGAATTGAAATATTCAAAGCATGGTTTTTGATGATTTGCGCTGTCCTCTTTTCGGGAGTAGTAATCTACAAATCGATTCTTTCGAGAAACATGCGCATGGAAGAGCAACGATTGTTCAATGAGAGAACAAAGCCCCTTGAAGTCGAGTCTGACGAAAACTGGATGGATAAATTTACTGCAACAAGTTCGGCTCCTAAAATCGAACCGTCAGTCCAGATTGATTCAAACAAATTTAAACAACAATTCGTGAGAAAATCAGGTGATTATAAGCAATCACCTGCACCGGTTCATCCTGATTTAACCAAAGCTGCAACAACCGTGCTTGAATTCCATACATCGAATGAAATTCGTTCGACTGCTGACACATTGCTCAAAGATATTCAAGCCGGAAATGTGGCAGAACTGCATGCTGAAAACGAAACATTACGAAGAGAAGTTCCCGAAAACAAACCCAAGAAAAAACAAGATTCTGTTCCACTGCCGAACCATGATGATTTCGATATTTAGGTGATTCTATGTGGATGGTCGGCGTTGATGAAGCAGGAAGGGGTCCCGTGTTGGGCCCACTGGTCGTCGTTGCCGCTGCAATCCCAGAGGAACATCTCGATATCCTCATTGAACGAGGTGTGAAAGATTCAAAAGATTTGACGCACAAGAAACGCATGGAAATTGTCGAATGGTTTCTCGCTCAATCTGCGATACATGGGTGGAAATATTCTACGATTATTTGTCAACCTGAAAGAATCGATCATGGAGTTCAAACAACTGGACTCAATTTACTCGAGGTGGAATTATTTGCTGAAGTTTTGGTTGAACTCTATTCTCAGACAAATGAGTCGTTAATCGTAATGAACGATGCTTGCGATGTGAATGAACAAAGATTTAGCAACAGAATAATCCAACGTCTTCCAAACTGGCCTTGGAAAGACTCAACACTTTCATCAGAACACAAAGCAGATACAAACCATCCTGTCGTCGGAATGGCAAGTATACTTGCCAAGGTCGAACGAGACCGATGTATAGCACAGCTAGAGCAGAAAATCGGAATGACGCTTGGTTCAGGTTATCCGAGCGATCCAAAAACAAAATCAGTACTAAATGAATTGTTGCAAGAAGAATTACCGCATCCTGCATTGAGATGGTCGTGGAAAACGGTAACTCGTGCATGGAAAGAGTTGTACAATGTGGAGCCTCCAAAAAGGGTTTTTTTGGAAAAAAATCAAACCACACTGTTCGGCGAAAAATAGAGATTTTCATGCGAGCAATTGATGAAGCAAACACTCTAGGAAGGATGAGCCACATGACTTGGGAACCTGATGAAGAGACACTTGCTGCTTTCCGGCACCTCGCAATTCAGAATGCAATTGAATACGAAGGTAAGGCTGCTGTAGGTTCAGTTATTGGAAGGCTTATGGCAAGCAGAAGTGACTTACGCCCCCACGGGAAGATTATTTCTCCACTTATTGCTAAAGCGGTTCATGAAGCCAATGCTATGGCTTCGGATTTAGGCATAGACGCCTTAACAACACTGCTTGAGAACGAGGCTCCACATCTTTTAGAAAAACGAGAGAAAAAAGAACGACGAGAAGGTCTTCCGCTCCTCAAAAAAGCAGTCAAAGGCAAAGTAGTTCTTCGATTTGCCCCGAATCCGAATGGGCCGCTCTCATTCGGACATGCACGAGGAATTGTCATCAATGGAAGTTATGCAAAAGAATGGGACGGAGAACTCATTTTGAGATTTGATGACACCGACACAGTCGTCAAGCCTCCATTGCCTTCAGCATACGAACAAATTCCTGAAGAGGCGGAATGGCTTCTAGGATTTAAACCTCATAGAATTGTAATCGCTAGTGATAGAATTCCTCATTACTACGAACATGCGGAGCAGATGCTCTCAAGGGACTTTGGATATGTTTGCCAGTGCAGTGGAGAAGAATTCAAGGAATTCCGAATCAGTAAAACAAACTGCCCATGCCGAACCAATGACGTGGATAAAAATCTTCAATTGTGGGGTCAGATGCTTGATGGGACATTTGTGCCTGGTGATGCAGTCGTTCGAGTTAAGACATCTATGGATTTGAAAAACCCAGCATTACGAGATTGGCCAGCGCTTCGAATTCAAAATACCGCTGAACATCCACATCCCCGAAAAGAAATTGGTTCACTCTACCGTGTTTGGCCATTGCTAGATTTCCAAAGTGCGGTTGAAGACCATCTCCAAGGTGTGACCCATATAATTCGTGGAAAAGACCTTATGGACTCAACCCGAAAGCAGACACTTCTGTACGAGCACTTCGGTTGGTCATACCCTGAAACAATGTATTGGGGACGAGTTAAAGTCCATGAATGGGGAGGATTTTCAACCTCGCAAATGCGACGAGATATCGAAGCTGGTATGTTTTCTGGATGGGATGACCCTCGATTGCCAACCCTCTCTGCTCTACGAAACAGGGGGATTACGAATCAGGCATTGAGGTCTTTTTGGGAGGAACTTGGTGTTACGCAAAAGGACATTTCAGTCCCACTCTCAACACTCTATTCTCACAACACGAAGAGTATTGATGATGGTGCACCTAGGATTTCATTTGTACGTAATCCGCACCAAGTGAAATTAATTGGAACACACCAAGACTCGATTGCTGTTGATGTTCACCCAAATCACCCCGAGCGAGGAAAACGTAATTTCAGCCTATTGACAAGTTCAGTGTGGATTGAAAAAGAAGATTCTAAAATCCAAGAACTAAGACTAAAAGGATTCTGTGATGTGAAGAATGTCGACGGTTCAGCACATATTGGCTCTAAAGAGCGTTCTGACCGCCGACCTATAGTACACTGGGTAAGCAATGACAATTCAACAGATGGTGTTCTGCTTGTTCCGAATGAAGAGACTATTGAATCGATACATGGAAAACTCGAATCTCACCAATATCCGATTGGAACAATGGTTCAAATAGAACGTATTGGGTATGCGAGAGTTGTCGATTCTTCCACATTGATGTTTACTCATTCTTGAGGAAAGGATGATAAAATTGCTCAATGAGGTACATTCAGTGGCGAGCATGGCAAAGACAGTTGCAGATTTAGAACTTGATGACGAACATATGACTATTGGAATCGACGACAGTATAGCGGAAGCTGCTGGCCGGCTGTTGACTTTACCCGGAGGTATTCTCATCGTACTTGATGACGATTCAAGGACGAAAGGCGTCATAGGACATAGACAATTCTTGAAGGCTGTAGCAGGTAATGCTGATGCAACCAATTCAAAATGTTCAGAGTGGATGGAAATGGATTTTTTAGAAGTTCAACTCACCGACTCCTTGAAATCTGTACTTTCAGACATCCAAAAACGCGGACCACAAGCCGTCGTAGCAGTCGACTCAAACGGAGAATTTAGTGGGTATTTCTCTCCAACTGATTATCAGAAAGCAGACTCACTTGTTCGCACACTTAAGGATCTCAAACTGTAATTAAGCAACTATCTTGATCACTCTTTGACAACCAACACAAGCAAATCGCAACGGTCTTTCGTCACTCGGTACAGGGTTAGGCGTAGAGCATGCCGGACATGGAATGACTGGAGTGGTCAAAGTTATTGCTTCTTCAACAATATCTTTTCTCGACCTTGGACTGGTAACAGATGTGACCCACCAAATCACAACGACCACAGCAGTAGCGCCTCCCACAATCACTGACGAAAAGGCGAGTAGGTGCACTGTTGCAACAACTGGGAGAAGTATCATTTCAAGATACAGTACACCTCTTCGGCGATTTCGAGTAATTCTCAAAGCGAAGAGGAATCCGAACAGGAGACTGGTGAGCGTAAGAATAAGAAGTGTCAATGGAGCAGCAAGCGGCGATTCACTTGGTGAGATATTGAATACGAATGTATCTTCTGGGTCAAGATTATTTCCTTCCAAAGACAAAGTTTCCCCCCAAGGGAAACGTAGATGAGACATTTTCAACGATTTACTACCTTCAACTTTTGGAAATTCAAATGAAGTCATCTCAGTACTTTTTCCTTCGAGTGAAATACTGACATCACTCCATAAAGGCACAGGCTGGAAAGTGATGAAATCCTGAATCAAACTAATGCGGGCACTCGGACTCGAGTCGTCATCACCAAGAACTTCGGTGGTCGTAAAGACCAAACCAACTGGGTGATTAACAACATCTGATTCGCCGTAAAGATCCACATTGATTGAACGTACAACGAGATCATTCATTGGTGAGCCAAACAAGTCATCAACAGTGATTCCCAGACCAACACTCAAATAATAACTTGCAAGTGTTGCCGAGTTGCGTTCCATTTGACGTTCAAATTCAATTTTCTCAGAGGTTTCAATTGAACGACTGACTCGTTCTTCATCTGTAACAGCACCTGCATCAAAGCTTTTCAATACTGGAGATAAGGTTGTCACTTCATCACCGAGATGGTCCATGCCCCAGCGCATCCAAAATGCCATTTCACCTCCAACCTCAATTCGTGTAGTGCGTTCTAGTTGTAATTCACCTTCGGAATTCTTGTTCAGCGTAAAAGTTCCACTAACGGATATTGGACTTCCATCGCCATTGGTTTTGAGTGGTTCTTCAGGAGGATAATATGTTCCGGTTCCACCCGATGTGTCGAAGGTTTCAATCTCGAATTCTGTCGAACCCTTCAGAGTCTCTCCACCAGACTCGATTATGATTTGGGCTTCGACTGTGACAACTTCAACTCCACCTTTCGCTCCTTGCCATGTCCAAGTTACACGTACTCCACCGTCCGAGGAAGTCTCTATGGGATCACCCGTTAGTGACTGGCCATTGACGATAATTTCAAGAGAATTTGACTTTGACAGCATATCCATTCCCCAGTTTGAATCGATTAAGACTGAAAAATAGACATCCGAACCTTCCACTTCAGGCTCTGCCAACACCAGGTCAAAAAGCGGAATTTCTCCCTCTACAGTCGAGTCGCTGTCACTTGTACCCCAAATGAATTCCAACTTAGCATCACCAGTTGGAAGGGTGAACACTACTGAACGGGCAGAAAGTGTCAATTCTATAGCTCCCATATCAGAAATCGATGTGGTATCAACATCAATTGCAAAATTAAGGGTACCTGTTCCCTGAGGCAATATGGAATTACCAGGTTCCGTTGAGGCAGTGAAGGTCTGACTTCCAATCTTCAAAGACGCAGTTGCGTTCACTTGGGCACTCGCAGCAGAACTAACCTCATACTGAATTGAAACATCCCATGTATTGGCGGGAATTGTCCCCGGCCAAACATTTGGCAGAATCCATTTCCCAACAGTTTCTTCAGATGTGACTGCATTGGCAATCGTCGCAGTGGTTTCGGTTTCAGTCAAGTCCTCTGAAAATGGTGACAATGTACCTGCAGATGCTGAGCCTAAAAGATGAAGGTTCACGCTAGCCGAGTCACAGCAAACCAATGTGTCAGCAGCAGATGCCTCGCCCAAAAATGAGTCCGATAACGGAGATGCCAACGAAGCCAAAAAAATTAGCACGATGACAAATGGCCGAGTCGACATGGCTTCACCTGTTCCATGCGCTGAGTTCATGGCACATAATAGAAGCGCCTATAAGTGAAAAAAGAGCCCTAAAGTGCCTTCTCCAAAAGCGCGCCCAATTCTTTCTCAAAGAGAGATACGACCGCTTCACCAACTTCACCTTGCAAGTCATCCGGAAGCAAACGTAAGCCGAGACGTGTAGCGGCACGAGTTGCCTTTAATTCAGCATATATCGTTCTGGCTTTGGTGTGGAAGTAATATGCCACAGCCTCTTTGATTTCGGCTTTCAATTCAGGGTCTTCTTCGACCTTACTACGGATATGTGTTTTCAGTTCGTCTTTAACTAAATCTCGAAATGCTTCGATGACAAGGTCTTCTGTAGACATCAATTCTTGAACTTGATCTCGAATACTTCCAGTCAGCAATCGTTCAATGGCCATGTACACCCCACAGGGTATCTTGGTTTCAACCCGTCGATACAAAGAATCAGTGAAGAACACCAGATTTCAGCAGGTTATCGGCAAGTTTTGAGGCATGAATCTTCGCCTCTTTCTCGTCCTTAGGCCACGAATTTTCGACAAGAAATACTTGACTCATTACGTCGATATCAGATTCACCAACGACCAAACGGTGCCAAACCAATTCCTCTAATCTCGGCGTAGAAAGTGCTGGGCTTTGCAAAGCAGGTAGTACAAGTTCGCTTAGGGCTGAAGCACGTGATTCTGCATCCATTGTCCCCCACCCTTTTTGCAATCGTTTGAGCATGCGTTCGGATAACCCTGGTATCATCCCCTGTGCAGGCGATGCAACCTCTGGTAGTGGAACAATTCTGAAGGCTCCTTCATCTCGTAGAATGTCACGCAAGGTTGTATGAACTGGGTCAAAGGTCGTATCAAGTGCTTCTCGAAGCCAAAGACCTGTGGAGGCAAAAGGTCGTAAAAGACGAGTTTTCGAACCGTTTGGTGAAAGGGCGGCACTCAATGCAGCACATTGTGCTACAACATCAAGTGCACCTCTTCTCTCTTTTTGATTTGAACCTATTCGAACGCTCACTGACAATGGAGTGATATGAAGATAATCATGAGAAGGAAGTTCGTCAACTTTCCAAGTGTCTTCAAATGGGTCAATGAATATCAGCAAGCCATCTTTGGGTAGTTCAGGTTCAATCCTTTCATCTCGCGGAATATGATGCTGGGCTGGTAAAAAGCGACGCCGATATTGTATTCCAATATCGAGAAATGCAGCTTCAAGCATTGCTAATCCAAGAAGGCCTGAAACATCAGCAGGGGCATGCAAATGGACCATTGTGGATTTTCGAATTTCGTCTAGATGTGACTTAAGATGGCCTTTGACATCGTGGAACAGTGGGGTAATGAGTAAGTCTTTCATTGCCCCACCAGAATCAGCGAGAAGGTAATCGTAGATGAAATCTCCACTTTCAACAAGAGAAATCACTCGACCATCAAGCGCAACTCGTCACGCTTGTAGCGCCATTCAGATGGTAGACGTCCCTCGGAAATGTAGTAATTTGCTAAGCGGCGAATCTTAGCTTCAGTGATTTCAAGAGCACGCTTGTTGTGAAGGTCTTTGTGATTGCCACTGGAGATGTGGTTGATGATGCCAACTGCTTGGCGCATGAGATTCATCATATCCTCTGGATAAGTTCCACCAATGTTATTCTCGGCGAGAACTGCACCAATGCGCTTACCTAGAACGAGCCGAGCATTCGGGACAGCATGTTGGTCGCGAAGGATAGTACCAATCATTGCAGTTGAGTGACCTTCTTTACCAAGGTCAATGACAAGTTGGGTTACAGCCGCAGTGTCCGTGTTCGACCACTCTGGTGCCTCGCTGACATAGGGCTTTGTTGACCCACTCTTTCCTTTTCGTGACTTGTACATACGTGCCATAAGGACAACTCCAAGGAAAAAGCCGACTTGTCACCCCTTCTTAATCGCTCCGCTTCATTCAAACATATGCAACAATGTGAAGTTGTTCTAATCGTCGCATTCAAGTTCACAATCTTTGATGTGATTTCGCTAATCTACCGGGAGTATTTGGCCACTCCCATCCCGGGGCATGAGCCCGTGCAAGTCCGATAACTTCGCCGTCTTGGTAAACAAGTAAATCTGAACCAGCACGAATGTCATTATCGAATGATTCAACAAGTGTTCCGAAAATATCACCCTTCCACTGTACCCCGCTACGTAAATGAATTTCAGGCAGAACGCTCATTTCTGCAAGAGAAGGAATTGCTGCTTTCGGCAATGAAAAACCACTGCGCTCAATTGACCAAAGTGCCATTTGCTTGTTTTCGAGTTCAAGTCGATATCTTGGTGGCTTTCCTTTCACTTTCATACCTGAAAGCCACGCATCTGTTTTCATCTGCTTTCGAGAAATACTCGCAAAATTGTCGAGGAGAATTTTCTCATTTTTTCGCCCGCGTGCACTAAACGTATCTACGGCGTCTTTAACCGCAAGAGAAAGGCGCTCAAGTGCTTCATGAGAGCCAGCTGAATCTCCTTCACGTGTATCAATTACTGGAATTGATTGATGGTGGTATTCAAATCCAGAATGATTGATGATACGCTTGTAAGAATGCCGGTCAATCAAAGAATCCAACATTCTCTGAATTCGTGAAAGTTCATCACCAGTCCAATCACCGGTTACTGGAACATCGTAATGCCCTGCAGGCCAAATTTCTTCNAAATCNCGNGGGACAAGACCAAGCGGAGAAGTAATCATTACCTCGTGACAGGCTGANGTTCCAATTGCCCGAATAAACCGACCATGAGATTTCGATAAACGATAGGGTTTTCGNGCGGAACAAGGCAGTAAAACAAGAACAGTATCGAGACCTGTTGGAGCCGTATACTTCGATGCAATGAATGACTCCCAATCTGCAATAATCGGGTCTGTCTGAATTGAAACAGAATGGCACGGGAATTTAAAATTCTTCGCAACATGTGACGATAGCAATCCAGGCACTTTTTGGCAGAGATGGTCGTGACGGCGCAAGTGCTCGACAAGTCGTGGACTGTTCAACGATTGTCGGTCGACAAGTGAACGAAGTTGGTCGGTCGACATTGCAGCACGAACAGAGGCAATCGCCATCTCCCAATGGGACATTTGCGCTGCTAAATTCGTATCCTCACCCATGCTTTCAACTGCATATCGAGGTCCTTGTTCGGTGAGTAGAACTCCGGCTGCAATGGCCTGACGCGAGCGAGAAAGATCAAACAGGTCAACTCCGAACCAAGTGAGAACTGCAATGTTGTCTGGCCCACCCAAGCCCGGGGTCCAAAGCAAAGCACCAGGGAATGAGCGCTTAATGGTAAGAATTGCCTCAACCAATCGTCCGGGTTGGGCTGCAAGTTGAACAGCGTCTACCAAGACGACGACATCTGGCTTCAGCGACGAATCTGTCAACCCAGCATCATGGTTCAAACGTTGCCAAGAAACTGGAAGAATTTGAGCTGTTCCTGCAGGCTCACCGGCATCTGCTTCATCGAGAGATGGTGGTAAAACATTACCAATTGAAACGCTCCAGGACGGAGAATTTGTTTCGAAAAGTGGTGGAGAAAGGGGGAGCCGTGACTCAAAATGAAGTGTTGATGGGATTTTGCCATCTGTTGATGAACGAAAAGGAGCGATTTGTGGTTCAACACCGTCATCACCATCAAGTAAAACCAAGGCTGGAGTGAAAGAAACAGGGTTTTTGCGGTCTCCCAAGGCCCATTGTCGTGCAAATCGATAACGCTGCGTAACGGTGCGGCCCAGACCATCCTCCATGGACAACCCAAATGCCATCGCTTCTTCAAGCATTGGACTTCAAACAAGGCCTAAGTTCAAAGCAAATACTTTGCAGGCAAGGTTATGGACGGGTCCAATGAATCGAGATTTGGGTCTAAAGCCTTTGTGATGATACTGCTGATTTCACTCGTCACATGNTCTCCGTTCGCCTTTGCCTCAACTGATGTATCTTCGCAAGAGGACTCCATTCTCTCCGATGGTCGAATCGTCGGCTTCCTATCTGACGGGGTTAACAATCACTCGCGTTCATGGGAAATGATTGAGGGACAATGGTTGAGTCTTACACTGGATTGCCAATCATGCACTGCAGTTATTGAACTCGATGGCGTGAATTATCAAACGTCCAAAGAACACACACTGCAAGCACAAACAAACGGGACCGTTCAGATGACCATCACATCGACTGAAAGTGAACATGTGTACTATTCTCTTATCGAAGTGATCGATGAAAATTACCCGAAAGTTCGCCCCTCACCAAGTGAGGTTATTCACCTTCATANTGTCACCAAATGCGTCGAGTTCGCATCGTGCATAGATCCATCACGAGGGAATTTGAAAGCAATTCCCTACGGCGAATACTCTTCCAGCTCTTTCCTCACAGGTATTCTTGAACAATCCATGGCCGAATATGTCCCAATCAACATTTCTTCAGGCGACACATTCGAGTTGGAAACCTACCACGCTACCGGAGACATTACCTTTTCATTGTACTTCCAAAATCAAACAACTGAAACACTCCACAATGAGACATTACAGTACACGCATGAAGTTCCGTCCAACGCACATGAAGAAGTAAAATATTGGCACTTTGACAATTCAGGTCGTGCTATTCTCAAAGTGGAAAGTGCTGATGTAAATACCGCATGGGCGGCAAAAACGATTCTTCACCCTTCATCAGAAAACATATCCTTTTTCACCAATCACAGTAACATAACTTTGGTTGGACACCACAGTACACGCACGACCATCGCCATCAACGAAACACAAAGTTTACGATTTCACGCACAACACGAATCCGTCGAAATTAAAATCCGGCAACTTGTGTCTGGAAATTGGATAACAAGTGATAACATAGATGTCTCTACTGATGGACCGTATGTATTCTATCCCTATCCTAATATCAGCGCGGTTCAGTTGGATGTTCTTTCTCAAGTCCAC
>NYZH01000026.1 GCA_002687075.1 Methanobacteriota archaeon
GATACATAAGGCTTTGCAAGAAAAAAAATAGTGTACATCTCTACAGCTATGTACCAAGGATTGTAGAGGTTCACCAGTGGTTCACCAGTGACTAGTCTGTGGTTCACCAGTGACTAGTCTGTGGCTTGCTCTGTGGTTCACCAGTGACTAGTCTATGGGTGACCTGTGGTCATGACTAGTCAGTGACTAGTCACAGGTTCACCAGTGACTAGTCAGTGACTTTATGTCTGTGACCAAAAGTATGGAAGGCGTTGTATTCACACCGGAAGGAGATATCGTGGACCCGACGGATCCAGATATCGTCGCGCGGATGAACGGAGAGGTCAGCGCAGCCAGCGCCAAGGCCAGCGCCGAGGCCAGCGCAGAGGCTAACGCAGAGGCAAGGCGCGCTTTCATCGAACACACGTTTCGCATCGACTCGCGCTCCAAGGCCTTGACGTACCCTCTCATCCGATGTCTAGGCAGAGAGATCATTGTCATTCTCGATCTCGATCTGTGTCTTTCGCCGGTGTCCATCTCCTCCGAAAAAGACGCGAGCAAAGTGTACCCCGAGGTCAGGGAGGCGTGCCGCATGACTACCAAACAGTCGCACGAGTACCACCACCGCGTCAAAACCCAAGTGTTGGAGCCTCTGCTCAACAACGAACATGCATCCGTCGTCGTCGTCACGCGCAACTCCTACCAAAACGCACAGTGGCAACTTCAGGAACTCTTTGAGGTACCCACGGACTTCATTGGCATCATCGCCTTCCCAAACACGCAGGCCAGCAAGACAGAACTACTCAACTACTGTCTCGTGGAAGGGAAATCTCACATCCCTTACGGAGTCCCCGAACGCATCATCATCATGGTGGACGATTCCAAAAAGGAGTTGGACAACGCCAAAGCGAATCACAAAGTGCAAGTCGAACGCATCCCAAGAGGTGTGCCGTACAGAGAAGAAAAAGACGGTGTGCCGGGACACGGGATCGGCAATCAGCCAACGGCAATACAACAACTCATGGACGCCGTAGCCAAAGCGATCGCACACAAAGCAACGCGCAAAGCGACACGCAAAGCGACACACAAAGATACACACAAAGCGACACGCAAAGCTAAAAAACGCAAATTATTATGAATACAAACATCCTATTTGATTGAATGGTATCTGTGTACTCGTCTTCGTCTCCGTCTCCGTCTCCGTATCGGCGTTGTAATTCGTCTCCAAGTACTGCTTCTCCGGGTACTGCTCCTCCGAGTACTGCTCCTCCGGGTACTGCTCCACAGGCCTCGCTACAGCGTTCGTCGCCACAGGCCTCGCTACAGCGTTCGCAGAGCGATGCTCCACAGAGTGCTCCACAGAGTGCTCCACAGAGTGCTCCACAGAGTGCTCCACAGAGTGCTCCACAGAGCGATGCTGCGTAGGAAGCAACCCGAGCTGAATGCGAATGCGCACGTCGTGGAAGTGTTCCGTGCGCCAATCGTCCTCGTCGAGCATCGGCCAAGGCAACACATCGCCAAACACCCCGTGCACGCGCATCATATTCATTTTTGGTTAGGCACAAAAATCACAGATAAAATCACAGGCACAAAAAGTCACAGGCACAAAAGTCACTGGTGACTTATGGTCACTGGTGACTTATGGTCACTGGTGACTTATGGTCACAGGCACAAAAGCCACAGAGCACTAAAATCACAGGCACATGGACAAACATGCTATGGACTGCGTGCGCGATAAGATGGCGCAGCAACAACTCGAGGATTTCTTTCTTTTCTCCCCCGGCTGCGAAGACGGCGACGATCACGCGAGCATCGATGTCGTGCATATTCTCCTCGAAAAGAAACACAAAGAACTCCACGAGATGTTTACTCGTGGACCGCGTCGTGTCTATGTATGTCTCTACGTCAAGTGTGATGATGCTACCAGAGGGTGGAAATCAAGGACGAAAGTCAACGTCGGTGCCGTGATGCCGGTGCAATCGTGGTACGACGACGAAGGGGAAAAGAAAGGTACGAGGTTCGGAGGCGAACAGGTCTTTTTCGATTCGGGAGTCGTGTTCGCAAACGCAAAGAAAGATCTTCAAAAAACAAACAGCAAGCTTCTACAGTGCGTCGCGAAGGTCGTGCGTTTCATTGAACAAAACTCCATCTGCCAACACGTAATACATCACACAGAGGGATGGGGACCTCACCTCTGCGGAAGGCTGTACAAATCAACCACAGAACTTACGTGTCCAGAATGTCGATTACAACAATTATTTTAATACTTGCGTCTTTTACCATTACTCGTAGTACTCGTAGTACTCGTACTCGCTCGTCGTTTTCGTCCCTTCTTGGAAGGCACAGGCAAATTGTGCTTTCGTTTCAGCACGGGAGTGTCCTTGTCGTAGGCCTCCTCGTAGGCCTCCTCGGGTGTCCTGCGCGCAATGGCCTGCATCTCGCGCATCGTAAACCCAAACGCGGCACCCGAAAACCCAAAGTCCGTGCCGGCTGCTTTGTACAGAATCTCCTGCCACCAGAGGTGCGTGAACATGAAAGATCCCTCGTGGTCGCGCAGAACATCCCACAGTCTCGCTTTCGTCAAGGCCTTGGCCACCTCGAATATCATTGACGAGAAATCGCCTTCGAAATCCTCTCGCTTCGGTTGTCCCGCGGGTCCAAACATGCGCTGATGCAGTCTCGTGGTCTCTCCGTCCTTCAGCATCGGCCATTTCTCAGGAACCACGGACACAGCCAGGTTCCCGTAACCGTGTTTCCGATAAAACCTCTGCCATTTCTGCTGCCAGCGTCCAGGGTGCACCTCTCCCTCTCCTTCAAAAGCGGACATGGTTTCCACGTAAAGTTTGTTCTGAGCACGCGATCGCTCCACGTCCATCCATTCGTTGAGCATCGTGGCCTTTTTCGCCGTGTCGGAAACAAAGCGGCGCGTCTCCTCGCTGAGCGGGTACTGCGCGCCGGCGCGCAGCAACAACGCTTTCACGTCTGGAGAATCCAAAGCATCGCTACGCCAACGCCACTTTGCCTCGTTCTTCTCCTCGCCTCTGCCACCGACAAATTGCGCCTCCCATATCATAGTCCAAGCGCGCGCCTTCGTCACGGCCTTCGCAAACGCAGCCGAGGACGGAGGCGCATCGGAAAGCAACTCGGAAAGGCCAAGTCTCTCGTGCAAGGGACACGTGTGGTACTCCTCCAGCAAAGGCCGAAGGTCGTGCTTAAGTGTCGTCGACTTCACAGTGTCGTTCTCAGTGTACACTGGACAGGTCGTAAACAACGTGTTGTCCTTAGGCACCACCATCATCCCGTTCGTCGTGTAGTTCGGGTGAGACACACCTGGGTACATCTTGCACATCATGGCCGAACTCGGTGTCCCCTCACCCATGTCGTAGAGTTGAGGCGACACAATGTAACGCGCGTCCAAAAAAGGAGTACTCGTAGTCCAACATAATGTCGTCGAGTAAAAGGTACGCTGATCCAACACTCTGCCTCGCAAAGGCTTCTCGGCAGGTTTCTCGGGTTTCTCGGGTACCACAGGTTTCTCGGCAAGTACCGCGAGCGTCGCGCGCCGAGCAGATACCAAAGCCGCCAAGGAGCGCGTGTAGAGCCGGTGAAACGTCGAAGAACGCTGTCGTGTCGGGTAAGAGTGAAACATTTGACTAGTCAGTGAAGTTAGTGCACCAGTGACTGGCCAGTGATTTATCAGTGATTTATCAGTGACCTATGGTCAGTGACCTATGGTCAGTGACTAGTCAGTGACTAGTCAGTGACTAGTCAGTGATTTATCAGTGCACTAGTCACTGACCTATGGTCACAAATAAGGCACAAAAGCCACAGGTAAAGCCACAGAAACGCGAAACCATGGCTCTCGAGTTGTCGCGCAGGTGTGACGTGTTGTTGTGCAACATGGAAGATAACGCGCTGGAACCGAACGACGAGGAAAGGTACGGCGAAGAGGGAGAGCGTCCCGCCACGAAGGGGGAGTTGCTCGCCACAGAGCAAAATATGCGTCTCGCAGAAGAGTTTTTCATCTGCGCCAACAGGTTGCACGACACGACCCAAGCGCAAACCGAAGCGAGGCGCAGAGAAAGCACCCCCGACGAGTTCGCTTTGTTCTGCCACGCGCTGCGTATTCGCAAAACGGTGGCCACCAACGCCGAGGCGCTCCTCGCCTTTTACAGGAAAAGGATGGAGCAGCGCACCATCGCCACGGGGAGTAACTACTTTGGAGAGACAGTGGAGCAACATCTTCTGAGGATTTGCAGGTTTCGTGGCCGCGCGCCACCTGGAACAGGAAAAGATGTAGGGGTCGTGCAACACATCGAGAGGTTCCGGGATGTTAGGGAGAACATCCCCGTTCAGTACCACGTGCATCACAACGTGGTCAGCGAGCACACGTGCAATCGCATCATCGCGCTCATCGAAACGCTCGTCGAGACGCGCGAGGCATACGCCAATGCGAACGCCAACGACATCAAAATCAACTGCTCTCTCGACGATTTCGTGCTCTGTCTACACACCAAGGAAGTCGTGCCGCTGCTCGAACTCAGAGACTCTCACGGTCTGGAGCGTAGCCGCATCGTGCTCAGGAAATGGACCGCAGAGGAGGGACGCGCCAAGGGTATTCCGCTCCACAAAGATCATCACACCAAAGTCATGCAAATCGTGCTCAACGCCAAAGGCGTCATGGGAGGCAAGCTGTTTTACAGGGACACGCAAGACCACTATGTGCAAAGGGAAACCGGAACGTGCATCGTGCACGACAACAAAGTGCTGCACGGTGTCACACCGCTCTTCAAAGGGATTCGGTACACCGCATACTTTCTGCTAGGCGGCTGCNAGGCGGCTGCTAGGCGGCTGCTAGGCGGCTGCTAGGCGCTACACGCACATGACGCCACATCCCAACATCGCCAAAGAGTACACAGGGAGCAACCAGTAGGCCACAGTGGTCGCTTTGAAAATCACTTCCGTGATCGTNTACACTACGCGAAACAACACGCTTCTTCTCTTACGTTTCTTTAATTTCTTTGTATTCTCGCTCGAGGTCACGAAAAACGTGTCGAACACTCTTGCCGCCTCCTTCAATCTCGTCTCGTAGTAGGCCTGCTGCCACTCGTTCTCCAA
This sequence comes from Methanobacteriota archaeon, assembly GCA_002687075.1. Lineage (GTDB taxonomy): Archaea > Thermoplasmatota > Poseidoniia > Poseidoniales > Poseidoniaceae > MGIIa-L1. The sequence goes on from NYZH01000026.1 coordinate 5,098, forward strand.
CTGGCTCAAAAANTGCATCGCAAGGCAGTTGAACACCGCCTCGATGAGCTCTTCGGTGTAGAAAATAATAACCAAATTGCTCACAAACACGCACAGCGTGTACGTATCCTCGTGCAAACGGTCGANCATCACCGAATAACTCGCCTTCGCCGTCGTGTAGTGGAAACGGCGCGTCAAATTGTCGATCAGCTGAATGCTCTCCACAAAGTAAACGAGGCACACTCCCACAAACAACGTCTTCATCGTCAAACTGCGAGAACCACATCGTTTCGCCTCCATAAAGTTGTGGCTCGCCACCGCGAAAAACATCAACCACTGTCCAATCAACAAACTCAAAGGCAACAGCACATACCCATACTTTTCCTCCCTGGCGAAAAAACGCACCATGCTCAGCATGCCGAAATGAGGGTCCGAAAGAATCGCCTCCCTCTTCTCCACAGGCGTCAAGATTCTGGTGCGCTCAGTGCGCTTNGTGGGGACCACAGTGTTGCACGTGTCGAAAAACGCGCCGCTTGCGCCGCCTCGAGGTGTGCTGCTAGGCGTTGCCACAGGCGTTGCCACAGGCGTTGCCACAGGCGTACCATCAGGCGTGCCTCTAGGCGTGCCTCTAGGCGTGTCATCAGGCGTATCTCTAGGCGTGTCGCTAGGCGTGCCTAGAGGCGTGTCGCTAGGTGTGTTTACAGGTGTAGATCTCTGAGAAAGACGATACATATTTGATATACATGTCATTATAATTTATATACTTCAAAGGTCGCAGTGCCATCGTAAGCATCTTCCAGCTCTCTCTTCAGTACCTCGGCGTAGTCTTTGAGCGTCGTTCCGTAACTCATCGCGTTGAGAAACTGGTTCAGCCTGTACGTATTACCAAATTCCACAGCACGAACAACATAATCCACATTCACCCACATGATCGCGTTCTCCACCTTTCTCATGTTCAAAGTCACTTTTTCCCCGTCCACCTTGGCCAGCACTCCGTATCGCTGCCGCTTGGTGCACTTGGCGCGCTTGGCGCTCGGTTCCGGNTGCTCCGGCTGGTCCGGCTGGTCCGGCTGCTTGCGCTTGCTCTGCGTGCTCTGCTTCGCGTTGACTTCAGTAGACATTGTGGTTGCTGCTGTGGTCTCAGTAGTCAGTGAGTGACCTCAGTGACTAGTCAGTAGTTCACCAGTGACTAGTCAGTGATCTCAGTAGTTTACCATAGGTTTAACCATAGGTTCACCATAGGTTCACCAGTGACTAGTCAGTNGTTTACCGGTGGGTGACCATAGGTCACTGGTGAACCACAGACTAGTCAGTGACCTCAGTGGCCTCAGTAGTTTACCAGTGACCTCAGTGACCTCAGTGACCTCAGTCACCCAGTCACACCCAGTCACACACAGTCACACAGTCACACACAGTCACACCATGTCTACAGCAAGTCACGCAGCCGAGCCAAAGGCCGAGCCAAAGGCCGAGCCAAAGGCCGAGCCAAAGGCCGAGCCAAAGGCCGAGCCAAAGGCCGCCAAAGCCGCCGCCGAGGCCACTGCCAAGGTCGCTGCCGAGGCCAAGGTCGCTGCCGAGGCCGAGGTCGCCGAGGTCGCCGAGGTCGCCGAGCGTCAACTTCCAAGCGTGGAGGAAGCCGATGCCACAGACGCGGACGAATTCCCCATCGACGAGGAGGGATCTCGCATTTATCTTGCCGAAAACCCCGAAAAGTACGAGTACTGGTGGAAGAACGGCGTCGAGCGCTGGCGCGAAGACCAGCAACGACTCGAAGAACTTCAGAGCGTCGCAGGTGTCATCATCTGCGTCGTCCAAGGATCCGAAGCGCCACAGGAACCTTCAGAGGAACCTTCAGAGGATCCACAGGAACTCGCGGTGCACTACGGCCAAGAGGATCGAGTGGACAAAGACAAAACCCCCAAGGCGGTATGGGAGCGCTACAAACAACACTGGCACGAGGGAAAGGCGCCGCACACGCCTTACAAACTCGATCCGAGCATCGAACAGTTGGACCAGTCCATGCAACTCGACGCTGCGCACGACATTTGTGTCCAAGAGTATCTACTCTGCTGTCTGCTTCATGCCACCAGCAAAGGATGGGTGTACAAACCACTCCACTCTCTCGGGGTCACCAAGGACATCGCTCAAGACAAACTCCGCGAGATACTCGGCGCCGTTCCCAAAACTTTCTGGGAGGAACTCTTCGACGTCTTCAGGTTCTTCTCCGACCACGTGCACTGGAACAGAGTCACAGGCGCAGAGAAGCTTTGTCGGGATGAAACCAAAAGTCTCCAAGAATCTGTGTACCTGGAAGACGGTCTCAAAGTCATCCGAGACGCCGCTCTTCGCGCGGCAAAGGAGGAAATGCACATCACCGCCGACATGGACGTCGTGGACTACGAAGTCGTACCGCAGTTCCACGGGTCCAACAAATCGACCGCGCTCGTGCAACTTCGACTTCGAGACACTGACGTGACGCGCGTGCTGAGACAGAGAGCGTCGCATCTCGCCTCCACCAAGAGCCAGTACACCTCGGCACACAAAGTACACAAATTCTTCGCGGGGGTCCAGGGGTTCCAGGAGTTTGAGTCCGAGACAAAAGCCTTTCGAGAAGTCATCACGGTCCAAACCGTGGCCATGGCCGAGGCAAAAAACGTGCTCGACAAAAAATCCAAGCGGCTTCTCGAGGTGCTCGAAGACCCACAGAGGAAGAAAGTACGCATCGCATAATGGTCCCAAGGAATCCAAAAATGAACAATTTCAATACATATATTACTCTACTATAAAGGTACTTTGTTGTATACCACTCGTGTCCACCACGCCACACTCGTGATTCTGAGTGAGATCCTCGGATCTCGTATTTTTTGCCGGTTTGGTCTGGTGGGGTTGCCACTACCCCGTGATGCCAGCTCTGAAATTTTTTTTCCTTAAGTACTGAGAATAGAAGAAGAAAGAAAAAAATCAATTTTTTTTTTTTTATGGTGTGATTTTTGTGGAGTGGAGGGGGGTGCACTGTGGTGGTGTGTAGTATATAAGTGTATTAGAGGGTTTTGAAAAAGTTAGGGTTTGGCCAAAAACCCGTGATGCCACCTTCATTTTTTGGTCAGCTATATCCGTCTACCAGAGAAAAAATTTTTCAGAGCTGGCATCACGGCCTCGGTTAGGGTTGGGTTTTTTGCAAAAAATCGCAAAAATATTTGGGTGTCAAGTAAAAAATTTCAGAGCTGGCATCACGGGTTTTGGGTTAGGGTCGGCCAAAATGACCCCCTTTTGAGTACTTTGTCTACTAAAACAGTAGACAAAGTACCTAAACACCAAAAATGGACGAAATGGATTCGCGGGACCAATTTGTTCCAGTGGACACCTCTCTTACGTTAAGTACGTACACACAAAAATGGACCAAAAAAGTTAGGGTTCGTGCAAGTGCCGAGGACGCGCGCCGACCAAAAAAGTTAGGGTTGACATCGCAGAGTTAGGGTTGGCGATCAAAAAAGTTAGGGTCGAAATCGGTGATTTTTGGGTTAGGGTCGGGGACCCCGTGATGCCACCTTCAACTTTTGGTCAGGTATATCCGTCTACCAGGGAAAAAATTTTTCAGAGCGAGCTTCACAGCCAAAAAGTTAGGGTTCGTCGCTTTTGTGTAGTATATAACCTATTGTGTGACTACATAACTCTGCGAGGGTATCACAGACTAGTCACTGACTCGTCACAGGTTCACCAGTGGGTGACCATAGGTCACAGGTTCACCAGTGACTCGTCACAGGTTCACCAGTGACCACAGTACCACAGTGACCACAGTACTACAGTACCACAGTACCACAGCACCACAGCACAGCACCACAGCACCACTATGAGCAACCCACAGGCACCACTGGCACCACAGGTACCGCAAGCGACGCCACAGGTACCGCAAGCGACACCGCAAGCGACACCGCAAGCGACACCGCAAGCGACACCGCAAGCGACACCGCAAGCATCGCAGGTCGTGACTCCTGTCGTGACTCCTGTCGTGACTTCTGGCGAGACTTCTGGCGAGACCTCTGGCGAGACCTCTGGCGAGAGTTCTGGCATGACTGCTGTCGTGACTGCTGTCGTGACTGCTGTTGTGTGTTTTAACGATGAAATCACTACCGTCTTGGGGGACCCAGATACCGCCACGCGCATCATTGCCGTGGACGTCTCGGGATCCGTCAACACCATCGTGC
>NYZH01000027.1 GCA_002687075.1 Methanobacteriota archaeon
CCACAACACTAGCTGTGAAGAAGTATCGCCGAAACTAACTTTGCAAAGGGCCCCCTCTGCCAAGAGGGGGTGGCAAAGGGTACCCACTGCCTAGGCCCTCAGTTGACCATTTATAAGAACTGATGAATTAGAATGTGAGAACTTTCTCGGTTTCTTGCACCCAGGCTGAACATTCAGCCATGGTTGAGAATTGTGCCCCATCGTAATACGGCTGACCCTTGAGAACGCCACAACGGTTCTGACAGGTTCCACAGACTTTGACAGGAACGCCGTTGGCAATCAAATCCTTGGTCATCGCTACCATGTCTTCAATGCCTTCAGGCGGCTGTATGCCATCACGGGCAAGGTCTACACTGTCGTTCATCAAGAACAATCGAACTTCAACTCCATCGTTGTTCAGTTGACGAGCCAGACGAAGTGCGTTCCAAGTGACATCGGTTCCGTCGTACGGTTGGTGATTCAAGATGATGAGTATAGCCATACCCGTTCCAAAACGAGACGGTGTTTGAAAGCAACGATGATAGATTTGGGGTTCAGTTGAAAACATGAGTTCAAAAGGAGAAGACCGAAGCATCGACTATGAAACGGTCATTTGCTGCATTTGCCAAATGGCTCATTCCCTATCGCAACAGAGTTCATGTTGCTGTTTTCTTTCTCACACTATTGATGATTCCTGGGGCGCTTACAGCGCTTCAGCCCATTGATATGGAATCTTACGAAATGGATTCTCCAGAACTTGAAGCACAATCAATTATTGACAANGAGTTTGCTAATTCAGAAATCATCCTTGGATTCCTGGTTTCAGCGCGTGACCCGGCCTACGTTCCCCCGTTGGATGAATGGACTCCTGTGCCACGGATGAGCGACGGTGCACCCGACTACGCCTCTCTTCCAAGCGCCACCGAGATGCTTGATGCGGGTGAACCGTGGGGGGGAATTTACGCCCCAACTGCTGGAATCATGAATTTGACACTGCTGCAAGAAATCGATTCGAAAGTCAATTTGGTTCACCAGCACCCNCTCAGTAAAGCGATGAAACCNCTCGTCAACGATGTAACAGGTAACCAGGCTCCTGGAGCAATTTCTCTTTCTGACCACTTTCGTGGATTCATGAACGGGTCGTCAATTCTCACTCAACCTGGACTTACGACCCTTGGCGTGGTGACTGAACCGCCAACGAATTGGACGGATTGTGGCGTATTGGAATGCCTCGAATTTGATGACTCAAATGTTACCCAACANCACATNGACCTTGCTGCAGCACGAATGGCAGAGGCATCCGACAACAACTTCCTGCGATGGTTGTCGCTGGACAGAGGATTTGTTGCAGATATGAATGCTCTTCAAACTGGACCTGTTGGAGGGTCACTGACAAGCAACGGTTCATGGGAGAACGCCTTGTACGCCGCTGGAAGATGGTCTGCCTCTTCGACATGGCTACTCGTTCAATTTGACAGAGGTATGCTTGAAGAAATGGGTTGGGAAGTCATTTGGAAAGATTCGTTACAAGAAAAAAGCCTCGACTTTTCTGACGACGGCATAAAAATTGGCGGATACAGAGTTGCCGATGGTTCTTTGGTTCTCCATCCCCCTCAGTATTCTGAAGAGTACTGCTTGGAAAAAATGAGTGAAGGGAACGGTTGTTCTACAGAATGGTCGTACATGGACCTTGAAGGCCACCTGCGCTCAAACGACAGAACCACGATTACCCTGCTGCTTGGNCAGGGNGTGAACGTCGAAGTAAATCGCGAGTTGCAAGCAAGCGGCGGACTGGTTCTGCTGATGGGAATAGCCATCGTTGGTCTCCTGTATGTGAGCCTGCGAAGACTGACCGATGTTGTAATTGTCATGTTTGCACTTGGAACCGCCTTGCTTTGGATGCAGGGCATGATTGGGCACTTCTCGAGCCTCACCTCTTGGTTCGGCCTTTCTCTCATTGCACGCTCTCAATTCTCAAATTTACTGCCGATTCTCGTTCTTGCACTTGGCATTGATGATTCACTGCATGCACTGCACAGGTACAAGGAAGAACGCGCAAAATCCTTCACACCTGAAGAAGCTGCACAAACAACCTTGCAACGTGTTGGACGCGCAATCATGCTGACTTCGATTACAACTATGGCGGCCTTTGCAGCCAATGTTTTCAGCGACATCGCCGTACTGAGGTCTTTTGGTATCGAAGCAGCATTAGGAATCTTGTCTGCATTCATTCTTACTGGATTGTGGGTACCTCTCATCCGTCTTTCGGTCGACAAATGGATGCAAGAGCGAAAGATGAACATTGAGGAATCTGGAGACACTACTCACCTCATTCCAGAACGCTGGCTAAAAAAGATTGCACTCGGCTCTGGAACATTCAAGAACTCGGTAATCATTGCTTCAATTGCCTTTTTGCTGACAGTCCCAGCTGCTTGGGGTATGGCCCAACTTGAAGGTGATTTTGCTGTTGAAGATTTCCTTGATGAGCGCTCTGACTTTGCCATTGGAGTTCAAGAAATTTCGCAGCGATTTGCCGATGAAGGAGAACCGGCGAATCTTCTCATTGAAGGTGATATCCTAGACCCGGCGGTATTTGCTGCAATCGACACCTTCCGACAAGACATGGACCATTTACCAGAAGGCGTTCCGGACAAGATTACTCGACAGCCGGACGGTACAATCGATATTCTAGCACTGGATGAAATGGTCTTGGCCGCTCAAGGTTCGCTGGTTCTTGACCCAACACCGTTCGAAGCGGCTGGATGGCAAGTCAATGAAACTGGTCATGGGATGAACTGCTCCACTGCCGGTAACGGACCATTGATGGATTTGACAGACAGGGAATGTTTGGCGTTCTTCTACGGATTTTTGTCACTTAACGGCGTACCGGGAGTCGGGCCAATTCCAGATATCCCCCCAAGTATTGTTGCTTTGTATATCGCTCCTAAAGTCGAACTTGACCCAACTCAGCCATGGCTCGATATCAACGGCGAAGATGCGGTGTATGAACGCATGTTAATCCGATTTGGAATGACCGCTCCAGAAGATTTCCCCGGTATGGCGGGGGGCATGGAAGAAGTTTGGAGAGACCTCTCTTCGTTCACCAACCTATCAACCGGAGACCGTATGGAATCGGGTGAAGTCAGCGAGGATAAACCTCTNACTTGGGTGATGACCACTGGCCGTCCAGTGACTCGTTTTGTTGCTTCCACGACAATGCAAGATGAAATGCAATCTTCACTGCTCCTCGGCTCACTGTTCGTGTTTATCACTCTGTCAATCGGGTTCAAATCNTTCAAGCAAGCCAGCGTTACCCTTGTCCCGATTCTTTTGGTCGTCGTTTGGTTGTACGGCCTCATGTACTTGGCTGGTTCCTCACTCAACATTGTAACGGTTACCATTGCGACAATATCTCTGGGAGTCGGAATTGACTATTGTATTCACGTTACTGAACGATATCGAGAAGGTCGTGAATCCGGCGAATCGCACAATGAAGCACTGATTGGAATCGGAGGCGCATGTGGACTAGCACTTGTCGGCAGTGCAGCTTCAGACATTGCTGGTTTCAGTGTCATCGCTTTATCTCCAATGGGCTTGTTTAGTAACTTTGGAATATTCTCGGCTGCCATGATAGGTTTTTCACTGGTTGCTAGCCTAGTTCTAACCACGGCTGCTTTAGGCTTGGTAGCAAGAGCCCCACCTGCAGGAGACGAGAGCGATGGAGTTGCGACTGCTTGATTCCGAACATATTCGCGCTGGATGGGAAATCAATGAACAAGGGTTGCCTGGAACCGGGCAGGTTACTGAAAAAGAGTTTGAAGACTTGATGGAGTTCAGTGAATTTTCGCTAGGAGCGTTTGACGGGAACGCGTTACTCGGCTTCGTAATTTGTTTGTTACCAAATACTGCTTATGGAAGCCTGAACTACGCTTGGTTTAATCAAAAATATCAAAATTTTTTGTATGTTGATCGTATTGCAGTAGCTCAAAACTATCGAAATCAAGGCATTGGGACTCTGCTGTATCAAAGCGTCTTCGAGCGTGCTCAACAACTTGATTGTTCAGTGGCAGCAGAAGTCAATCTCACTCCGCCAAATCCAGATTCTGAGCGATTTCATCAACGGCATGGTTTTGAGAAAGTCGGAGAATTCCACCANCAAAAGAAATCGGTTACGATGTTGNTNCGTCCAAAGAGTCTGTCGTGAGCAACACTCTGCACCATGTTTAAGTCTAAACATCTTGAACCGAATTCATGGATGATAACGGGCAGAAGAGCCCACCTCAAAGTATCGTTATCGATACTCCGCAAAATCAAACCGAAGCGACACTTACCAATACTCCAGTTCTTTCAGGAACGGCGACCACATATGTAGCACAGCAACCAATCATCATCGTTGACGACAGCCCTCCTTACAAACTTCTTTGGACATCATTTATCTTAATCTTCTTATCAACGCTATTCCCATTTTTGGTAACCGACATGGATTTCGGCATTAATTTGGACGACATAATGTGTTTCGTGTTGTGCAACGGTAATGCAACAGGATTGATTCTTCTTGGTACTTTTTTCGTAAAGTTAGCAAGTTGGAAAAAGAGACACGGAGGGGGTTTAACAGCCGGAATATCAGTTCTAACGGCCATTTTCAGTTTTGGTGTTGCAGCACTGTTCCTTTTCCTTTATTCCATATTTGCTGCAGATGAATACTTCAACTTTTGAGTAGGTAGAACAGGATGGACTACGAGCATTTATGACCGCCAAATTCGTCAACATGAGTGCTATGTTTCACCCTTGTGAGTTTGAAATATTCTAAAAAAGATTCAATCAATCTGTGAAATGTTACCTGAAGATGTGACAAAAAACGAGGTCTTGTAGCGAAAACGTAGAACTTGTCCCGGTTGAAGTACTACAACCATATTGGCTCTACACGATGGACCCAAAATATAAGGGAAATTAATCTCTATTTGATGTTGAATTCCTGAAGAAAGTGGTACAAATACTTCTTTGTTCCATCGAAGATTTTGAGCAAGAACACCATTAACGATTATTTGAGGTTGTGACATAATCAAAAACTGACCGATTTTTTTTTTGAAAGAATTGAAATGCCAGTATGTTCAATTCTCATAGCATTTCGACAATGATAAATTACTTTTAGATATCGATATAAAATTTCCAGTCAATCCTTGTGAATGTGTCGAAAACACACTGGCACTTCTCAATTCGATTCAAATGACTCATTAATCAACTTGAAAAGCCTGATGAACCAGAATTCACTGGGATTCAATATGGTCCTCCCTCACGGCGTTTACGAAGATGTAGTTTCTGCTATAGGTCACACCCCTTTGATTCGTTTGAACAAGGTAACTGCTGAGTTGTCTGGCTCCGAAGTTTGGGCTAAACTCGAACGTTGTAGTCCGGGTGGCTCAATCAAGGATAGAATTGGCCTTGCTATGATTCTAGAAGCAGAACAAAACGGTTGGCTTAAACCCGGTGGAACCATTGTTGAAGGAACCAGTGGCAACACCGGCATTGGACTGGCTATGGTTGCTGCTCAACGGGGATACAAGTGTGTATTCACAATGCCTGATAAGATGGCCAAGGAGAAAATCGACTTGCTACGTGCTATGGGTGCACGAGTTGAAGTATGTCCGACTGCAGTTGAAAAAGAAGACCCTCGTTCCTATTACATGGTCGCTGAGCGACTGAGCAAGGAGATTGAAGGGGCATGGTATCCCGACCAATACTCCAATCAATCAAATCCAAAAGCCCATATTCATTCTACTGGACCGGAACTTTGGCAACAGACTCAAGGCGATATCACTCACTTTGTCGCAACGATGGGTACTGGCGGCACCATTACGGGGTGCGGAAAATATCTAAAATCGCAAGCACAAGAAAACGGTAAAGACGCTCCAAGAATTGTTGGGGTCGATGCAGAGGGGTCGATTCTCAAACAATGGTTTGAGGAAGGAACCATGGGGGTTCCTCATGGATACAAAGTGGAAGGTTTTGGTGAAGACTTTATTCCGCCAGCGACCGACTTTTCAGTAATTGATGAAATTCGAATGGTTGATGACGAGATGTGTTTCCGTATGGCTCGACGTTTGGCCAAGCAAGAGGGATTGTTCTGCGGTGGTTCATGTGGTGGAGCGTTACAGATTGCCCTAGATATTGCTGCTGAACACGATAAGGTTGGAAAAAAGGCGAAGATTGTTGTCATTCTACCCGATGCTGGGAATCCATATCTTGGAAAAGTCTACAACGATGACTGGTTAAGAGATAACGGATTTGATGTCGATGGTTGGGAGTGGTGAAATGACTGGAGATTCAACCCGTTGCGTACATTCTTCCTTAGACCCTGAAATTACGACAGGTTCAGTCCACACACCTATTTTTCAAACATCGACCTATGTCCAAAAGGATTTTGCAGACCATCTTGGATATGAATATGCACGTGGAGACAACCCCACTCGAAATGCTCTCCAACGGGCACTAGCGGAGATGGAATCGCCTCATCAAGAAGCGTATGGGTTTTGTTTTGGAAGTGGAATGGCGGCGATTACAACCATCAGCCAAATGCTCAAACAAGGCGACCATGTCATTGCATGCGACGATCTTTACGGTGGCACAGTTCGTTTATTTGACCAAATTGCTTCACGATTCGGCATTGAAACAAGTTATTCTTCATTGCAAAGCGGAGACCTTGGAAAACTTGTTCGTGAAAACTCCAAAATCCTCTGGCTTGAAAGTCCAACCAATCCACTTCTCACCGTTCATGATATCAAATCATTAGCTGCTGAAGCAAAAGAACACGGCCTTCTTGTCGTTGTTGATTCGACTTTCGCAACACCAATTCTACAGCGTCCGTTCGAGTTGGGAGCAGATATCATTGTTCATTCAACAACCAAGTACATCGGAGGCCACAGTGACGTCATCGGCGGTTGTTTAATCACTCAAAGCAAGGAACTCGCTGAAAAGATTTCATTCTTACAAAATGCCGTAGGTGCAGTCCCAGCACCGATGGATTGTTTCCTCATCCTCCGAGGGCTGCGGACACTCGCTTTACGAATGAATCGTCATTGCGAAAGTGCTCAGACATTGGCAGAGCGATTACAGGACAATGAAAAGGTTACTCGCCTCTTTTATCCAGGACTGAAAAGCCACCCAACACATGAAATCGCACAACGGCAAATGAATGCCTTTGGTGGCATTATTTCCTTGGAGGTCAAAGGAGGAGAAGCTGGTGCCCGTAATTTCGCAGCTCAGTTGAAATTGTTTGCAACCGCAGAAAGTTTGGGTGGAATCGAATCGCTCATCAACCACCCATGGACAATGACGCATGCAGCAATTCCTGAAAAGCAGCGCTATGATGCAGGAATGACTCCGGGCTTGATTCGCTTGTCGGTTGGTATCGAGGACATGGAAGACCTATGGCAAGACCTAGTGAACGCTCTTGAAACACTCTAATGCCGACGCAAGAGACCCTTGTCAATGTAGACTGAAATCACTTCAGCGATAGAATAGAAAGAGTAAAACCGTCTACTTCATAGGGGCTGCATGGCAAAATCCTCGGTAATTCGGATGTGGATTACCAAAAAAAAGAGCAGGGAAATTACGCCAGAGATGATTGAGTCGATGATGGCCTTCCTTTCTGTTGCTGCTAAATACGGTTGCCTTGGTTCAACCTTTGCTGAAGATGACGAACGCGTCATTGTGTATACACGATGGTCCGATGAAATGGCATTGGAACAATTTCGTTCATCAAATGTTTATCAAATTCAAGAAGGAAAAATTATCCAATCCTTTGCTGCCGCAGGTTTTGAAATTCCTGACGATATTTTGTTTAACTCGACTGGAAAAATTGTGGTCAGTAACGAATTCTCATTCTTTCCGAATCAAAAAGATATTCAGGGCTCAACGAAGATTAATCCTATTACAGCGGTGGCTCTAGGATATGTTCCATTGGTCATATTTTTGATGGTCATTTCATCGATGGGGTCGAGTAATTTCGCTGGATATTATCTCTTCATTTACAGTGGAATGGGTCTAATGATTCTGTTCCCCATTTACACAATCTTTCTTGCCTTCCTCACCTGGCATCTACACAAAAATGGGGCGCTCACCCCTACTGTTTCAACGGTCCATATTCTCTCGTTTATCATCCCATTACTGTATTTGCTCATGTTTGTAACATTTAGCGGCTCAGTAGCTTGAGAACCGATTGTTCTGGGTTTAGACTCACAAGAATCTAGTTCTGTTCAATCATTTGGATTGGTTTTGAGTCATTGCTGTTTGATTTGTAGATATCCCAAGGTTTCGTTCCACGTTTCCTAAATGCTGATTTAAACATGCTTTTGATAATGGTTTTAGCAGTTGAAAATATCAGTTTAACTGATTTGAATGGATGGAAAAGAAACCACCAAGGTTTGGGCATTCCCTTGAGAGGATATTTCAGTTGTAGCATGATTCCATCTGGAATCTTCTCATTGACCCCATAGACTTGTGGACGTCGGTTCTTTGGCATGAAATAGGTACCAAAAATGATATCCCAAATTGGCAAGAACGTCGAATAATTTGTCCATACCGCATCGCGCTCATTGGTGTGATGCCAGTGGTGAAATTCTGGTGTAATAATGAATTTATGTAACCACTTAAATCTCCAACTTACATTTGCATGCAAAAACAATCCAGTTAATAATTGAGCAACTGCGAATGCTCCAGTTAGTTCTGAACTAAATCCTGCAGCGACCAAAAACACGAATGCCGGTGCTAAAATTGTACTATCTAACGGGTGGGCTCTAAAGCCACTTGCCCAATCTAAATGTTCTGTCGAGTGATGAATGGCATGAAACTTCCACAAGACCTCAATCTCATGATAGAAACGATGAGTCCAATAAACTAAGAAATCAAACAATAGAAATCCGATAATTGGCATCCATTCTGTCGGTATTTTTGCAACATATGGAGCAACCAATAATCCAGGAACCCAAGCAAGACTAATTATCGCAATGAAAAAACCAACAACAAGAGTGAGAATTCCTAGAATTGGCGATGCAAGGGCATAGCCGATATCGGTTCCAAGTTTTGGACGTCTAATCTTCTGTCCTTTGTGCCTGGGAAACAACTTTTCAAACGGCACTACAATGACGAATAACAGTATTACCACAAAGAGTCCATCGGTGGAAAGCATGAGTGACAGAAGGATGAGTCCTAATGCCAATAGACGCATCGTTAGAGCGAAAATACGCCCCTTTAGCGTAACCTCCTCCTCTAATGCCTCATCATCCACAAAATGAATTCTGTTTCNGTTCTAATTAANTGTTTTTAATTAAAGCCCAACTTTTGAATCAACATTCTTCGTATTCTGCCGAGTAGAGCATTAGGATTCGTCTTCAAACGAAGCCTGTCGAGCCCTTTCCATGGCTTCATCGGTGGTGAACCAAAATGTAGGTGTTTCTCCCATATCTTCGTCCCAGAATTGAACAGAACGAGCGAACATTTCGCCTTCTGTGTATCTCTCACACCACTTCAGGTACCAATCCGCTTGCTTGACCATTGCTTCATCATCGGGTGATGTGCGCTTCAACACCTCAGCCTGCATAGCGATGGTCATGACCCAAAGTGGAGCAAGAGCATAGGTCACGTAGGGGTTACGTTCCATATCGACACTTCTCCACTCGGTCCACAGAGAGAACACTTGGTCGTAGAGAAATCCAATTGTCAGGACAGAAAACATGACCGCGAAAAAGATGCCAACAAGTGCAAAGTACGTACTCGATATCCCAAAGAGTTCATTGGAAAAACATGGCTCTGAAGTACATTCTGCCGAGAACCTCCATTCGATTAACGGCCAAACCAGCANNGTNATGGTTGTTCCCCACAACAACAGGCTGACAATCGCTTGGGATTGTTGCATTCTCCAGTATTGCCTCATGGCCCATTTTTTGAAAAATGAATTCGCCTCAGGACTTTCTGTCATGGTGCTAAGGCTGGCCCCATCATTAAAGAAGCAATCGCCAAAAAAAACCTCAGGATGAATCAAGAGAGACTATTCCGGTTGTTTCGGGTGTATCGTTTGGACAAAAGAAACGTGGTTAGGAAAGGACGAACCATACACAGCATGGCGCTTAATCTATGATTTTGGTGAAGTGCATGAGGTTCTCGATTGAAGTCGCATCTACGGAATGTTCCGGTCAACATTTTGCTACGATGATGTATTCTATCCTAATTGAAGACTAGAATCCACAAACTTGATGAACGCCTGAAGTTGACAGAACAATTGTGAAGGAGTTGACTGAGCGACATATCCTCTTCATCCCCTCATGGTATCCGAGCTCAGACGCACCGCTCTTGGGCACCTTCTTTCAAGAGCAGGCAGAGATGTTTGCAGAAGTCGGCCACAAAGTCGGAGTTCTTCATGCGAGGTTTCACGACCTCCCATCTGCAACTTGGCTGAAAGGTCCAACAGAACCGATTACAATTACCGAGGAAAATAACCTCACAGTCGTTCGCGCCAGGAGACGATTGTTCCAACCCGGGCCATTTCATAGAATCCCCCTCATCTACAGATCATCTGTCCGTTCTCGAGAGAAGTTAGCACTGAAGATGTATGATGCGTACAAAGAGGTAAACGGTCCTCCTGACATCATTCATGCTAAATGTACAATGCATGGAGCAATCCTTGCCAGAGCAATCGCTGAAAGAGAAAACATCCCATATGTTGTGACGGTTGGTGCGAGCGTATTCGCAAGAGGAATCGTCGGGCCGAGGGAGCGAAAGACCGCAGCGTTTGCTTTGAAAGCAGCCAACCGACTGCTTTCGGTTAGCAGTACTTTGGCAAACGATTTAGAAAGAATTCTCAGTATTCATGCCTCCGAATTCACCACCGTACCAAACATGATCGATACTGGGAAATTTCCTTTCACACCTTTGCCCAAGAATGAAACATTCACCTTTGGATATATGGCCAATTTGGTTGAAGACAAGGGTCACGCTACGTTGCTTCAAGCCTTCAAAGAAGTTCCGAACGCCAAACTCTTGTTAGCTGGCGGCGGCCCACTTCGGAAACAATTGGAACAACTTACCACCACACTCGGAATCGGTAATCAAGTGGAGTTTGTTGGCGAAATCTCTCGTGAAAGGGCGTGTGAATTTTTTCAAAAAATCGATGCTTTCGTTCACCCAAGTCGATACGAAACATTTGGCATAGTTTTGGTCGAAGCACTTTCCACCGGTAGACCTGTCATTGCAACTCGCTGCGGTGGACCAAACGACATCATCCGAAGTGAAGATGGTGTTTTGGTCGACGTCGATGATGTCGACGGCTTAGCAGAAGCAATGCGAAACATGATNGGNATGGATTGGGACACNCAATCAATGCGGGACGGCGTCGAAGCGAGATATACCAAGGCAACCATCCGCAGGCAATTACTGGAAATTTACGATACAGTCCTCTAATCGATTCTGTNAACTTAGNCANACTCAATTCGTATGNTAAACTGCCCTAGGTCCTTCGAACAGCCGTACGTTATCGAAGTGAAAATCTGACATCGAAGTTGATTGCCTTAGTTAGCCATTCGCTCACAAGCCTCCAACCACAAACATTTGTGCAGACAACATCAACNGAGATAATTCCGATTGAGTGTAAGTGCATTTGGAGCAATGCATGTGAAAAGGTGATGTTCACAGATTCGCGAGACTTACCNNGAAGTAACGGCATTAAGCCNTCTTTTGAAAGAGGGTTAAAGAATNCGAGGCTCCGAAGAGGTTTATGGGTCAGGGTAATGTGGTCACCGAATTTACATATTCGAATCAAAGAATCACCATGGAAGGTTACCACGCTGAGGATAAAATTTTTGCCCAAATTGTCACCGAGCAAACATTCTACGAAAATAAATTGTTGGAAAAAGCACAATCTTTGAATTTGGAAGGAGTCTATATCGATATCGGAGCCAACATCGGCAACCACTCGATTTTTTTCAACCGCTTTTGTGACTCAACAAAAGTGTACAGTTTTGAAATCGATGAAACAATCTTTGCTTTGTTAAAGAAGAACATGGAACACAACTGTCCTGAGCACACATACCATCTTGGTGAAATTGGAATTTTGGATAAAAAAGGGTACGTTGATCTTTCTGAAACGAATCATATCAACGCAGGTATGACAAAAATCGTGAATGTGGAAGGCACCCATCGAGAGGTAGATTCACTTGACAACTTGATGCGAGGCGTTGAAAACATCGCTTTAATCAAAATGGATGTCGAAGGTTTTGAATTGGAAATCATTCAAGGCGCACAAAACATTCTCGAGACTCAATCACCTGCAGTCTTCGCTGAATTGGCCACCAAAAAGGAATTCAAATTGTTCAAAAATGCAATCTCCAAACATGGATACACCACCGATGAGGTGAATTACGCCGCAACACCGACCTACCTGTTCCTAAAAACTCCACTTTCGGTCGGAAGAAAAACCAAACTGTTTGTGAAAAGATTGGCCAGAGGAATGAAAACGATGGTCAAGAAATGATTGGCAGTACCCGAGATGGCCGTTCCAAACTCGGCTGGGGCCATGGTTGGTGCAGTGCAGGCTNCTCAGGAGCCCTCCTCAACGGCCTTCAAACAGTTCTTCAAGCCCGCTGCGGAAGGCGGCCACAGAACGCCGATGGTCAACCATTTGAGTATGCTTGCGCGCCAACGCACCATAGCGCTCTCGATCCTCGTACACGGCCCTCAAGGCTTCGATAACAGCATCAGCATCATGGCCGTCCTCTACCAGAATACCTCCTTCGCCCAAAGCTTCCTTCTGCGACCCAACATCTGATGTTACGCTTGGCACCCCGAACAAACCTGCTTCACCGATGACTCGTCCCCATGACCCGGTCGTCTCGAAGAGGATGAGGTGGAGGTCGATACCGGCAAAGAAGGTCGCAGCATCAACATGACCAACTACTCGCGCATTTGGATGATGAGCGAGTTCTTGCGGATACGCGCTACCTCCTGCAATGTGGACTTCAGCCTCCGGCCAGCGTTCAAACAACCTCGGCAAAAGGCGTTGATACATCCGCAATCCCTTCTCTGGAGTCACGACCATGATGCCTATCGTGGGTGGTGCCCCGTCGGGTCGTTTTGCCTGCTCGGCCGACCGCAAGGCGTTCACGTCGTCCATGCTCCCAAAGCGCCCACCAAAATCGATTGGCAGGGGCACACTGTGACCTTGTTGAATAGCGAAACGAGAGCGTATGTCGGAGAGCAAACCTTCTCCAGCCGCACACACAAGGGCGGCGCCCTCCATCACGGGCCGAAACCGTTCCTCAAGGCGGAACACCGTGTCGTCCCGTACAAACATGATGTAAGGCATGCCGCGATCAGTGAACGCTTGTGCAGCTCCAGGCGCCCATTCCAATTGAGTCAAGCCTATGCCACCNGCATGCTCCTGCTTGTCTAACCATGAACCCACACGAGCGGCGAACTGGGGGCTACGACGACCGATGTGCCGGTCATGGGCCCACTTTCGACGTCTCTGCTCACCCCTTCGTTCCCTCAATCCCCAAGCCACCTTCGACCAGAAACCTTCGATGGGGAGGTCTGTGGTGACGAAGTTCACTTCGGGCTCAAGCAAACCGATTGGCTCACCTCTATCTTGGCTTGCAAAGGCGCTTACCGTCCAAGCGGGATGCGTTGGAGCATCCGCAGCGGGCGACATTGGTACGAACGCTGGTGCGGTTTCAAGCGTTGGTCCAGGCGCCGCAATACCGTTCAGTAATGCCGCCAAAGAGCGCTCTGCGCCACCCCCCGGTGGATCAAGGTCTCGCACTGCGGCGAAGAGGCGACGGGTGCTCATGCCCCTGCTTTCTCTGTGACCTCTTTGAGCGTTGTGGGTTCTTCACAACGGCACCGATGTATTGATGAAGGAGAGTTTAGAGCAGCGACTGCTGTCTCAGGGGTTGGCCCCTAGAAAGTGGTGATGTTATGACCGATAAGAGTTCCAACGAACAAGATGATTCGGACGAAGATTGGATGAAATATGCCAATGCTGGATTTGGGCAAACCGATTACTCTTTGTGGGATGAAGAACAGAATGTTGAATCTTCACCAGACGATAGCGATGATTGGGATGATGAATCTCCAGACCAACTGAGCACCCATACTGAAGAAATATCACGCGCTCCTTCTCCAGCAGGCCACAAGCACCTTGTCCGAATAGGCACCTGTGACCATTGTTTAGGACGCCTTGGTGGCAAGAAGCGATTTGAACAGAGCATCGAAGAATCTGGTGCAGAAATTCGCTCAGCAGTTGTTGAACGTGACTCTCACCTCGTCAATGCACGTGAAGAGGAGCCTTTGTGCCCCTTCTGTGAAAATTTGTTTGAAGAATCCGAGTTACTCGCTGACATTATCTTTGATAACATTGCTCCATACGAGTTGTCTCGTTTACAGCTCGGGGCTCGAATTCCGAAAGACCAAATTCAGGATGAAGAAGATTTGCGAAAGCGATTCGGTGCTGGGGGTTCGGATGCTTTGAAGAGCTCCTTGGTACAAGCCATAGCACAACATCTCAATAAGAAATTAGAGAATGTCACACTGGTCAACGACAAACCACAAATTTTAGCCCTTATCGATGTTTTGACACTGACTGTCGAGCTTGATATTAGAGCACATTATCTGTACGGGAGATACATCAAATTAGAGCGAGGAATACCCCAGACTCGTTGGCCNTGTAGGGCGTGTAAAGGGCGAGGTTGCGAGCGATGTGACCAAACTGGACTTCAATACAAGAAAAGTGTTCAAGACCTTATTGGCAATCCGTTACTTGAAATGTTCCAAGCCAAAGAGCACGCGTTTCATGGCATGGGTCGAGAAGATATTGATGTTCGTTGTATGGGGCGTGGAAGGCCATTCGTTATCGAAATGAAAGAGCCAAAATTACGTTCTGTGGATGTTGTTAAAGCAATGGAGCAAATCAACACTTCTGCCGAAGGCAGTATACAAATTACTGGACTGAGAGATTCCAATCGAAGCGAAGTCGTCCGTGTAAAAGATACCCCAGCCGAGAAATCCTACACGATACGATTCCGAATTCTTCCATTAAGCGAAGCAGAATATACCGTATTAACTGCGCCGGTCGATTTAACCAATGAAGACGTGCAAGAACGAGGTGGAAAAGGTAAGAAGAAGTCCTCGAAACGAAAACGGAGAGGCGATAAGAAAAACGATCATACCAAACCCCTGCCAACCGTCATCGATGTACCTGAAGGGCCCACTGAAGACGAGTTGAAAGCAATGAAAAAGGCTGAACTCGTCGCAAAAGCGNAAGAGATGAAACTGAAAAAATCAGGGACAAAAGATGAACTTATCCAACGCATAATGGAATCGGGTCCACCGGCTCCAGTCCTCTTCGACCTACCAGAAAATGATGAGATATTGCACACCATTGAAAAATTATCCGGGGTGATTTTGGCTCAACGCACCCCTGAGAGAGTCGCGCATCGAAGGGCGGATTTAATCCGTAGAAGAACAGTTTATGAGACCTCAAAACCATTGATTGAAACCATGGAAGATGGTGTTCGTGAAGTTGAATTCACATTACGATGTGAATCGGGCACTTATGTCAAGGAAACTGTTCACGGCGATGGTGGAAGAACACAACCGAGTCTCTCTTCACTGATTAAAGCAAAATGTGAAGTTCTCTGGCTTGATGTTGGCGATATACACGCAGATTGAGTTTTTACCCTGCAATTTCTGCGTAATCTCGGAAATTCTGTNGTTGATTCTCCGTCGCGGTGCTTATATGGGAAAGGTAGGTCGCCAAAGTGCTCCGAAGATGCGTATCTGCTGAACCGGACGAAAGGAGGCGACAAATATGAAGCGATCCAAAGGGCTACGAGTCGGAACACGAAGCATTCTACGTCGACGTAAAAACGAGCGTAGCCGAATCAACATCAGCCGTGTAATGCACGACTACCAAGAAGGGGATCGAGTTGCTATCGTCCTCGATGGTGGCCAACAGATGGGTATGCCACATCGCCGATTCCACGGTCGAACTGGATTTATCCAAAAGCGCCAAGGTGTTGCTTGGGTAGTATCTGTGAAAGATGGAAACATGGCAAAAACCGTCATCGCCCGACCAGAGCACCTCCGCCCACTTGAATGAGGAATTACCATGACTGAAGAAGAACGATTCGTAGATTTCGCAACTGTTCGAACCTTGTTGTTGGAGGCAGAAAAGCGCCGCAAGAACCTCACCTATGAGCAAAAAGCAGCGCTTCAACACGCTGAGTGGGCTGCCAGCGATGCTCGCAACGGTTACAAGACCGACCCTGAAGTATTCAAAGCATTGAAAGAGGAACTGTGCAATGTTGAGACACTCTCCACAGTCCCCCATCTTGCTGCTAAACTGGCAGAATTGATGCCGATGTTTCCAAACGATGTCAAGGCTGTTCTTGCATCCAGTAGAATGAGCATCAGCGACGATGAAATCAATTCTGTTTTGGAAATTGTTCGTCAGCACATTGGATTTGAATGAACGTCTCCCCCTTGAGGTGACATACATGGCTGGCTCTCGTAAAGACCGTAATATCCGAGTAAACACTGGAAAGCGAAAGACCTCTCCGGCACCTGCTCCAACATCTTGGTCTCGTCCAGCGGAAGGCCGTGAAAAAGTCCAGCCAACTAACAAAAAGGCCGAACAGAAGAGTTCTCCTCGCCGAGAAAACAATCAGCGAAGAAACGACCGACGAGGACGAAACAACCAACACAGAGGACGTCAGAACAACAGGGGACAACGACAAACTCCGAAATCTCCCCTCATGGAAGAAAATTGGGCCAGAGTGATTGATCACGACCAAACGAAAAACGAAATTATCGCTGTGAGTGAAGGGAAATTGCTCTTGTGTCGCCTCAAACCAAAACCTCAGACGTCACCACTTCTCACCACTGCGCGNGTGTACATNGGTACTGATGAAGAACAACGCGAACACATTGACAGCGTTCTGGGCATGACCAACTTGGGTCGCGTAGCAAACCATGTGAAAGCCGACTTACCCTTGGTCGTTCAAATCTTTATCGAAGAAAATGAACATCATTTCATCAGCGCTTTCTTTAATGTAGCCGGTAATATGTCTCTAAAGCAGCATGCATTTGAACTGCTGTCGGGAGTTGGAAACAAAAAAGCAATGCAAATGGTCGAAGCACGAGGCACATCTGGTTTTGAATCCTTAACCGCATTGAACGAAGCATGCAACATCGACGCTGGAGAATTGCTTGCCAAACGATTCCTTTCCGAAATTGAAGACCGAAATATCCAACCACGGCTGCTCGACCTGCTTCTGCCGGTGAAGGCATGAGAGGAGCACGCTGGCTGATTGATTGTCTTCGTGACAAACAGCCCATTGACAAGAGCTTGGGGCAACACTTTCTTGTCAACGATGAACTCATTGCTCGTGCTGTAGAATTAGGAANTGTTGATTCCAAAGATCATGTGCTCGAAGTNGGGCCTGGCCCCGGTGTTTTAACCGAAGCCTTGCTTGCAACCGGTTGTACATTAACAGCCGTTGAAATAGACTCTGGCGCTGTTTCACACCTCAAGGATTGTTTTCTGCCTGAAATTGAATCAGGGCAACTGAATCTTCTCGAAGGAGACGTGCTAACCATAACTTGGCCNAAAGACATTACAAAGATAGTTGCCAACATTCCATACCAAATCTCTTCNCCTCTCATTGAACAAANAACCCGATACCACCGNAATCCTCGAACNTCGTCGATTGANGCAGCAGTACTGCTCGTACAGGAGGAATTTGCTGAACGGTTAACGATGGAATACGAAAGCGATGTTGGTTCACTTGGGATGACGGCAAGTCTNGACTGGATTTGTGAAAAAGAAGACAAGGTTGCTCCACACAACTTTAGCCCAATGCCAAAAGTCAACTCCTGTTATGTCACACTCGTGCCTCACAACGAACAATGGCCTTGTGATGTACGATTAATCCGNCANATGATTCATCTCGCATTTCATCAACGAAGGAAAAAATTGCGTTCTACTTTGAAAAATGTTCCACGCCGAATNGGACGAATTAACGGNTGGCATGCNCAACGATGGAAAGACGCCTTTGCTGCACACCAAGGAGATGAACGAATGGAAAGTAGGCCAGAAGAACTGGAACTCGAAGACTGGGTTGAACTTTGTCAATCGTTTACTTCGACTACACAGAACTCGTAGTTCATAAGGTGTCAATCGGTTGTATTTTTGGCGCGTAACGATGAGAGGCTTTTCTTAGGAGTGGCTCCTCGCCTAGACTCGTCGGAGGGGATGCTATGGCCA
The DNA here is from genome assembly GCA_002687075.1 of Methanobacteriota archaeon. GTDB lineage: Archaea > Thermoplasmatota > Poseidoniia > Poseidoniales > Poseidoniaceae > MGIIa-L1. The sequence goes on from NYZH01000027.1 coordinate 18,293, forward strand.
AGAAAGACACCTATCTTGCTTTACTACGCCGAGGTATCGACGAAACTACTGCCCAGCAGTTGGCCGATTCCGGCTTGAAAATTGGAGATCTGAAGAAGATTGACAAGGATATGCTGATTGAAAATTACGGGCTCAAAGCCGATATTGCCGACGGTGTCATCTCAATCATCACTGCCGGTCCTCAAAGCCACGGAAAAGAACGGTATTTGTCAAAAGTTCTCGCTCCTGAGAAAAAACAGGAATCAAAAATTGAAGAAATCAAATTCCAGCGAAAGCAAAAGGACGTCTTAACCGAATTAGCCGAACAGAAAGAGCGCCTTAAGATTGCGAAAGTCGAAGCCTTCCGAGCCAAAAAACTCATCATGAACAGACTCGGTAAAACCGTTGAACTGATTGTTAAACTTGAAAACAATCTCCATGACGAAGGCAAAGACGATCAAAAAGTAAAGATTCGAGACCAACTTGAAACTCGTGGACTTGAAGCTGCTCGTGACCATGAAATGCTGGAATTGGAAGGAACTCCTCAGGATATTGTGGANTTTCGAAGGAAACATGTTCCAGCGCTNATCTTCCATGCTTGCCCGTTTTGCGGTGACGAAATGGACCCACGTCAAGCACGTGACCAAGACCGCCCCCAAGATTGGGCATTCATTTGCTGGGAGTGCGAAAAAAGTTTTACACCAGAACTGTCAAACCTTGTTGAAACTCGTCTTGAAAACGGCACAAGAATCGTTATTGACCCCGATAAGAGGCCTCGAAACCCGGTTCCACCAAAACCAGCTTCGATGGACTTGACAAGTATGAACGAATTGATTCGTAAAGACCTCGAGGTCACCGGCGCAACTGCTGATGAGATNGTGAAGGCTGTTGAAGAAGGTGGATTGTCGGGCGGNCTTATGGACATCAACGACTGGATTGACCAAACCTTGGCTGCTAAGGATTACATTCAAGCGCAAGAAGATCGAGAAGACTTCATTCTGCGAACTGGTGCTGGAGCAACGAAATTCAACAAGTGGATGAAGAAAGCAGGTCTGTTCTTCAACAAACAGACTGGCAGATGGACTCGCCACAAAGACATGCGCTGAGGTGGTTCAATGTCCGCCAATGCGGTTGCTGAAGACGATGCCTCGGTTGACCAATCGCCAAACCCGATTGTTCGATTTCTTCAAGGGGCAAAATTGCTCGGCCAAACGCTCTATGTCGAGGGTTTGACACTTGTCGAGCACGCCGAACAAGCAGGTGTAGAAATACCTACCAACTGTACCTCTGGAACCTGCGGAGCGTGTATGGTAACACTCCTGTTCGGAGATGTACCTCTACCAATGGAACTACCACCTGGTTTGGATGATTATTTGGTTGAAGAGGGGGCTCGACTCGGCTGCATTGGTCGCCCCGCTGGAGATGTCGATATTGATATCCGNCCGCCNCTGTAGAGGTTTTTTTGATGTTGTTTGGATGGGGATTAAGCGATTGGATCATTCTCATCGTTGATGTCGTTGCTGTTGTTCTTATTGTTCGTTTTCTCTCATGGAAAATTAAGCACAAGTTGGAAGAGGTGGAATTGCGTCAAAAACATGCCCTCCATCAGAAAAAACATCAACGGAAAGACATTTCTTCCTCTGAATCAACANAAGAGAACCNGCAAAAATGAAACGCGAGTGTTCAAGAACCGTGGACGCACATGATGCATTATGTCCAGTCGAAGCGATGTCACGACTGGCCCATTGCCCATCGGTCAATTTGTACAGTTGGTTCGAAGAACGATCATACAAGACTCACTGTTCCGTAACCAGGCTTTGAAAGGAGAAGTAACGCAATGGAAAAAGTATGCAAGCGGACACACCTACTTTTCTCTACGCGATAATGACGGGCAGATGAGTGCTGTAATCTGGAAAGGNAAATGCGCGGTGGACCCGAGTATCAAAGAAGGGAGTGAAGTTGTTGTGCTTGCGTCACTCGACCTCTATGCCAAGCGAGGGAATATCCAACTTATCGTTGACAAAATTGAACCGATCAGTATTTTGGGGGAACTTGAGAAGAAGAAGCGTCAATTAATCGAGCAACTCAAAAGAGAAGGAGAAATTGACAGAACTCGTCTCCCAATTCCACTGGTACCAAAACACATCGCCTTGGTAACAGGCGCAGGCTCTGCTGCCCTTTCCGATATGCAACGATTGATTGAGAACAGATGGCCAGGATTGCGAAGAACTGTAATTGGAGTCTTGGTTCAGGGGCCAAAAGCTGCTGAAGAAATTGTGCGTGGCCTTGCCATTACAAGAATACTTTCTGACCCAATTCGTGCTGAAAAAAGAGGTGAACCTCCTGTCGACCTCGTCATTTTAGGAAGGGGCGGGGGCTCTCCTGAAGACTTGTGGGCTTTCAATCTTGAACCCGTTGCACGAGCAATTCTTGCAAGTCCTGTACCATTGGTTTCGGCAGTNGGTCACGAATCGGANCTCCTCGTATCTGACCTAATTGCCGATTTACGTGCCTCAACGCCATCTGATGCTGTTGAGAGGGTCGTGCCTTCACGAAATGAAATGGAATTCTTTCTCGACGAAATGAGTGAGCGGCTTAGTATCGCTTCGCGACGACAGTTTGCCGACTGCCAGAACAGACTCTCCATGTTGCAATCTAGACTCGTGGTGGCTCCGCTNATGGGATTAAATCGCGCCAAAGGAAATCTCATGGGAATCTCATCTCGAATGAATATGGCTGCACATCACAGTTTTGCACGCCAATCTACTCGCCTTGCCCAACTTGGCGCATCTTTAANTTCAATTCATCCACAAAGAGTTCTTGAAAGAGGATATTCAATGACTCAAACCGTAGATGGAACCGTTCTCAGCAGTATCGCTGGTCTCGAAAGTGGACAAGAGGTTGTTCTCAATTTTGCAGACGGAACTGCTGGAGCAGAAATTAAGAAAATAAAAGTGAGGGACGAAAATGAGTGATGAAAAACCAACATATAGTGATGCAGTACAACGATTGGAAACAATCGTTTCCACGTTGGAACGCGGTGGAATGGGGCTCGATGAGACGCTCAAATTGTACGAAGAAGGAGCTGAATTACTCAAACTTTGCAAAAAGGAATTGGCTGCTGCAGAAGGAAAGTTAAACGAAATGCAACTTGATGAACTCGAAAGTGAACTGGGTTCTGAAACGAACGATTCGAATGCTTAATNTGGTAGGACTCTCGATTTTAACACGAGATATGCCGGTAAAGACCACCCGATTACNGAGGCGCNCCATGCGATAATAGAGCCTGTATAAACGCCAAATTCAGGCAGAGAATAGATGGCTACAATGGCATAGATNGCCACACTCACGCCNCCAAGCGCCATTGGCCCNGCTGCACCTCTTGGNACTGTCGAGCCTTGAGAGAGCCAGAGTGCGACCATGCTGGTGAGAAAAATGGCCGGAAACACTGCTGCAAGACCTGCTACAAACGCTTGCCCTGTGCTTGAAAGCCAAACTGCGATACCGATTGCTACTGCAGCAGCGCTACCTCGAAGGACAAGAATGGCGAATGCAACGGGTTGTTTCCCTTTCGGTGCTTCACGATTGTCCCAGTTCATCCATGCTGCTAGAACAATAAGTGCCAACAATCCAAACAAGGCAATTCGAACTGGAGATACGCCCTCATCTACTGCATACTGTACGCCAAACAAAATTGCGAACCCAGTTAGCGCCCAAACCGCAAGAGAACTCAATGTTGTGATGAAAAGAGGTTTTTTCATCGATTCAATATAAGGAGNAAAAACAATCCACACGCCGAGAAAAAGNCTGTTAATCAACATCCCNTAAGGCACGATAATTAAGCTGAGAACCAGNAGTTGTTCATCGCCTGCAAGGTACATCCCTGCTGCTGCAGGAACGATGGTTGAAGGCATTGTTCCAAGTAAACCTCCAGTCAATCCACCCCAACGTTCGATAGCAAGAGTCACGAGAATGGCTACAACCCCTGCAAGCAGAGCGGAAATGAATATCGAAGTCGTCAACATCTCGTATCTCCAACAGAGATTTACGCAAATGGATCTAAGTGTACGATTTGGTCAACATCTATTTTCTTGTAACCACGTTCACGAGCATTTTCTGCTGCTTTGGTAAGCATCGCCCTCATCCAGCCAAGAGACATCAGCGTCTGCATTTTGGTGATTGATTCAATAAAATGAACTGGATTACCTCCAAATTGAGTGTTGCTACGAATATCGGCTTCCAATTTCTCAATCACGAGATAATATGTTTCAATTAATTCCTCTACTGCATCCTTTGTAACCGGCATCTTTGCGTGGGTTTTGGCAAGNGATAAGAGCGATGATTCTGTAAGAATACCGCCGCCTTGACTTATCACAAAATCTTCGGTTGGAACGGCTGTAGGTATATCTTCATCCTCGTTTTCACTCGTTATGTTCATTCCCGCAACTGCAATTTCAAGGTGGCGCGGCTTAATCGTTGCAACCCTGTCTTTTTCTGCCGCTACCTCTGCATGATAAACAATTTTTGAGAGATACTTCTCAACTTGAGCAATGCCTGCTTGCACCGCTGCTGAACCTACTGATTCAACNCCCTTNATTTGGTCAATCATNAGTTCACGNGTACGGTTGTAATTCAAACGTGTACGATAAGGGTCGTCNAGGGTTTTACGCTCAGGGTCTTGTGCAAGTGTCGCCGATTCCATTTCTGGAACAAAACGTTGAATTTCTTCACATGCCAGTTCAACTAATCGTTGTTTTACTGCACCTGCAAGACGCATTTCGGTAAAATTTGACGCNACTGCTCCAATATGACCGGTCGAGTAAGGCTTTGCCATAGACTGAACACAACGCAGACGCAACTTGAACACTATGGTGAATTTATTTGATTACTCCACCATGCCGTCGTCTCGGCCCATGGCTTGGGAAATCTCCCATGCATGAAGGCATTCATGACCGCCTAGAAAACCACCAGCCTCTCTGCTTGGTCCGATGAATTCAGACCCGCAAAATTGGCAAAAAACACTCACAATAGGTTCATTGTAATAGGTCCCATTTGCAGTTTTCCTTACAGGGATTCGTTTACCAACATCTTCGTGATTCCAACCCTCGAGNTTCTCGCATATATCNTCATCTTGTTGTTCTTGAGCCATCATTACCACTCCGTTAGCCATGGCCATGCGCCACCTGCAGTCACTGGATGCATACCTTCTGAATCGCGAATCCAAGTGTCTTCGCTTCCAATACTTCCTTCCTCGTACACGACTTTGGGTTCGATTGCCATGGTNCCTCCAATTGGAAGCGGACGGTCGAAACCAGCAGCCACTACCGGAGATTCATCAAGTTGCAGACCGACTGAATGTCCTAAAAAACGACTCTGGTCGGGATTCATTCCCATCAAGTGCCCTTCATAACCCAGTTCAACGGCAAGAGCATATGCTTCGTTCCACGCATCTTCACAAGTACGGCCTTGATCTAAAACATCCACGACGATGTCCTTTACTGCTAGCATATCCTCAAGGCGTTGATGCCATTGTTGTGAAAGCGTTCCTGCTACAAACATGCGAGTCATATCAACGATGTATCCGCGATGAGCGTGTACTAAATCCACCAGCACCGGCTCGTTTGGTTTGATACGATGAAATCCCGAACCCATACCAGCCAATGGATGCGCCCCTGTTCCCCCAACTGCTGAGTCAAAGAAAGATGGTATTCCACCGGCTCGACCGGATACGATTACCCCTCGGTCGCATTGCAGAGGAAAACGGCGCATCTGCACATTACCACCGAACCCTTCAGANCGGCTTACTGCTTCAGCAGCAGCAACCAATTCCAATTCGGTGACACCTTCACTTCCAACGGCTTCAACTGCCTCAAACATTCGCAATTGAACCTCGGCTGCAGCATCCATTTGCTCTCTTTCCCACTGTGATTTAATTTCACGTTGACCATGGATGATGGAAGTCACATCAGGACATGTTCCCAGTTCACCCAACATACGCTGAAATCTTTGAGAGAAAGTTGCTGGCAACTCACCGTATTGCAAACCGGGGGCGGATTCAACGCCTCTTTGACGCAAAACCTCTACCAACTGAGATGAGCGAGGAAACGGCTGTATGTCGTGAGGGGCATTTGTCCCCCCACTTTCATACACTGCTCTTTTCAAAGAACGACGAACAAACAAGACACTGCGGTTCTGTTCAGCCGTANNTGAAGGTATGAACATTGATNCGTTTTGTCGACCACCTGAAAAATAGTACAAGTCAACTGGATGTTGAATAAATGCCCCTGAGATTCCAGCTTCTGCAAGCAGTTCACCGAGTTGATTTTGTCGAGCCTCAAGTTCCGATACCGGAACTCTCCAATCCTGACCTTCAGGGCCAGCAAGGTACTCTTCGTCCCAGCCGGTCATGAATCAACGGTGCTGGCAACCGTTCAAAACGGCATCGCTTAAACTTCGATTTTTGGGGCAATCCAAGACTCTGTTTCTTCGAGTCGTTTTCTAGCAATCGCGCAATACTCTTCGGAAAGGTCGACACCGATGTATGCTCTACCGGTATTTTTGGCTGCAACACAAGTCGTCCCTGAACCGTTGAATGGGTCGAGTACGACATCGCCTGCAAAAGAATACATCTCTATGCAGCGCTTTGGGAGTTCCACTGGGAAAGGTGCTGGATGGTTCACACGCGAAGCACGTTCGGTTGCAAAGGACCAAATTGATTTGGTATGCTGAATAAAATCATCGCGAGGAATGGTGTCGATTCGTCCCTCTTCTCGTTCGGACTTTTCTCGAAGCAATTTGTAATTACCCTTTGAGAAAACGAGGAGATATTCATGCACATCGCGCAGACATGGATTGCTTGCAGATTGAAAAGAGCCCCATGCACATGAAGAACCGGCGCTTGCAGATTTATCCCAAATAATCTCGCCCCTCATAAGGAATCCCAGTTGGTTCATCATGAGGTTGATGTGGCTTGACAGAGGGATGTACGGTTTTCGTCCAAGGTTGGCCACATTCACCACCATGCGACCCCCTGGAACCAGGACCCTGTAGCACTCTGCGAACACATTGTACAACATCTCAAGATATTCACTCAAAGACAAATCTTCATCGTATGCTTTGCTGGCATTGTATGGCGGGGATGTAACTACCAAATGCACGCAATTATCAGGAATTTCGAGATTGCGAGAGTCACCATGAATGACGGTATTGGCGAGTGTTGGAGGCAACTCTTGCTGTTTCCCGACATCCCTGCTTGAAACGATACCGTCGTATAACCGACTACCGTAGTATCTTGATGAATCATGACCTTCTCTTCTCGAGACGCCGAACGAAGATGTGCTGGTACTCGCTCTCTTGCGAGGGCCTTTGAGAGATTCATCCTCACCAGGTTCGTCTCGCGCCATCTATTGTCAGCGGACTTTGGAGATATATCACCTTTCGCGCCAACCGAGACGTTTAGACGCGCGGTTGTAAGGTGAAGAGTGGTTTCCGAATTTGAAATTAAGCCGTTGCAATGAAAAACCGAGGGCTCTTGGACACCACAATGGCGAGAGTGTTAACCCTCGACAATGTCAACGTCGACAACAAGACAGTTTTGGTTCGTGTTGACATTAATTCTCCTTTACGGCCTGACACCAAAGCGTTTCTTGATACCACTCGAATCAAGGCTATTGTCCCGACGCTTAATCGATTGAGTGGGGCCAAAGTCGTCTTGTTAGCCCATCAATCTCGCCCTGGAAAAAATGATTTCACGACAACGCTTGGCCATTCAAGAGAATTAGGCCGTATTCTTGGTCGGCCTATCAAGTGGGTAGACGACCTTGCCGGAGAAAAAGCGATGAATGCTATTGAAAGCCTTAAGGTCGGTGAAATTTTGATGTTGAACAACGTACGTATGTACGATGAAGAACTCAACTCAAAAGGTAATTTTCACCAACTTTCAGAGACAACAATCGTTCAAAACCTTGCGAGTGTAGCTGATTTGTTTGTTTATGATGCCTTTGCGTGCGCTCATCGCAGCACTGCTACTGGTGTCGGTTTCACCCATCTCATACCCTGCGTTGCTGGAGAAGTAATGAACAACGAAATCACAAAACTCGACCTCGCATTGCAGAATCCTGCTCGTCCGTGCCTCGCGGTTCTAGGAGGCATCAAGGTTGACGATTCAATTGCCGTTGCAGATCACATGTTACGAAACAACATCTGCGATGAATTCTGGGCCACTGGAGGAGTAGCAAACTTGTTACTTGAACTGTCAGGCTACAACATTGGTTCAGTCAATCATGATTTTTTGGTTAAAGAACTTGGGAAAAACTGGCATCAAACCGTTGAAACTGCGAAAGCACTCATTGTTGATTTCAAAGAAAAAATACACTTGCCTGTCGATGTTGCCGCCAATATTGAAGACAACCGAGTTGACATTGAAGTCGAAAAATTACCGATTGAAGCACCAATTTTTGACCTCGGGATTCAATCCATTCGAAATCTCTCCGCCGCAATAAAAAACGCCGGAACTGTACACCTCAACGGTCCTGCCGGAGTATTTGAACGTCCTGACTTCGCTTTTGGAACCATTGAAATGTTGAACGCTTGTGCTGAATCAAAGGCTTATGTGGTTGTTGGAGGAGGTCATACTGCGACACTCATCGTGAAACACGGCCTACGAAACAAGATGGGGCATCTCTCAACCGGAGGAGGGGCATGTTTGGATTATATCGCCGGGAAAATTCTGCCAGCAGTAGCAAGCCTCGAGGCCAGCGCAAACGCTTTCACACTGAACATCCAAAAGGCAGTCGACCAATAAAGAGCCACTGGGGAGGTTCGAACTCCCGACCTCCTGATTACGAATCAGGTGCTATACCAGCTAAGCCACAGTGGCGCAAATCACTCGCAGGAATGAAGAGACATAAGCCAAACGGTTGAAAGCGTTCATGAGGGTTGAGGGGAACCCGGTAGCATGGCCGAGGACATGAGTGTGCGCTATCGCAACGCGGTTCTCTATGACGAAAAAGGCAACAAACACATCGGAGATGTGCTGCTCCATGAAAATGGAAACTGGTCCAAATCAATCGGTGACGAGGATGTTCAACAAGACCTCGATGGCTCCAATCGATTGATAACGCGTAGTCTGCAGAATTGGCATACGCATCTTGCTATGCAGTTGAATGCTCGTGATTTTAGCGATGGTTTTCCACTCCATCGCTGGCTCAACGAGGCAATCTTTCCAACCGAAGCCAAATTAAATCCAGAATATGTTCGAGTTGGGGCTCAAGCCGCTGCTGCTGAAATGATTCGAACCGGTTGCTCGTTCGCCGCAGACATGTACTTCTATCCGGCAATAACCGGTCAAGTTCTATCCGAGGCTGGTCTTCGAGGGTTGGTTGGGGGTCCAGTGAGTGATGCTGCTTTACCTTCTCACCCCGATGCTGCATCGGCACTCGATGAACTTGATTCAATACTCAAAAATCAGAAACCAGACGATATGATACAGTATGCTATAGCAACTCACTCGGTCTATCTGTGCAATGAAGACACTTTGCGGAAAGCCTCTGAACTCGCAGAAAAAAGAGCGGCTCGCCTGCACATACATGTAAGCGAGACTCGCAAAGAAATCGCCGACTGTCACGACAAGACCGGCCTCTATCCTATTGAATACTTAGACAGTCTTGATTTCTTCAAACCCGGAACGGTTTGTGCTCACGCTTCATGGGTGAAGAAAAACGAAATTCGAATGTTGGCCGAGCATGATGTTACTGCTGTTCATTGCCCCTCTTCAAACATGAAAATAGCATGTGGAGGGACATTGTCCTACCCCGCATACATGGAAGCCGGAGTCGATGTTCGGATCGGCACGGACGGTGCTGCATCATCTGGAAGCGGACTTGATATGTTGTCTGAAGCGAGACTCGCCGCACTTGTCCAACGTCACGACCACTGGGATGCTACGCTTCTACCGGCAACCGATGTCTTCCAAATTGCATCCAAGGGAAGTAAAGATTGGGCGGTGTGGAACCTCAATGATATCAGAATGCGACCACTTGGACGCAGCGGAAACAGACACATAGCAAACCTTGTGTTCAATGGTGCGGAATGTCTTGACATGTGGGTCAATGGAGTCGGTGTTCGAATGAACGGGCAAACCACTTCAATCGATGAAATGCAAGCATGGAATGAACTTGACCGTGCTGTTGAAACATATTACGAAGGTGTTGAGTAACTACTTCATTCTCGATAGCCCAATGCCACCTATACCAAGAAGAAAGGTAAACAAATAGGTTGCAGGACCTGCAGAGAAATGAACTTCATAATCAATATTCAATTCGGTGCCTTCAGGAATTACCCCGGACTTGGTACCAACTCCAGCAAAGTATTCACCTGACATTACCTTCCATTCCATGCCTTCAGAGCCATCTGCTCCGGTAGATTCGTAGCCGTTGTCGCCAAATTGGCAGGTTTGACTATCGGAAGTCGATATCAAACCGGCGCCCCCATTTGAACGAATACCGTCGCACTGAGACTTCTTTCCTTCATCAGCAATGACAACGAAAATATCGTCTCTATCCCAAGTGATTGTGGTTTTCGCACCAACCAACAGCGGAACTGGATTCCCAGGTATTGCTTCGTCTGAAAAGAAGACAAAACCATCGACGTTTGGAGTGGGGAGGTTTTCAACCTGCCCTTCGGCAGTATAGCCTATTGTCCCGAACACAAGAATCAACACAGCAAGAATCGACAAACCGATGCCTGTGGTGTTTTTTAGTGCCACAAAAGTCACCTCACATCTGGAAAAAGGCGAGAGCGAGAATTATGTANCATGCTAACAACATTACGCCCTCCAACCAATTTGACTTACCATCGCTCATAATCGAATTTGCAACCAAGACCGAAATGAATGTTGCAGCTGTTTCCAATAATCCAAATTCAAGAGTGAGTCCAACACCAAGGAACCATGAAAACAAAATCATCAATGGAGCGACGAACAAAGCAATTTGTACGCTGCTACCGATTGCAATAGCAATTGAAAGGTCCATCTTGTCTTTTCCTGCAACGAGCACTGCGGTGAAATGTTCAGCAGCATTACCGAAGAAAGGAAGCAGAATAACCCCGATGAACAATTCTGGAAGGTGCCACTTTTCTACGGCCACCTCAAGGCTGTGAACAAGTATGTGCGCCATCCAGCCAACCAAGACAGTGGACAGGAGTAAGAGAATCCAGGCATCTCTTATCGACATTTGAGGGGATTCGTGCGTGCCGTGTCCAGATTCAGTAGCAAACACGTCAACATGGGTTTTGAGTTGGAAGAGCAACGCAAGACCGTAGATAATGAGCAAAACGATTGCTGCATAGTGAGAGAGTTTTTCGACATCACCCAGACTGCCTCCTGAGTGATGTACAGCACTGGGGATAATGAGGGCAACAATGGCGAGAAGAAGGAGTGAACCGTTCATCTGCCCTGTCTCTTGATTGAAATTTTGTACCTTATGATTGAGTCCACCCCAAAGCAGTGCAAGGCCAAAGACAAGCAACAAATTTCCAAGAATCGAACCGATTAGAGATGCTTGAGTAACCGTGATCATGGTTTCCTTAATCTCATCATTTTGGGAGGCTGCATACAATGCTAAACCGGCAATAATCATTTCAACAGCATTTCCAAAAGTAGCGTTGAGAAGACCTCCGACGGCTTCTCCAGTACGTAATGCAATTTCTTCTGTTGCCTTACCCATGAGGAAAGCAAGCGGCATGATTGCAATCATGGAAAACAAGAATGCAAGGCCACCCATATGGGTGTAGTTTGCATAAAGTGCTACAGGTATAGCGAGAAGCAAGGCATTCAATTTGTTTTTCCGAGGGTCAAAAGAGGCGAGGAGATGCTCGATTTCATCCGTCAATTCTTCGCTCAATGCCTCTGACTTGTTGGCTGTTGTCGGTTCCGACATAGTTCAGTCGAGGAGGGTTTAGCCCTTGACTTCACCGCTCTTGAACTTCAGTCATCGCTCTTTTTTCGACCAACTGTTCGACGCTTCGGTGCTTTTCGAGGTGCTGCTCGACGGCCAACAGAACGCTTCTTAGCAACGGGTTGCTTTTCTTCGGCTTCTTCTTCGTCGTCATCGTCATATGCCCCCCAATCGATACCGTCATCATCATCGTCATCAACATCCTTAATCTCAGGAACTTCCTTCTTTCGACGAGTTTTTCTCTCCACAGTATTGACTGCAAAAGGATCTTCGTCGTCATCGTCTTCAGGTTCAGCGGATTTCTCTTCTTTGCCCCCACTGGTGTCGGTAACAGCGGCCATGTCAAGATCTTGAGAGGTTCCAATAAACTCAGACATCCAGTCTTCGTCATCAACTTCATCGTCATCTTTCTTTTTCTTTGGCCCACTCATGCTGGTTTGAATAACCATAACCATGACCACCATTGAGAGGATGAAAATACCTGACAAAATCCAAACGAGAATGTAGGGTGGGTCGGTCATTGAAGGCTTAATTACAATTGGTTCAGGCTCTGCTTTGAGTGATTCAACATAATTGCATGAAGTCGTTCCATCTAATCTGTTACGGCATTCATCAACAACAAAGATAACGAACAATGAACGTTCGTTTCCAGCTGAATCAATTGCTCGAACGAAAACAGCATGCTGACCTGGCAAAAAGTTACCAGCCGAAAACTCGAGGTCCATTACCAAAGAACTGTTGTCACCTTCTAAATTTGTCAATTCAGTAGCCTCTGTCCATGGAGTAGAAACCGATTCTGAGGTCCCATAGTTGTAAGTAAACTTGTACTGGAATGAATCAATTCGAACATCATCAGAGGCTCCTGCGAGGAGTTGAATCTTGTTTCCATACAGATACTTTGAATTGGCATCCGTACTTGATGAAGGCGAATAAATGACGACCTCGGGGGGAACTGCATCAACTGCTCGATCTGACCAAGATTGTGTTGCTTGGTTGTTGGCTGAGTCCTCCATACTGACTTCAAATTTGAGCGTACCTGGTGGCGTAGCGGCAGTGATGAAGAAATCGAGTTGGTAAACTGGACCTCGGTCCGGATTACCGGCATTTTCTTGAATCATTGCCATTTCTTTCTCTCCTCCAAGGATATCGCCACCACCAATCGTGGTAATATTGAGCATCGGACTGACATCGAGATATTCATCGAACTCTATCTGGACTTTGTAATCGCCTGCAATAAGAGATGGGCTGGAAAATGCTTCGTTGTTGTCGTTGATGAGTGTAATCGATGCTTCAGGAGGTTTGGTATCTTCAGACACTTTAATTGCAGGAGAGCCAAAACCTGAGTATGTTTCAGGATCGCTGTTGCCCCACTTATCAGCAACGGTAACGCAATACCATACTTCACGGTCTACATCTTCAGGAATTTCCACTTGTCGGAAAAAAGTATCTTCAGTGGATGTTCCAGCTTGGATGTCATCGATTACCAATTCCCATCCTTCGTCTTCAACGGAACTGATTCCACTTTCATCTTCACCGAATGGCTCCCCATAGTGTCGCCAAACTTGGTACACCTCGTTGATTTCGTTTGCGTTAAACCACTCAATGGTCACCTTGTTGAGGTAACCAATCGATTCCACTTCCTTCATGGTTACACGCGAGGGGGCTGTGGTATCTTCCTCATTTCCTTCAGCAATCTGGAANATGTTTTGTGTCAAATTTTTGTACATGTAGGTTTCANTTAGGTGGCCGTAAAGAGCCTCTGTTGTAACAAAGTAGAATGGGCGAGATGCGAGAAGTCCGTCTGCGAGAGGNACATCAAAGTAACCAACACCATCGCTTGTAGAACCAAGCCATTGNANGGAACCNTTGTAACTTTCCCATTCCACTCCAGANACCCNCCANGGTGCAGTCCAAATGTGATAGATTTCTCCTTCAACACCGAGTTGATCGGTCCAAGTNACTCTCGTGGTTTTGTTTCCGATGAATTCAGCATGAACGTTTGTAGGTTCTGCAATCCACGGACTGAATGCGTCTTCTAAGACGCTATCAGAACATGAATTTTCGGAAATATTGGTATCAAATGTTCCAAAGGCATCAACAATTACGACACAATAAAAGGCATATCCAAGACGACCGATTGGAATCTCGTAATCGAATTCTTCTTTATTCTCATCCACGGTTGCAATCAATTGAACATCCGAACGAAGGATGCTTGAAAATGACGAATCTGACATGTAGATTCGATAAGATTCGCCTTCCTCTCCAGCGACGTCGGTCCAGCTAATCTTTGTCGTACCACGACCATCGAAAACACTTGGAGTAAAAGTGGCAGAATTCAAAAACACAGGTGATGGAGGGCTGTTGTCTTCCCGCAGGGGCGTCGACATTGCATTGTACGAAAGGAAGCGCAAGTCTTCGTAATCGGTAGTTCCATCTGTCCAATTTGGAAGCAAATAATTTACCGAGTAATACACTTCTCTGTCCGTGTTTGGTGGAATGTCAAGAACATATTGTGATGTTCCTGCCGGCAATTCCCAGTTTTCTGTTTGAAAGTTGTTGAGTATGCTGGTATTGGCCCTTGAAACAGGTGAAGATGTCCTGTACAATTGTATTCTGTAAGCATCATCGCCGGATTCAGGTAAAATTGGAACAATGTCATTGTAGTTTATCCACTGCACAGTTGTTTGACTGGTTTCGGGGTCAAAAGACGAGACGATGTTGTAGGGTGTACGAATCGGAGTTGTTTGTTCCAAAACAGGCTCTGCCAACGATGAGGCGTTAGCATCTAGATCGAAAACCTCTGTCCCATCACCGAGAGTGGTTGTTATTCCGTAGTAAAACGACTGATTAACTCCAGGCGATACGAGGAAAGATGCGGTATGGTCGGCTACGGTTCCGTTGAGACCTCGGCATTGGAATGCATCGTTGCCAACCTCAAATGAAGAACATGCGGTGATGTTGGTGGCAAAAGGTGCGAGACTATCGATAGTTGCAGGAGTGATAGGTTGATCAGAGCGATAGACATTGTAGGTCGCTGTGAACAGGCCCTGCAAAACTGAACTGTCGACGTCGATGTTTCGCCATGTCACTGTCGTCGTTTCCGAGGCTGGGTCAAAAACTGCGACAATGTCTTGGGCTTGTAAATTCACAGGGTCCCCAATATCTTCTGCATTTACATTGCTGACTGGAGCCAAGGCTAGCAGCATACATAACACAAGAAAAATCGCTTTTCTCTTGCCTTCTTCACCGAGCAATAAGACTGTCATCATTCTACTGTCGCATGCAACGGTTAAGAGCATGTCGGATATTCAATGGTTAAAATCAAGATTCAAGACACCCCTACGGGGTGACGAAGAAAGAAAATTATTCCTCCGAATCCGATTGGTTGGGTTGAGGTAGAGGGTCCTCGATATCAATTCGCATTATCTCAGACTTCGCTTGTTGAAAACGTACCAAAAAGGTCCACAAGCCTCCAAATGCTGAAATCAACACGACGAGGCTCAAAGGGTTGATTGGGATGTGGTCAAGAACTCCTGGATAGTATCCGAAATCTCCGACTCCAGCATGAATGAAAATTCCGGTCAAGAAAATAGCAACGACGCTTAGAATTGTTCGGTCAGCCCTCGAAAATCCACGGTAGTTTCTCGACCCTGCCACCGCTTGAGCTTGTGTTCCCATGTACGAACCGAGCAGAGTAAGCCATGCTGCGGCCAATCCGAGGGTTAAATCTCCGACAAACACTGAACCGGCAATACATATGATCCAAACTGCATCAAGCAATCGGTCAAACGTATGGTCAAGATAGTCGCCCCAACGGCTTACATTACCGTATTTTCGAGCAAGCGGGCCATCGAGCCCGTCCATGGCCATCGCTAGAATAATGAGAAATCCAGCACCAAAAAGCATATTGGCACCGTAGATTGAATCTTCCGAAGTCAATACTGCGAGTCCGCCTAAAATTCCTATTGGGAGTGCCACCCATGTGATTGTTGATGGTTTTACATTCGAAAAGGTTTCTAGAATAGGATTCAGTATACCTTCCCATGTATCTCGCAATTTCTCCAAAGCCATTGTAATCAAATGTCGGGCCGCGAAGGGGGATGTTTGTTGTTGCGGTAATCAAACTGCAAAAAAAGCCAACTTACAACCAATCGATGATTGGCGAATCCTGTTCTTTTTGATTTCGAGAAGGGCATCCATCGTCAACCCATTGAACAACCGTTTGGAGAATTTCTTCTACTGGTGAATGTGTAGTATCAATCTCAAGAACCGGAACGGATATTTCAAATTCATGAATTTCAGACCAAGTTCCAGACACCATTTCCCACTCCACATTTGCTGTGATTTTCTGTTCAGAATACTCTCGCTCAGCAAGACGTTCTCGTAGGAATTGAGGATTGCAGCGCAAAAGGACAATTGCATCGACTTCGAGGAAATGTGAAAGATGACCGTCAACAAAAGTTACTTCAGAGGATTTAAACTCCAATTTCTCTGAAAGAGTATGAATGTCGATAGGGGCTGAGTCATCATTCGGATCAACTTGCCCAAGACAATCAAATTGCTCAGCTAAATCTCTCAGTTGAAGAACAGAGTATTGCTCTCTCAAGAGGCTGCAAAGCGTTGTTTTTCCGGTACCAGGGGAGCCGGAGATAGCGACGCTCATTCCTTTGTTCACAGTACTCCTACGTCATCGAATAGATAAACGAAATCGTGCAAAAACTCAACAAAGAGAGTATATGCAACGGATTTCCTGAGAATCAAGGCAAGGAATCAAAGGTCTACGCCTCTAGGGGTGTATGTTGCTATGTTTGGAATGAACGACCCCGCCCAAACACTACTGCAATTGGAACGTTATGTCGATGAGGGTCGTATGGAAATGTCAGAAGTCATGGCAATACAGTTCACTGAAATGTTTCTTGCTGACAAAAAAAGAGATGTTGATGCGCAAATAATGTTGGTGAAAGGGCTTCGCATTCTCTGCGATGTCTTTCTCGTACGAGATAAACCAGCAAGAGCGATTTCAACAGTGAAAATTCTCCACCGGGAAAGGAAAAAACTTACGCGAATACTCTCGAATGATGCTCCTCAACTTCTGGAAAAAATGACGCCGGCAGCGGATGATTATCGCCGAGCTGGTAACATATATGCTGCCGCCGGTAANAAGAGNGCTGCGACCAAGGCCTTCTCTCGCTGTGAAAAGCTTTCACGCGGNCATGTGGCATCTGCACTGGATGCATGCAAGGTTCTTCCAATANACAAAAAATTGGTTACCAGGTTGATTTCTGCTGTCAATTTGTCGGGTCCTGTAATTTACGCCAATGGCCACTTTTTTGTTGAACCTGAACAATCGCCGCGAACGCCTCTTGAAGACATTTTATCCGTGTTGCAAAAAGCTGCTGAAATAGGGATTGGTCCTAAGGACTCGTGTCTCCAACTCATACAACGTTTAGAAGAGGAAAAAACCGCTATCGAACGCGGTGAGGCTGCCGCAAATGCCAGACTTCAAGCAGCGATGGATCTGCTCAAACCACAGCACGACTACTACGAGTATTGATGGTAACGAGAGATGGATTTGAACCATCGATCTCCGGGTTATGAGCCCGACGGGATATCCAGACTACCCCACCTCGTTATGTCCGTGGCTAAGCCCTACCGTTTTTCAATGCACCGATGCGGCACCAATTACCAATCTTAGAGAAATCTCGAAAAATATTGTTTTTTGAGCCCTTTTTTCCATTGCATTGATGAATATGAAGTGCATGAGAGTATCGTGCAAGGACATCGTGTTATTGTGATATTGTTGTGTTCAACGCTTCTGTTGGGCTCTCTCTCTGGCTGTATTGGTACAGATGAGGCGGAAGGAAAAAGCAGTGAAATCGACTTGGTGGTGTATTATGATGCAACTTCAGGGGTCATCGAAGAAGTGATTCAAAGCGGTCAACAAGTTTCAGAAACCGGCGTTGAACTTACCTTTGATTTCTCATACACAACATCATCTGCCGGAGAGATGGTCACCTTCTATTACATTCCAGGTGACGGTTCGAGTGCTGCAGAAAGTAATGCAGATGAAACCGGTTTAGTGACCTACACCTATCAAACACATGGCTTATTTGATGCGGCAGTTGGAGCAATAGACGATCAAGGAAATGAATATTTTGAAAACCTTACAATACGAATCGATAAAAAAATTACTTGGGCGCAGGAAAACACTGCGAACCCCAATACGATGACAATCGAGACAACTCCGGATTGCAATTGCGACCCTCCTGAAAAAATCACTATCGATTCAACCGTGAGCAATCCGGAAAACCCGACAAACCCCTTTGCGCAAGGACAAACCGTTTCAGTAACATGGAGGTTGTTGAATTCAACAGATGCAACCACAGCAGAATCAACCCCGGAACAAGTTGCTGATGGACAAGATGCAACATGGATGCACAACCAATACTTTGTAGAACCAGGTACGTGGAAACTCGAGGTCGACATCGATGCTGAAGGCAATGGTGATGAACAAGTTACTGTCGATCATATTGTAGGAATCAATTATGAGACTCAAGAAAGCATACCAAACCCTATGAGTGTGCCGACTCCTGAGGAATAATTTTCACTTTCTGTTTCACTAAAAGTGAACTTGAAATGAAAATTCTCAATGCAGTACAACATTTTAACATGGCGAATTTCAACAAAGAAACAGGATTTCATGACGGTACCCTGTTTCTGCCCTTCATATACCGTTGCCAAACCAGCAGGGGTTGGAAGTGAACAAGAATGCCTACCAAATCAAAGAAAAAATCGAAACTTGATGTTGAAAACAATGAAGACCCTACCGAAGAAGCACCCTTAGTGATGCCGGAAGAAGAGGTCCCCGAGCCGCTCATCGAAGACCTTCCCGGCGTAGGCCCTGCAACCGCAGAAAAACTTAGAGAAGCTGGTTTTGATGACCTTCTTGCTCTTGCTGTCATGTCACCTGGTGACCTTGCAGACCAAGCAGAACTGGGCGAAGCAGTTGCAACGAAAATTATCGCGGGTGCAAAGAAAATGGCCAATATTGGCGGATTCGTTTCAGGTGGAGCGCTTCTNGAGAGACGCCGAGANGTNNTGAAGCTTTCATCAAAAGTTGAATCNATTGACGACCTGCTCGGCGGTGGTTTTGAAACACAAGCATTGGTGGAAGTATACGGNGCATTCGGTAGCGGTAAAACCCAAATTGGACACCAACTTGCCGTTAACTGCACGCTCCCAATGAGTGAAGGTGGATTCGATGGGGATGTATTCTATATCGATACTGAAGACACATTTCGACCTGAACGTATCACACAAATGGCNAGAGGNCATGGGCTTGACCCCGACCAAGTNCTAAGCAGAATCCATGTGGCTCGAGCATACAATTCCGCTCACCAAATGCTACTTGTCGATGAAATTAAGCGNATGAGTAAGGGATTGAATGTCAAGATGATTATTGTTGATTCCTTGACCAGTCACTTCCGTGCTGAATTTATTGGCCGAGGTATGCTTGCAAACCGACAGCAAAAACTCAACCGACATCTCAAAGATCTCAAACAACTCGCTGATGTCAACAACGCTCTTGTCTTGGTCACGAATCAGGTTCATTCCAAGCCTGATGCAATGTGGGGCGACCCAACGAAGCCAATCGGTGGTCACGTTCTTGCTCACGCATCGACATTCAGACTCTACCTGCGTAAGGCAAAAGGTGGNCGTCGCATNGCACGACTGGTGGATTCGCCAAACCTCCCNGATGGNGAATGTGTCTATCAAGTCACACAAGAAGGTCTTCGAGACTGATGGCTCGAGTAACTACCTGTTGAAATCGTTGTTTCGACCGTTCGGAGTGTCGGCACATTCAAGGGTTCATGTGCAAGCATGACTCTTATGCGACACTTGATTGAACGGGTTTTGGAACTCACCGAAGCTGAAATGGCAACCTCTGCTCCTGTAGCTCCACCAATGGGGGAGGGGAGCGAAGTTGAACTGAAAGCCCTGCTAGAATCTCTTCAACCCCGAATCCGAGTGTATGGTGTTGGAGGAGCAGGTTGCAATGCAATCGGACGACTTCACAGTGAAGGACTGTTTGAAAACTCGTATGTTACTGGTTATGCAATCAATACCGATGCTCAGGCATTACTCATGTCTCCAATAGATGAAAAAATCTTGATTGGAAGAACTGCACGAGGACGGGGTGCGGGCGGAGATCCTACCAAGGGTGAGGCCGCAGCACTTGAGTCCGAATTGGTGCTTCGACAAATCACCAACGATACTCAATTAGCAATCATAACCGCTGGCATGGGCGGAGGTTCNGGAACTGGAGCGGCTGGACAAATTGCTCGTTTAGCGAAACAGCAAGGAGCAATGACAATTGCAGTAGTAACCTATCCATTCCAATCTGAGGGGGCATTACGTAAGCAAAATGCTGAATGGGGGTTGGAACGATTACGAGAGCATTGCGATACAATACTTGTTATTCCCAATGAACGATTATTGGAGATTGAAGGTGTCAAAGATCTACCAATTTCAAGCGCATTTAGAGTCGGCGACGAATTGTTGGTTCGCTCGATAACCGGTGTTGCAGAACTACTGACGATAGATGGCATGGTTAACCTTGACTTTGAGGATCTTCGAAGCGTCATCAATTTCGGAAGTGGTGTTGCTATGATTGGTTTAGGTTCCGCATCCGGGNCAGGTAGGGCTGAAGTAGCAACTATGGAAGCATTGCATTCCCCGCTTTTGGATATCGATGCATCGGATGCTCGAGGGGCGTTGATCAATGTTGTTGGTGGAGCCAGTTTNACATTGGGCGAGGCNGAACACTGCGCGAAATTAATCAAAGAACAAATCTCACCNCATGCNCAAATTATTTGGGGAGCAGCAGTAAAGGAAGAACTCGATGACGAGATCCGAGTAATGCTTGTGCTCACTGGAGTGAAAAGCGAACAGATACACGGTGCAAGTGAAAACAGACAGCTTCGTGCTCTACAAAATCAGCATATTGAATTCGTAAACTAATTATTTCAAAGTCCTGTAAAGGAAAAAGAGCAGTACAAGAATTCCGCCGTAAAGGATTGAGTATTGCTCGGCATTGAGTTCATCGGAAACTTGTGGATTTTCTCTTTCTCCAACATATTGGCTGCCAGGAATTTGGATGCCAAAAGAATTCCACATATCTCCCATCGAGTTACCGTTACCGTTCACTGCGTTTCCATGAACAACAAAATCGACCGCAGAGGTGTTGTCACTCGGCGCTGTCCATGTAAAATTCCATGTACGCAGTGCGCTTCCAACCAAAGTATGCGTCCATCCGTCATCAATTACTTGAACCAAAGAATCGTTTTCAGGTTCGAGTAATCCTTCACTCATCAATATTCGAAAACCACCATGTGATGCGTTCGTAGCCTGTTCAACTGAACTCTCTAGAGAAAGGATGATTTCGTATGTTTGGGAACTCTCGAATTGAATGGGTAAGCCGTGTAAAGAGACTTCNGTAGCATTGGATTGNGAGCCGTGACATACGCACCCGTTATCTGCCATACTACCAATTCCAGTAGGAAAACTATCCGTAAGAGGTAAACCGGATACTGCAGCAAGAATGAGGCAGAAAAAAACTCCAAATCGATGAAAGTACATTGAACTTCATTGCATCTCCATCGGGCGACTCATAAGACTCTTTCCACAACCCATACTCCATTGATAATCTATCGCAGAAAAGTGTCAATCTTTCTTTGTTAGAAAAAACATTCTTTCATGTACTAGAAGGTTGATTTTCAGCCGGTGCAAGGTATGGGGCCATGGGATACTGTTGTTGAAGAGATTGAAGAAGAAGTCGATATGTTTGCTGAGTTGGGTGCTCTGCGACCAGCACAAACTGTTGCAAATGTTTCCGCATCTGTTACACAACAGAACACATACGATCCTTTGGCTGCTTTCATGGATGATGAAGATGAAGAGTCATTGATGGCCGATTCATTGTTTGCGCAAAACGANGAGACTGCTGTTGTTCTAGAAAATCAAGTGCCTGAACCTTCTACGACTCTCTCAAATGAAGTCATTACTGAACTTCTCGAAGTTTTGGTGAAAAAGGAATTGCATGCACGTGCTGAACGCGGTGAAAATTGGCTCGGAGAACTCCCTGCAGAAGCCCAAGCGAAAATTGATTCAGCTCGTGTTATCAAGGAACAACAGGCATACCACCTGTCGCTGATTATTGACATGGTTGGAACTGGAGAAGTCCGTCCATTTGCCACGGTGCTTTCGACCAACGACGGTGCACTTCCTGTTTCTCCACCGTCCCATCTTTCGAAAACTTGGTATCCACTCTACAACGCTTTGAGAGAACTGCTCCTCCAAGCAATGGATTCCCTATCAAAACTCAATGTGATTTCAGGGAAAGTCACTGCTTAGGTTCGTGAACAACTACCCTAGAAGACATTTTCACTTCAGTGAGCATGTTTGAAACACTGCAATACTTTTCATGGCTCTTTTCAACTATACGTTCAAGTAATTTTACTGGAACATTACCCTCGACATGGTATANCATTTCAATTGTTTTGAAAACACGTGGGCTCTGCTCGGCNCGGGTACTGTCCATTTCTACCCACGCCTTCTGAAATTCACGTTCTTTCAATCCCACGACTACATCGACTAAGGAACACGCTCCAACCATCTGCAACGCTACTTGCATCGGCGAAGGCCCTCCTTCCCAATCCAATTTCAGACTTTGATTGTTTGAATTCGTACACAGTAAACCNTGTCCTCCTGTCCATTCGACTCTCCCCTGCATGGAGGTCCGTGGGGCGGTTCATTCTTGAAGGAGACGCTACTGGGTCGTTTGATAGCCATGGAAGGAAGCCCCGTTACAATGCAAAATGGAAAACTCACTATTCCCAACAACCCCATTATCCACTACATCGAAGGCGATGGAATTGGNATAGACATCACCCCTGTCATGATGAAGGTCGTGAATGCTGCTGTATCCAAAGCATATGNCGGGGACAAAAGCATTGTTTGGTCTGAAGTCCTTGCTGGTGAGAAAGCGTTCAAAGCAACCGGTGAATGGTTGCCACAAGCCACTCTTGATGCAATGAGAACGGGATTGGTTTCCATCAAAGGTCCGTTAACAACTCCGGTTGGCGGTGGAATTCGTTCGTTGAATGTAGCACTTCGACAAAAACTGGACCTTTATGCATGCGTTCGACCGGTTCGCTGGTACGATGGAACTCCATCACCTGTTAAATCTCCAGGAGACGTCGACATGATTATTTTCCGAGAAAACAGTGAAGATGTCTATGCAGGTATTGAATGGGAAGCAGGCAGTGAAGGGGTCAAGAAAGTTATCGACTTCCTCCAAAACGAAATGGGCGTTGACAAAATTCGGTTCCCAGACACATCCGGAATCGGAATTAAGCCCATTTCTAAAGAAGGAACGGCCCGTATTGTTCGAGCTGCGTTCCATTACGCNATTGACAACGACAAAGAGAGCGTNACTCTTGTGCACAAAGGTAACATCATGAAATTCACTGAGGGGGGATTCCGAGATTGGGGATATTCACTTGCAAAAGAAGAATTTGGAGCAGTTGAGCTCGATGGTGGACCGTGGTGTACCTTTGAAAATCCAAACACCGGCAAAACAATTCTAGTCAAAGATGTCATTGCAGACGCTATGCTCCAACAAATTATTACACGTCCAGCAGAATATTCTGTATTGACCACAATGAATCTGAACGGCGACTACATTTCTGACGCATTGGCAGCTCAGGTTGGCGGTATTGGAATTGCACCCGGNGCGAACATCAATTATGATACCGGAATTTCAATTTTTGAAGCAACTCATGGAACTGCTCCAAAATACACTGGNCAAGATAAGGTCAATCCAGGTTCATTGATATTGTCTGCTGAGATGATGTTGCGACACATGGGATGGAATGATGCTGCTGACCTCGTTGTAAAGGGNATGGAAGGAGCGATTTCTGCCAAGACCGTTACTTATGATTTTGAGAGGCTTATGAGTGACGCTACGCTACTGTCTTGCAGTGCCTTTGGTGATGCAATGATTTCACACATGTGAAAATTACTTCGTCCATGCATTTAGAGACCGACTGTTTTTGGCAATTCCAAAGCCAAATTGTTCTTCAAAAGCACGTGCTACGAGAGTGAAGTCGCCGTCTCGAGTAGCGACTAAAACTGTGCCAAGTTCTTGCAAAGGTTGTGTTGCAAGTTGTAATGCAATACCCATAATGATTCTATCAGGTGCCTCGGGATAGATGTCTTTGCCGTTAATTACAGTACGGATTGGTTCTCCACGTGTTCGTTTCATTGCGGTTATTTCTTCGTAAATTTCGGTTGATTGTAAAAGGAATTCCTCTATNGCCAANNTNTTTTCTGGCGATGCTGCCTCATCTTCAAGCTCAAGGTTGAGTGGTCGCCATGTATTGTAATCTTTCAGTACATCATCTGCTAAACTGCGCAATGTCTTCTGATCGAAAATAGACTCGAGTAATTTCGGAGAAACGAGTGCATCATCAAATCGAGAGCGTAAGGNGTCGGTACCCGAAACAATACCGGCCAGTTCTTGCTGAACGACATTGGGTAGCCAAAGTTGCAGTTTTTTATCTCTAGCCTTGCTCAAGAGCACTTTATGGAAACTACCTTGTCCACGAATGTCGAGGCTCGCCTCACTAACCAATTGCAACTTTTCTGCGATTCGGTCNATCAGTGCATCAACAAGGATATTGGTATCAACAATCACCAAAGGTGCCAAAGAAAGATTTCTCAAATAGCGACGTGATGAATTTGGTATATTTTTACGGTTCAGTGAAAACATTGACTTCTCAACATCTCTAAGTTTGCGAATCTGCAACTCGGTGAAAATTGCACTGTTTTGAGCACGTTCCAAAAACATGAGGCCATCCACGGGGCGTACTTTTGATGCTTCTTTGGCAAGAAGATGAACCTCATTGATTGAAGGCGAATCGCTTTGCATGAGCTGATTAAAACGGATATCGAGTGTGTTCTTCTGTCGTCGACGGTTTTGGTGAAGAGAGTTAATTGCTGCTGTTACTCGACCACAGAAAGGGTCGCTAGGAAGCGGTCGTGGATGTTCTAAGGGGTACGTTTTGAGCATGTCAAGGTCATCTTCAGCGTAATGTACTCGAGGGATTTCAACCATTTCTCCTTGCTCATTCTCTTCAGAGACTGTTCTGGTACGCTTGACGAAATCTTTGAGAAGTCGAGTAGCTGAATTGGTGTCCTGCGATTTGGCTGTATGAGANACTCGAAGATAAAGTTGNAATCGCTGCGTAATTGCACTCTTCAAAGCAGGTTGTGCGTCGAGAAGTTCAATTGCTTCATGCCACTGCTCAGCAAAGGCAAGATGAATCAATGCTTTGCGATAAAGTGTGAGTGAATGTTCGTAATCAAAGTCTTCATGATCCCCGGCTTTTCGATAATCTCGAGCAGCATTCAGTTCTTCGTTCTTGGATGCCCCCACTGCAGCTCGAGCAAGCGTATGCCATGGCGAAAGTGGGTCGTTGGTCTGATACCAACGAACCAATGAAGGAAGTCCTAAGTCATGCTCCAATACCAAATGGCGAACACTGTGAATCATGGCTGTTGGAATGGATTCATTGCTTAGAAGAGAATTNAGAGTGTCGATATGTTCTTTNTTTGAATTACCATGTTGTANCATCAATGCAACATAATTTAGCCGCAAAGTTGAGATGACGGCATTGAANAGTATTCTTTCCATCTTCGATAAATCAGCAGATGCTATACTTTCTTCAAGGTTTGAAAGGTGAGTTGAGGATGCAATACCACTTCCCCCATCTCGAAGAGCCTGTCGGATTGGGCCAAANGCGCGAAGTCCTTGTCGGTCCAGAACAGTTGTAAGTCGGTCATCTTCGATGTTTTCGCCTTCGAACAACATCAACAAAGCCTCAGATGTTGACGAAAAAGACTCTGGAGCATCCATGCTATGNATCTCNGAAAGAGCCGTTCTACGAGCCGCACGAACTTGATTCCATAATTTNGTATCTCCACCNGAATCGAGTAAATGAGACACAAGAAGCGTCTCATATGGATGAGAAATTGGAACAAGGTCGT
This sequence comes from Methanobacteriota archaeon, assembly GCA_002687075.1. Lineage (GTDB taxonomy): Archaea > Thermoplasmatota > Poseidoniia > Poseidoniales > Poseidoniaceae > MGIIa-L1. The sequence goes on from NYZH01000027.1 coordinate 44,335, forward strand.
TCGTTGTAATGATGTTCGCAAGTCTGTTTAAGTCCATGTTTTGAGTAAATATATCTATCAAAAGAGGGAGNACGGACTCCCAAGCTTCACTTGATTGATTCGAGATATTGTTTGCAGATAGCGCTCGTACTTCAAGAGAAAGGGACTTCAGTTGAATAAGAGAAACCAACGCACCATCATCGAGAATTGGAATTTGTTCAATGAGCCACTTGTCAATTTCCTCACTCGAAATGTCTGCAAGCAAAGGGGTAAGGCGAGAAAGTTCNGTGTTGTGGTCCAATTTAATATTGGTGAGAAGTTCGATGGTTTCTTCAGATTTACCTTCTTTATGCAGCGCATTAAGTCGCCACCACATAATTTTCTCGATTTGAACAGAATTAGAGGTGTTGTTTTGCAANATTTTAAGNCCTTCTGAAAGTTGTTTTGAAGATAATTTTGAAGCCTCATCCGGTGCTTGTTGCCAAGCCATCAATTGTCGAGATTGCGCAAGAGAATTCTTACCTTTCGCATTTTTTGACTTTTTCCAGTCAATGATTTGCCCGTTCTTTAATGCGTGGAAATCGTTCAATTGCTCTGCCAAATCCTCATCAATTGAACCGAGAACCTTGAGAGANTTTTTCGGGTCATTGCCAGAAGCTAATGCGAGTAAAACGCTCAAAGCAGATGCTTGACCTTTCATCTCAAGNAGTGCAGCGGACGGTTGAATCTGACGNCCAGATGAAAGTTGAGAAGATACATTTCGCAACGCTACTTGACATTCTGAGTCAATAATACATGGCGAAATGCCTTCAATTGCAACGAGTAACTCAGATGATGAGAATGGGTCGATGTATGCACACTTCAAATCAACTTTTTTGCCGGCTTTCGGTTTTGAAACTTTAGCTTTCGGAAATGCTGCGAACTGGCCCAAAATGGCTGTGTGCTGAGCCATTTCATGCCAAACTGGATGAACCCCTTTCTCAAGACATGTTTCACGGATAGAATTTTCAGTAGACTCCCATTCTGAATCCCAATCGTCTTTGTGAAGCAATTTGTGAACCATCAATACTGCAAGACGGAATGCTGGGCTGTATTCTGAAGGCAACAGCATTTCCTCAGGCTTTGGGAGTAAATCCATAGGGCCACTTGCGCCTCTTCCACCTCTACGGTTTCGATTGCGGCCGCTGTGACTTCGACGTGGAGAAGGGAGGTCNGAATCTCCGTCAGCAGCCGGCAGTTCGGTTTCTGCAAGTGCAATTAACAAAAGTGGACGCCAAGGTTTTTCCAACAGTTTCCAATCCGGAGTCTTCACAACAATGGATTGTCGGAGNGGTTTTCGAACTGGCTTTTTGAAAGCTGCATTAAGGCAATTCAACAAATATGTCTCTTGCATAATGCCCCCTCCGAGGATTGCCTCCATCTATCCTCCTTCAACCCACCGGCCAAGTCAACTCGGATTCAAATCCTTACTTCTAGACAAAAACATCACGAACATCAATGAATGAAGAACACTTGCAGTTCTTCGGGGAGAAGTATGGATCTTGTTCGTACAATAATATTGCTTCTTCATCCTGCACTAGCAACTGCACTGCTGATTTGGATTTGGCGACAATATTCTTGGCGAAAACAAAGTTTTGAGCTCAAAGGAGATGAACGAGCAATGGCTCTTTCAAAACATGAAAAAAACGGTGACCGATTGATTTGGGCATCAGCAGGTGTCATCCTTATCGCTTTTGCAAGTCGCGCAATTGTGGCTGTTCGAGATGACGAACATTTGCTTTCCTCGCTGGTTCCGGGAAGTCTTCACGGATATATGGGGCCAGTGGGATTCGCCCTTCTGTATATCTTAGCTCGAATGGGCCGAAAGGCAAGAGAGGCTCGNCTTGATGGGCGTCAATTCCGTCATATCGCTACCAAACATGGAAGGGCCGCAGACCTGATAGTCGTCCTCGTCTTCATTCATGCTTTCTTGGGTTTCTTGTACATCTTTGCTATCTTGTAGCCTCGATTGCTAATTCAATATCCCGATTCTTCCACATTTGAATCCATTTTTCCAGATTTGCTTCAACCCCAGGCGGTTGTATTCGACAGCCGCAGGCGTTTGCGTGACCGCCCCCAGTTTCATCAAAAGCCGTTGCTAAACGGGAGAGGTCGTACCTATTTTGTCCATTTTTTAAAAAAGAATTCGCGTAAAAGCTAGCGGACAATGCTGGCCGCTCTGGAGTATCGATTGAGCCATCNGCATAGCCATGAATAATACAACATGCATCGGCATTTTTCCCAGCCCAAGCAGTTACAAGGTAGCCGTTCGACCTCACGCCCTTTTCATCCATCCGACAAACTGCAAGTCGATCGACGATGTGCGTATGTTCTTCGACAACCTTCTGGGCCGCCTTACGCTCGACCCTTGCACGCTCGATATGTGGTTGAATTGAAGGATTTGAGAGTACTTGATGAAGACTATACCCGGTTGAAAACAATTCGAGAACATTGTGCATATGTGCTGGCTCTCGAAGCGAGAGTGAACGAGCGAGTTGTAAAATTGGCCCGTCCTCTATGAATTGTTCTCGAGAAATCTGTCCAGAATCCAGAGCATCAACAACCGGCATGATTTCTTCTAAATGAGATAAATCGATGAAAGGGCGGAGTACGTCGTATGCTAAACGTGCCGCTGACGGCGTCGATTCCCAATGGCATGTTCCTCCATCAGCAATGAATTGTTTTTCTTCTTGTTCATTTGGCCTATTGGTTTGGTGGTGGTCCAGATACCACCCACATTGAGAATGAAAAGGTAAGTCAACCATTGCAGTAGAACGGTCGATGAGTTCATCCAAAGCACCAGAACGAACCAATGCAGCATGTGCAAAGTGAACTTCAGCGTTTGGATTNGCTGCTTTAAGAACTGCAGCAGCACACAACCCATCTAGATCTGAGTCTGCAATTATTCGATTGAATTCAGGAATTCCAGCAGCGAGAAAGGGTGGGTCACTGCCTGTCATAACGATGTGCGGGTTGGAGTCGCTCAAGAAGGTTGTTGGTGACCAATTCGCCGCAATAGAAAAGACATGCCTTCTGCGTGACATACACATGGAGACATCTTGTGGAGTGATTTTGGTCAACTACGGGACCGTTTTACTGCTACAATATCCTCAGGGACATTGGGACTTTCCCAAAGGTCATGTCGAAGATTCTGATGAGGACCATCATTCGACAGCCAAAAGGGAACTCAAGGAGGAGACCGGTATTGATGAGATTTCTTTCGTACATGGATTTTCAGAAAGAAGTCAGTATTCGTATCGCCATAAAGGCAAAAAACGTACAAAACAAGTTTATTGGTACCTCGCAGAAACGGAGAGAATTACAGTCACCCTCTCCCATGAACATCGAGGCCATATGTGGTTAGATTGGGCTCAAGCTGCGGAACAATTATCGCACAAAGAAACAAAAAATATCCTTTCTCTAGCCCACCAGCATATGGTGGCTATCGGGAAAGAGTAGTCATAAATTTGCAAAATCAGCGTCGCTTTGTGACAATTTACGTATCTGATCAGCAACTCCTTTTTCCGAACCTCGCTTGCCTAAAGGCAACCAAAGAGATTCTTCATTCCCCAAACCTAAGCAAATCCACCGGCCGAGAACGAACAACCAATCGGAAAGGCGATTGAGATAAATCAGCACAAGCGGGCGAACTGAACCTTCTCCCTCCGATTCGAGCAACCTTAGAACTGCTCGCTCGAGACGGCGAGTGACCGTTCGCGCAACATGAACTGCTGCTTCCGGGCCGTTACCAGATGGTAGAATAAAACTTGTAAGTGGTTCAAGTTGTTCAAGCCAAGCATCCATTTCATCAACCAATACATCAGCTTGATTTTCACTAAGCACTGCCATTCCTTCAGGCAATTGAGAAGGTATACAAGCCAATTCTGCACCCAAATCAAACAGTTCATTTTGAATGCGCGGAAGAACTTGTGTTACTATGTTTTGAACACGAGAAACCGTTGAGCGGCTTCCACCGTCTTCATGTCCTGGTAGGCGCTGAACTTCCATTAAGCATAGACCGAATAAAGCGTTCAATTCATCGCATGTCCCTACTGCTTCAAGCCTCAGGTCTGCCTTCGAACGACGTGAACCGTCAACCAGTGAAGTCGTTCCTTCATCTCCTGTGCCTGTGTAAACTCGTGTTATGCGAACCATTGTACCGCCTCAACCTGCGCTAACTATGCCTCTATGAGTGGTTTTCGGGCGAGAAAACTGGTATCGATNGGGTGGTACCATTCGATATCTTCCTCTCCAAATCGCCAAGAGTAGAGGGCTAAATGTTGATCGACAACGCCGTACCACTCCAGTCTTCCAGGCTCCAAACAGGCAATTCTTGTACCGGTAGCCTCAACTTTGGCAGTTATCGATTGCCAATAAGTAACGAGTTGAGCTAATTGATCGGCTACTTCAACGACATGCTCGCTTTCAGGTTCAAGTGTTTCAAGCAAGACTTCAAGTTCTTCTGTAAGGTCATGAGCCTCATCACTCATCGCTTGCAATTCTGCCAACCAGCGCGTAACTTTAGGTAGATTTTCTCGGGCTTCTTCTATGGAAACAATTCGGGCCCCTTCGGGTAATGTTCGCAATGCATTCTCTTCATCGACCAAGGAACACACATCCATAGGTCGTCCAGAAAAGAATGGTACATCCGAATTTTCTTTCACATGCGTTCCTTAACTTGGCGGGACTTCAAGTCATCGGCCAGCAACCATGATTTTAGCCGATTTTGGGGGGTTCCAAAAAAAACGGCAACCTCTACTCAAGCGTGAGATGCGGCTTGAAGTGGGCTGTTGCTCAATTTCTTTACAACGCGGAAAACAACAGCAGTACCTATTCCAATCCATATAAACAGTTCAACGGCAAACACGAGATAGTATACCGGCCCAAACTGCTTGAGAAGGTCAACCGCATCATAAGGCACCCCGTAAAATGCCAAGTAAACAGCTTGTGATAAGAGACTCGAAGAGAACCAAACCACAACTGCATACCAGAAGATTGTACCCAATTCCCAATCATCTTGACGTGCAAAGAGTCTTTCCATAATTGAATATCGATTTTCAAACACTTAAATTCTTTGTATCNCTGCTTAATTTTACGTTCAAATTATCGTAAATTAGCAATAAGNCCGTCTTTAATTTCCGTTATTCGTCTTATTCTTGCTCAGAAAAATCTTTTTTCGGGAGATTTTCCCCTGCAACTGGGTCAATTTTCATTAAGGAATCATGAATTGCTTCAATCCATTCTACTGCGACCGCTTTTTCTCCGCCAACATCCATTAGCGCATCGTACCATTCGCTTGCAGATTTTTGGTCTCCAAGAAACAAATGAAGGCGATGTAAAGCGAGATAGGCCATGGGATTCAGGTGTTCTTCTTCAGCATCCCATCCTTTCTCAAAGCATGCGATTGCACCTGATTGGCCAGTAATATTACCTCTTTGCAAAGCAACCATGCCAGCTTGGCTCCAAGCAAGCGGCAAGCGTCCTATGAGCAAGCCTCGGAAAACGAGCCATGTTTGTCCAGAGGCAAGAACGACCAATGAAAAAAACCCTGCCCACTGCTCAAATTGATTGAGNGAATCCCATGTTTCGACCATAAGTCCGCCTACACCAACACAGAAAAAGAATCCTGAAAAAGGAGCAATCAGCACCTCCCTTCGTGTACGGACAAGATGNTGTATGCCTGCAAGCAATCCAAATGTCCCCATACCTGTCAAGAAGAACAAGTGCCCCATNACAGTCACNGGCTGAGGNGCNAACTGCCCGAGTGCTATTGTTGCGGTAAAACCAAGAATCAAAAATCCAAAACGTCGTGAAGGTTGAGGGAATGGCTGGCTTTTTGAACCGAGTACAAGCAAGCAACCAACAATTGCTTCAAAGAAAATGAAAAGCCACTGGAGTGTTTCCGATTCAAACGTCAACATGAGACTCCCCTGACCATGCGATAAATGAGCACTTTTTGACCCTTTGCTCAAGCCTTGTGATAGCCGCTTCCTCGCAAAATTTCAGTTGCCCTATACAATTGTTCAACCAAAACTACTCCTGCCAATTCATGAGGCAAGGTCAGTTTGGACAATGAGAGGTTTTGTACCGAAAGCNTGACGTGTTTTTGCTGCCAACCTTCGGCAGGACCAACGACAAGATGAGTGTCTTGAACGGCAACTGTCCATTCTTTTACGCACTGAGAAAATCCTATCGAATCAATCAAATCACCGCTTTCATCGAGAAAAACCTTCGAGCCACTTTTCTTTGCAATACGTGAGAGATACTCCTCCAAGGATAATTTATCCGAATGGAACTCTATCCTCATGCCTCTTTTACTCAAACGTCGCGAATACATGTCAATCAAATCGTTCATAGCCCGCTCTTTCGGTTCTCCATGAAAATGAACTATGACTCTGCCCATGTGCATGAATGAGTGGATGCGGTTGATGAACTTCGTCTACAAGAAAATTTCCAAAAGTGAAATCCAAAGAAATATTCTCTTTTCTTTCCAGTAAATGAGGGTGAAATCAACAGATGGCGTTAAGAACATAGGCATTTACAGGTCATTATGAGTTGGTGGCCTTTTGGAAAGAAGAAGAAATCTTCTCGCGCCCCTGTGAGTGACCCGCTACTCAAAGACAATCGAACAATGATTTCAGAACTACGGGACGCCTGTGAGATGAACTTTGACAATCCTGAAGAGGCTCGGCGACAAATTCGNAGAATGCAGGTCGAATGGAACGATGCTTCGCAAAACGGCCTCCTAAGCGACATCAACAGAGGTGGACTCGAAGCTCGAGCGTTCAGGCTACTCACNTGCAACGACAAAGAATGGTTGGAATGGNTGGATAATCTTGACTTTTGGAAGCCAGGTTGGAAGCCAGAGGTCACTGACGAGGATTGAATAAGGATGTGCTACAGCGCTCATCATGGGTCAGGTGCCAACCCTTCACTTGTTGTATTCTTGTCCATTTTGTTGGAAAGTACGAGGACTCATCGAGTACCTCAAGCTTGANGTGAATCTTGTNGGCGTTAACGGAATGAAAATCAAAAAAGAAGTGAAGTTCGCAGGCGACTGGGGCAAAGTTCCTGTTTTCACCGATGAGAACGGCACCCACCACGTTGACTCTACNCCGCTGTTAAAGCATATTGACCAATCATACAACAACGGTGCTATGGCCAATCAAGGAGATAACGAACGGCAAGAAAAATGGCTTAATTGGGCCGATACAAAGATGTCAAAAGCAACGGTTCCAATTCTCTACGGGACCATCGGTTCGGCATTAAAAACAACTACACGTATCTCGAAGTTAGAGAAATTTGGATTTTTTTCAAAGCGTCTCTATGCGTGGGCCGGTTTTCCTGTGATGTGGGGAATAATAGCTCGAAAGCGTGTCAAAAAAGACGGGCGAACTCCAAAGAAACTTTGGCACGATTTGTTAACCGAATTCACCGCTGCTCACGAGTCCAAACCTTTCTTTGGTGGCGAAACTCCAGACCTCGTAGACTTCGCTGCATATGGATACATGCGCTCAATTTCGCCGTTCCCACAATTCAGCCTTCTTACNGACCATGAATCCGGTATGGCGTGGTACAACCGCATGGAAGCGAGNATTCAGTAGGTGAAACAACGGTGCAAATTCAATATCAAGGTATTGAGTTTTACAAGGTAAATGCTCAAAGCATTTTTTTGGGCACAGATAAAGGTGGGTGGATATACTCTGGGCAACGTCCTCGTCACGAAGTAAGATGTCCCGAATTTTATGTCATGAAATCCGTGCTTACGGAGAAGGAAATTGTTGAAATTTCACAGATTAAATCCGATAAACACGGGCTTGATGGCGATCTTCTCGAAAAAATATGTAGTGTAATGAACCAAAACTTTGATCCGGATGACTTTGAACTTCCAAAGGACTCTAGTTGGCATATCCGATGTCCGAGTGAAGCTGAATGGAAATGTGCACATGAAGAAATTGAATTAAATCTCAATCCGAGAAAAATTGAANTTTTGGCCGATGGCGTTTCAAACAATTATCGTGGCGCNATGATGGATGGCAGGCCTCGAGTTTTTCGTGGNCTNGGGCCGATGGCGAAACATCGTGCAGCAATCGAAACCCATCCAACACAAGACGGCGTAACTGCGCTCTCCAGCGCTCCAATGGACCGATATGTGGAGGGGCTCGTCGCCCGANTGGTCATAACCCCGATTCGTTCACCAGAAGCAAAGATTGTTCCCGACAATGCTGACCTTGCAGCCAACATTCGGGGCGAACTTTTCTGGACATTTTTGTTGGGAGTAATCCCTTCGTTCGTTATACCCATAGCAAGAGGAATGGGTAGTTATGCTGTCGAGGGATGGGCAAATCTCTTGTTTGGTGGATTATGTGCTGGATTTGTAACTGGGGCCATATGGAGGCCTCGTCGGCCCACATTTTCATACGAAGACGGGGAAGATTCACTCATCACTGACGGGTGATACAAGCGATTCCCAATACGAATCTTGACGAATTGAATCTGCTGCACAAATTGCTGCCATATTCACAATATGTCGTACTCCGTCCCTGCGAGCGACGAGCTGAACCGGTTTGTCCATNCCTTCAAGTATCGGNCCAGTCATTTCAGCATCCCCGAGTTCTTCCAACAGTTTGTAGGCGATGTTGGCGGATGCTAGATTTGGAAGTACAAGGACATTGGCTGGGCCATTGAATTCCATGAAAGGATACTCTTCTTGAACCTCGGCNTTGAGTGCAGTATCAGCCTGCATCGGCCCATCAATGATTAAAGATGGGTCCAATTCACGAGCGTATTCAATCGCTTCTTCGATTCTCTCAGAACGCTGAGCTCTGCTTGAGCCGAAATTCGAAAAAGACAACATTGCTACTTTCGGTGCAACTCCAAATCGACGAGCAACTTTTGCAGTCTGTACTGCGATTTCNGCAAGGGTTCTGCTGTCTGGATAGACGTTTACAGTTGCATCAGCGAGGAAAATTGTTCTCCCTTTGACGTTCACCATGTAACATCCAACCACGCAGTGAGCGTTATGGTCAGGGCCGATAAGCTCGAGAGTTGGACGCAGTACATCGCCGTAATTTCTGCTCACGCCACCCACAAANCCATCAGCGTCTCCATTAATCACCATTTGACTAGCAAAGTAAGGTCGAGATTTCAAGAGTCGGTGCGCATCAACATTGGTCATTCCTTTACGACTCCGCTTTTCCATCATTGCTTCAGCATAAATGCCCTTCCTTCGTGGATCTTTACGTGGATCAAAAACCTGGTATTCGAAATGNAAACCAAGCTCGTCAACCATTCGATGAATTCGGTCTTCGGGGCCAAGGAGTATTGGATGACATATTTTTTGCTCAAACAATTGCGCTGCTGCACGCAGAACTTTCTCATTATCGCCCTCTGGAAATACAATACGTTTTCCTTTGTTACGAACTTGATTAATCATGTGGCGCATGATGGAATAGGACAGTCCTAGCCTTGCTTCAAGTTGCTCTCGATAAGATTCTATCGAGAAATCTTCAGGGCGAATCGCAGCAACGCCCTCCTCAACTGCTGCATGCGCAACTGCGGATGCTTCCCAAATCAAAACGCGACGATCGAAAGGTTTCGGAATGATATAATCGGGACCATATTGCATTACTGCTCCGTCATAAGCAGCNGAGATGTAGTCNGGAACGGGTTCTTTTGCCAAAGCCGCTAATGAGCGAGTTGCTGCCATTTTCATTCCTTGAGTAATATCTCTNGCTCGNACATCCAACGCCCCTCGGAAAATGTATGGGAANCCGAGAACATTGTTCACCTGATTTGAATAATCCGAACGGCCTGTTGCGATAATAGCNTCACTGCGNACCTCAAGAATCTCCTCNGGAGTGATTTCAGGAGTCGGGTTTGCAAGTGCGAATATTATTGGTTTACTGGCCATAGAACCAATCATTTCCTTGCTCACAAGACCTCCTCGAGAGAGGCCNAGCATGACNTCTGCACCAGAAAGAGCGGCTGCTAAATCACCGGGTTCTCGATCGTGTGCAAANGGTGCTTTGTATTCGTTTAACTCTCCTGCCTCAAGACGGGCCTTCGTTACGATTCCTTTACTGTCAACCATCAAAATTCTCTCTCGAGTTACGCCGATGGAAACATAGTGGTTAGCACATGCAATAGCACTTGCACCAGCACCAATCACGACGACATTGATTTCTGCAAGTTTCTTTTCTTGCAACTCAACGGCGTTCAAAAGTGCTGCTGCAGAAATAATGGCAGTGCCGTGTTGGTCGTCATGCATAACAGGAATATCGGTTGATTCCGCAATTCTGCGTTCGATTTCAAAGCACTCTGGTGCTTTGATATCTTCAAGATTAATNCCTCCAAAGGTTTTGGAAATATTCACTACGGTCTCAATAAAGGATTCCGGATCTTCAGTGTCGACCTCTATGTCAAAAACATCAATGTCAGCAAACGTCTTGAGAAGAAGGCCCTTTCCCTCCATAACAGGCTTACTTGCAAGGGCTCCAATGTTTCCTAAACCAAGAACTGCGGTACCGTTTGAAATGACAGCAACAAGATTCCCTTTGGATGTGTAACGATAAGCATCCTCTGGACGTTCTGCAATGTCCAAACAGGGATAAGCAACTCCTGGAGAGTAGGCAAGGCTCAACTCATGTGCAGTAGAATGAGGTTTAGTGGGTACAACCTTGATTTTACCGCGAGGTTCCAACTCGTGGTATTCAAGCGCCTCCTTTTTCAGTAAACGCTCCTTTTTATCGCGATTCATAGTAAGTCCTTACACAACGAAGAAGGTTCTAGGTTTGAGTGTTGCGTGTAATGAGCATCCGAATGCGTCGTTCACCAAGTAGGAGGATATGCTCCGAGCAATTTTTGTACTTTTCACTAAACAACACTAAATGTGCGAAAATTGCACGAAATTAGTCGATTTCATGATATGATTCCACACGACTGAGGGGCGCGTTCAAATACCCTAAAATATCGAAGTATTACCATGAGCGAGCCCAAGTCGAACAATACCCCCCTGCGCGATGTTCACAGAGCGTTCCTGTTGGTCGTTTTGATGGTGCTCTCATCTGCCGCTCCACTTCTTGCTACACCGGTCGCATCTGCCCACGAATCTGCTGGGGAAATCGTCTGGTCGCCAGAGGGGAGCAACGATACAGGTTGGGTTCAACTTGATGCGACTGGAGCAGACCCAAACACTGGTGCCCAAGCAACGACTTCTTGGACACTAGAATTCGCCCCCGGTGCAGAATTGTCGAATGTTTCGTTTCAAATTCGAGTCAACGGAAGCGATGGGTTGATGATTGAAGAACCGATGATGGTCGCAAGCGATGTCGGATTGAATCTTCTCGATTGGCGTGGGCTTGGTATGCTGGGTTCTCAAGACAGTTTTGCTGGTGCAAATCCATATTCCGGTCGAATGAGTCCAAACAGCGACTCTGGCGCAACCTGGACTCTACCCTCTGATGCTGTAATTACGGAATTGATTATACAAGCGTTAGCTCCTGTGGACCCAGTCGTCGCTCTCGAACCCTTGGAATTGGACATTACGTCCGCAGTATCTCATCCTCTTGACGGGAGAATGTATCTTGCAATAGAGGACACTATCTACACTTTGGACTATTCAAATGACCCAATCATTATTGATGTTCTTGAAATGAATTCAGCCGTTCACGAACTTGTTATTGACACAACAAACAACCTGCTTCATGTCTTGACTGAAGATGACGGTTTCTTTGCATATTCTCTAACTGACACGAGCGAACAAAACGGCTTGCCACTTCCAACCTCTGCTTCCCCCACTGGAAACGATTGGAATTTCAAACAATTCATGCTCGCTACCAACGGCTTCGTGTATGCTGCACATGATGGTGGCATTGCGCAATGGGACGGTACTTCTTGGACATTCCCAATGTCAAAAACAACCGATGGTGAACCCCTTGACATGCTCGAAGTAAACGGTGTGCTCTATGTCTCGTTTGATGATGAAGGTGTGGTCCGATGGGACCTTAATTCTGCAAGTGCTCTCTCGAGTTGGTCGACTGCAAACAGCCTTCACTCCGATGAAATTACCGAGATGATGATGTCTGGAAATCAGTTGTTGTTTGCATCTCCGTCAAACGGTTTGGCGAGATATGACTGGAGTTCTGGTTTCTGGTTATCGACTTGGAATGACGGAAACTGGCTCTCTAGCAATTCAATATCTGGAATGGCTCGCTCTGGTTCAGATTTGTTTATACTCAACGGAAATGAACTTCGGGTTTATGATGCGTCTATCGGCGTATTTACCGGCTCAATACCCATCTCAAGTTTAGGACTAAGTGGAGAGGGTGAAGACTTGATTGTTTGGCCTGCACTGGGTGCACGTTCTCCTACAAATGAAATGCTACTTCTTGGCAATGGCTTCGGCTCGTTTGCAGAACTTACTCCTGGCAACACGCCCCTTCAAACCGGAACGTTACTCATTGGTAGTGGCCCGACCTCCTCGGGAATGCAAGATGCTACTGAACTCAACGGTGTAGTGTTTGTTGCTGCTGACGATTACATGAATCGATTCGATACTCAGGCCTCTCGCTGGCTACAGCCTATTTTCCTCGGAACCACTGTAAATCAATTGATGAACGATGGTTCGCATGTTTTCATCGCTTCAGAAAGTGGCCTTCACCAAATGCACAACAACGGCACATTACTGCAAACATGGGATTCTTCGAACACTGACTTGGAACAAAACAACATCATCCGAGCCGCCTCCGACGGAAATACTGCAATTGGAATAACAGGCCAAGGGCAGATGGTTCGTGTCGATTTGACCGGCGTCAACCCAGTTGAAGCCCCACAATATGATTCGGCAGCAGTCGACTTGGCGTTGTTCGGTAACACAGTGTATCTTGCAACCAACAACGACGGTGTGTTGCGGTATGATCTCTCCAACGATTCTTGGCTCACTCCTTGGATTTCGACCGGAGTCAACAACGCAGATAATGTTCCAGTTGCAGTTACGGGAGACATACTTTACTTTGGAATCCCGGGATATGGAGTTGCTCGAAAAGACCTTGCTACTGGCGAATTGATGACGCCTCTAACAACCTCTGGAAACAATCCTGGACAAGGCTCCTCCACAAGTATACTTCCTAGCAGCAACATCTATGCGCTCGAAGCCGATGGAAGCGACCTCTACATCGGAACCAGTAATGGCGCAGTCAAATGGGATGGTTCAAGTTCATCTTCATTCCAGACTGGAGGCAACTGGAATACCCGGCCTCAACAGTATTTTGATTTCGCCGTTTCAGGGGGGACAGTCTATGTTGCAACAAACATCGGCGTGTGCGCATGGGCAAGCAATCAAGTCTCTTCATCAAATCCTGATTGCTTGAATGTGTATGACGGTATGCCGAACTGGGCTACATACTCAGTCGAAGCTGATGGTTACGGATACATTTTCGGAGGAACGAATTCTGGAGTTGGAATTATCACTGCATCTCCTTACGAAGTTATTGGAGAATGGGAAGCTGGTGAACAAACCCAAAATGCACCGGTAGAAGTCATTGATGACATCGCTTACATTGGCCTAAACGGTATCGGCGTGGCGAGATATGAAATCTCAACAAATTCATGGTTGACTACATGGACTGAGGATAATGTCCTAGATAACGGAAATCAGTTTGTCACTGGACTGGTTGCTGACTATGGGCGACTTGCTGGTAGTGGACTTGGTCCCGCAAATCCAGAACAATTATGGATTGGCGGAGAGGATGGTTTCCAATTAATTGATGTAGTAAACGGAGTTGAAATATACGATATAGAAAAGTCCAGTAATTTGTTCGCTGGCAACGGTAATCCTTACGATATGATTGTCGATGGGAACGTCATGTATTACAACGACCGCACAAGTAGCGACAATGTATTCCGCATCGATATTGCCAACTTTACGAGTTTGAGTTCCTTGGATGCTGGAGCTGAATTGAATGAAAACGGCGGCGATGTGAACGGAATGAACATCGTTGATGGCAAACTCATGGTAAGCGTTTCATCTGGACAATGGTGGAACACTGATGGCTCCGGAGGCATCGCACAATGGAATATTTCAAGCAGTTCTTGGGAAC
>NYZH01000005.1 GCA_002687075.1 Methanobacteriota archaeon
TTTTGTGCATTCTCAGATAAGAGTATATTCTGCATTCCTAATGTTGCTTCCGTGAAAAGTCTCGAGGGAGAAGATGCAAATGAACGTAGAGCAATATCCGCTGTCGTCGGCCTTGGCCACGCACTCAAATCCAACACCTCAGCGCTTTGAAACCTGTAAATTCCAAGACATTTCCCCAATTCGATCGATAAGGTCTTCTCGACTCAGCACGAAAGATTCAGTTTTGTCTGCTCCAAGTATACACTCACACGCAGCATTGGCAAGTAATGCGGTATTGTGCACGGACATCTTCTTTGAAATAGCAACGGCAATCGCTACTGCAGCAGCATCAATAAGTCCGATCATTTGTCTCAAGTCATCCAAAGTACACGGTGCGTGTACCACCTCTTCATCACGCGAATAGATGGTTACGCCGGCTTCCCCAGAAAGTACCACCAAGTGGTTCCAATTGTGTGTTTCAATCAATTGCATTGCCGCATCACTTCCGGTAGAAACTCCTAACCGTCTTCGCATCAATTCAAGTCCTTGTGATTGGAACAAAATCCAATTCACTCCATGCGTTCGATGGAGGCCTGTAAGTTTAGGATCAGCAATTATGGGTACATTCATTTCTCTTGCCTTGGCAATTATTCTTTCAGCTCCTGCATCGTTAACGACGCCTTGCCCATAATCGGAAAGTATCAAAACATCTGCATCAGTAATTTCCTCAATAGCATGGTCATACAGCGATTGTGATGCATCAATAGGGACAGGATCATCGTCTTCAACATCCCATCTTAGAAGCAACTGCTCCTCACTTACAAGACTNTCACGNGTTGCTAACATTCTCGTTTTNACAGTCGTTGTGCGACCGTCAATAATTGAAATTCCGNTTGTNCCAACACCTTCATCATCAAGCGATTGAAGAATGTTGAGGCCCGCTTTGTCATCACCAACNACACCAAACAGAAAACTATGCAATCCCATTGAATTNAGCCCTCTTCCAACGTGTGCTGCAGCTCCAACATCCTCTTCACGCATNGTTTCGCGAAGCACAGGAACTGGTGCTCGTGAATTGAGGTTATTCGCATAACCATGTATGTAGCAATCCATCATGATGTCGCCAATGAGAACGACTTTAGATTCTCCACCCTCTTTCAAAGAATCCTTGAGTTTTTTGAGATCNTGGTAAACTGCTTCTTCTTCGTCTGACATACCCATGTTTATCCCTCGTTTCTCATTTGATTTTGTCTCTTAATTCTGCAAGTAGGCTGGCATGCTGAAGTTCCGTTATCCCGAGAGTTTGCCTCAGTGTATCCAACATAGCATTTTCATCGTTCGTAATTACTCCGTCATTCAACGCTGTAATGAGAGTAGATTTGTAGGTGACAAATTTTTCTGAAACAATGGGTGATTTTTTTGCTTCGTTGAGCAATTTGTTGTGGGTAAGTCTATCAAAACCGTATGCAATACGCACCGTTTCAAGCAATGCAATTTCATCATCAACAAGTTCTCCATCAACCATTGCCTGTCGCAACATATCAAGATAAATTTCTTCGGGAGGAGGTGCTTTCTGTTCCCTTCTTGCCTCATCAGAGAGTCGACGAACTCGCTCCGGATGCATCCCTAAAAAATCCACCACTTCAGAAAGTAAATACTGTTCATCTATCGTAATTTTCCCGTCTTCCCAAGCGCGTGCAAATAATCGTCGAATGAGATTCTCTCCTGCTTGTGCATCGAGAGATGCAATNCCTTCTGGATTTGAAACAGGTGATACGACTGGTTCCGAGTGATAGTTCATCGCTTCATCAATATACGATAGCAAATCCAATGTGGATTGTCCACCTTTCCTTATTGATGAAAGTAATTTCTTCTTGCCNTCAACTTGAACATTTTGGGCAAGNATTTTTTNTCGTATATCATTGGCCAAATTATAGCCACTAGGAGTTAATCCGTACACTTGACGACGTTGTTTAGCACCGGGTACATGTCGTTTGGATGTCGTCAAGTCGCCGCGCTTTTCAAGTCGCTTTAGAGTACGTGGTACGTGCTTTCGTTGAACATGTACTGCAGCAGATATACCTGCTTGAGTAAGTGTTGCTGGTGCTTCCCATTCTCCTTCAGGCAAGGGGTGGTCAAACAAATGCAACAGCATCCGTTCTTCGGTCGTCAATGACCCGAGATAGCCGTCAACCACTTTCCTCCCCAATACGCCGTAGAAGTGCAGGCTCATAGGGACATCGGTAACCCTAAACTCAAAAGTTGTGATGATGACGGCGATTCATGGCGAGGCAAAATCGAAAGTTCACCCCTCGTCTGCGCACTACCCGCCCTCTTGGAGCTCCGCTGACTACGAATGCTCCACCAATGCAACCGCACTCACCCCCAATATTTCGCGACCAACAATGGATTATTGAACCGCCACTTTCATCACGTTTGTATCAAAAAAGCGGTATTGGGATGATGCAGAGTGATGGCAGCATTCGTTTATGCAATGAGGAGATTTTGTTTTGCCATTGGCACAGGCATGTCCCCCTCCCCAGCAAAGACTGGTTTGAAAATGAAGTTCGTCATGAGCCGAACGTCATCGCTCGAAGTATTATTTTTGATACTGCACGTAGTGGAGGTGAACTTCTGATTCCTTGTGAGAATATTNCGGATAAATGGGNNTTAAAGTACAANGAAGCAACNTGGGCACTTCGTTGGAACCGCGAACAAATTTTCTCCAAGGAAGCACCGGTAGCTCATGTTCGTTGGGCATGGACTACCGATGATATTGATTGGATGAAATTAATTGAATGGACTGCAGATGTACACGCATTAGGGATGCAAGCTGAATTGTTTGTTATCGATGAAGAATTGGATGTCACGATGTATCTTTTATCGGAGTCAAATCCGAATGGGAATCAGCCAACTTGGGAATCGTTAGCAGAGGCTGAAGTTAAGAAAATTTCAGATTTATGGGATTCACGCATTCGGCGTGGTGAAGGATGGTATATTCCGAATTCGAACCAATGGCCGTGGGACAGTCTGGGTGTAGAGCATTTATCAGGCCGCCACTTAAGGCATGAAGAAGGCCTTTTTCTCGACGCAAAACTATCCGACACATCTCTCAACCCCCAACACCAATTGTATGGCGACTTGATGGCGCGTGGCGTCGTTTTACGCCCCGGGTTCAAGTACGGTTCAGTCTGGAGAGTTTACGACACATCTGTGGGAGACGCTCACGCTCCCTGGTTGGTTCAACCGTCGATTCGGGCTCCAATGACTTGGGAGGGGGCATGTCTAGCTGTACGGTTATCTGAGGGGGTAAACAAACAATGGATTTGTGCTCTGTTTTACAACAAGAAATGGTTTTACCTCCAAGTTCAGCGATGGTTACCTGGTCGTACATAGTCACTCATCGAAAGTTCTGCCCCATGGGTCTTGGTGTGTGTCAATTGTTGCCAGTGTGTTCAAGGAATCAATTTCCGTATCTCTTTGCGGTTTCTTTCGCTTCTCAAATGTGCCTAAAAATACCCAAAGTGCAGCAAAAACCCCAGCTAGGCCAAGTAATGTACCCGGTTTCTGCCATTGGGCAAAATTCGAATTATCATTATCAACTGCTGTAAATTCGAGATGAATTACCCACCTGTGGCCACTTTGCGAAAGAAGTACGAACTCCCCATTGACTGACATTCTGTCTTGTAACAAGCCATTGGGTGAAATTTCAATCGGGATTTCATCGTCACCGTTGAGAGTTACTTGTGAGGGAGGGGTAGCAATTCTCGACATAGGTCCATCTAAATCGACTGAAAACGTCTGTGACTTTTCCCCTATTGAATCAACATTGAAATTTATCACAGAGTTTTCATTCGCATCAAGGGTGCCAATAATGGTTGTTTCAAATGGAATTCTACCCAGTGTCAGTATTTTGGTTTTGATGTAGAGTGAGTCATCACCACAGTAAAACCATCCTTCGATAATTGCCTCGGAATTGGATGAACTTTCTGCAGTGAATTCAAGTTCAACGAGCGTTTCTTGATTTCCAATGGAGGTATTGACGAGTGGCAGGAATGTTCTTCCATCAGAAACTGTTAGATTGTGGGACAAATTGCATATTTCGATCGCTGAAACCTGAATTGGGAATGAATCACCAGGAATATATACACCACCAAAATCTGGAGCATCAATTCTCAATTGGTTGGTGCATTCCGGTGCAGAAAACGAGATTTGTACACTCAAACTGATGTTCACGGTTGCAGTCCAAGGAACGAGGAATCCATCGTGGGTATAGATTTTGATACCTTCAGCACCAAATGAACTTCCATTTTGGAACAGGTCAGATTCTTCTCCGGAATTCGAACCATAGAGGATATCCTTACGACCATCGGCCTCGATAACTGTTAACCAAGGCTGATTTTGATCTCGATTGAGCTCATTTTGTTCCTCATCACCAACACTTCTGTCTTGATAAGTTACAAGAATACCGCTACCTGGAAGATGCTGATCAAATCCATGATTTGAACGGTATTCAATCCAGATATTTTCACTATCACTGATTGGAATTTTTAGAGAAGTACCGTTCTCACTCATGCCAAACATCTGAACAGTAGGACCTATGCATGGTTTTTGTGCACTATCGGGCCATGTCAAATCCATTGTTTGGGACCTGTTCGCTTTCAACATCTCCAAGGTTGCAGATGTTGGAAGTGCTGGCCAAACACCTCCGCCATTCCAATTACCACTTGCCATGATATCCCAATCACCGATTCCCTGCCAGTCGTTCTGGTTACTACTGTCGTGAACTGGGTAAAGGTCCAGAGCACCCATTTGGTGCATCATTTCATGTAAAATGGTCCCTACGCCACTCGAACCTGTTCGAATGCTTGCCATTGTGTAATGTTCTACTTTCACGTTTTCATCGACATCGATTGGAGAATCAAAAGTGGTAAAATGACTCCAAATAGCATTGGTTTGCCCAGGGTTCTCTTCTTGTCCCTTCGTGGTATGAAGGATGAGTAATCTGTCGACATAACCGTCTTCATTCAAGTCGTATTCATCCCAGTCTGCATGATTAATATGGTCTGTAACTACTTCCTTTGCTAAATTTACTGGAAGAAAGTCTCCTTTTTCATCCATATCTCTGTTACCGTTGGTATCTTTGCCATAATATTCTACAGGATTCTCCGCTCGAGTGACTCTCGTGTTGACATCGATTTGAATTTCAGTGGAATATCCGGACATTTGGTAGATATAGTTCCGAGCCACATCATCAAGTAATGTTTGAGCCGTTGATGGACCCCATGAATCAGNGGACGGTTGGTTTTCGAAATCGGTAAGAAGTACCAACCAGCGCTCTTGTTCTTGCAACGGGAGGAGTTCAACATCTTCATTTTGAACGGTTATTGAATTTTCACTAATCCATTGTTCTATTGTTTCGTTATTTGTGAATGACCATGAACTGAATAGCAAAAGAATGACGATTACCGGGACGCCAAACTTTGTATTCATGCTCCTCGCAGCACTGTTAAGTGTTTGAATGCTTGGATTTCATGAAACCGAGTTGACCTATGACTTTTGGTTCGTTCTAAAGATTGTTCAGTTTATCTATTAAAACGCAATATTCTCATCAAGAGTTTACAAACAGTAGCTCAACCTTGACATGATGTAATCAACACACATTCATGCATTAAATACAATTTGCATTCTTTTATTTCCCATATTTGCAACATCTTTACTCACTTTGAGTGAAATGAAATCTCTTAATTCATCATTCAATGAAAACATAGCCGTTTGAGTTTCACCTTCTAAATTTTGATTTATCCAAATAGAACAACCGAGAGAGCGACAATTTTCACGGAACGTATTCGGCAGCGCACTGAAGGGAAGTCCATCGATGAATATGTCTGTTAATCTGTTATGAAGAACAATTTCTAGAATTTGCTCTTGTTCTGAAGTTGATATGTCCAGTGCTTTGGTGAATGTATTTGCAATGGGTAATTCAACTGCTGGATGAAACAATCGACTTTTTCCATCACTCGAATGGTTGATGAGTAATATTTTACGAATACCTCCTTCATGGTCCATCAGCGGCTTTTTCCCTTTGAAAAGAGGAGGCTCACTTTGAATCCATTTTCGAGCACCTCTTTCGATAATTAATATTGACAGTATTGTTAGAAGTACTGTCAAACCACCTTCATTTGGCAATGAGGCCAACAAGAGCAATACAACCAGTCCATAGACACGAATCCGCCACCAATCTGCAGTATCTTTATTCAGCAATCCAACAACTCCTCCAAGAACCATCGCACTCAGTGCACAAGCGACAATGATTTCAGTCCAAATAACTGCAATGATGAGCGTTAACATTTGTATCGCATCATAACGCGCATCCAGTTGCACCGATACGTGTGTTTGGTGACCAATGTCGAATGCAATAGGAAAAAACAATACAATCGTTGCTAGAACTGACAATATTAGAGTAACACTACTGCCAAGTAGCCACGATTTCACCCACCTTCGTTCAGTTGGCAATAATCCAGGATGAATAAATTTCCATCCTTGTTGAAGAAAAATAGGCAACGCTGTACCCATGCCGAGAAGAGCTGAACTCATCCATCGAACAGCACTCCATCGAGCAGGGTCGTAGAGATTTANGCATCCTTCAACGCATGGATTNAGAAATTGGAGNACAAAATCCAATATNGAATCNATNTGAGTCAACCAGAGCCCAGTAAAAANGCTNGAAAGAAACACTACCAATGTTACACGAGCAGTGAGTTCNTTCAAATGTTCTTGAACGTGACTTTGCTGGTCATGCTCAAGNTTGAGTGTCATATGCTTTCCTCAGTCCTCATGGTACTTTACATCATACCAAATCTTTGGACTGTGCTGGAGCACGTGCTTGTACAATTGTACGGTANACTCCGAAGAAAGCCCAAAGTGTTAGCATCCCTACAGCGAGNATCAGTTGCCATGAAGAATCATTGTCAANTGTCCAGGCAAATCCGATGAGAAGAAGTGCAGTGAGTGCCCCTCTACGCACACCTTGAGGTATGGCCAAACTCTTGTCTAAATGTTCAGGCCCGCCGCCGAATTTGCGTTCATAAAACTCGCCTTGGATGACTGCAGCGATGATGATGATAGAGAGGGTCATGAAATAGTAGATGTTTCCTTCATCAAAGAAGAGTTCTGCTAATTCTGATTGGCGCTCTGCCTCAATAGCTTCTGGGTCTTCAACTGCAACGAAAAGTGACTCATAGTCTCCAACACTAATCGTTCTCAATGCAAGGTTGGCTTCGTCATCATTTGTCGCGGTATTAGGCGGGCTTATCGAAAACGAAACAATGTTCCATGTATCTCCAGCATCAAAATTACCGTTGCCATTAACAGCATTTCCAACAAGTTGGAATGGAATAATTCCTACATCTGAACTCGGAGCTGTCCACGAAATAATCCAATCATTGCCCGTTGCTGATTGCGAGACTGCTCCAGGCTCATCGGAAACAGATTGAGAGCCATCGCCGGGTGTTAATGTCCCTAAATTATAATCCCAAATCATGAATCCTCCACCATCATTTGATGCGTGTTGAAGTGAAATTGTGAACTGGTATGTCTGATCGAGAGTGTATGCTCGGGGTACGCCGGATATGGATACAACAACNTCGGTAGAGGCTGCACCATCACCATGGCAACTGCACCCGCTTTCTACAACCAAGTTGTCTCCGTTCATCCACGGAGGTCCGCCCGGCATTGCAAGAGCCGGCGCAATCAGTAGCAATGCCATCAATCCGAAGATTACCAATCGAGAGTTGCGTGATAGCATTGCCCCACCTGTTTCATTCGACTAGCCGGTGACCTTTGAACGTTCCTTTTCAGTATCATTAGAATCGAGGAATTTGGTAACAAGGATTTTGCTCAAATCTCCTTAATAGCAGTGTTCAAATCAGCCATCATTGCCTTTCCATCTCCGAACAACATCATCGTTTTGTCCATGTAGAATAAGTCGTTGTCAACACCAGCATATCCTACAGATAAGGAACGCTTGATAATTACAACTGTGCGAGCTTTATCCGCATCAATGATTGGCATTCCTGCGAGCGGTCCTTCACCACTTCTGGCAGCNGGNTTGGTTGTATCGTTTGCTCCGATAATCACCGCGACATCGCAATCTGGGAATTCATTGTTAATTTCGTCCATTTCGATAAGTTGCTCATAGGGGACNTTTGCTTCAGCAAGAAGAACATTCATGTGACCAGGCATTCTTCCAGCGACAGGGTGAATCGCATATTTCACTTCAGTATCGAACTTTTCAGCGAGGAGGTCTGCAAATTCTTTGACTTGATGCTGACATTGCGATACAGCCATTCCGTAACCTGGTACAATAATCACTTTCTGGGCTCCATCCACCATCATAGCAACTTCATCAGCATCCGAGCCAACTTTGGTTCTGGTAAGCGATTCTTTTTCCCCACTGCCGCCAAATGATTTGAACAATACATCAATGAGAGTTCTGTTCATTGCTTTGCACATTATGAATGTGAGAATTAGGCCTGATGCACCGACCAGCGAACCAGCAATTATGAGTACTGAGTTTCCAATGATGAAACCGGTAAATGCGGCTGCAATTCCCGAGAGTGAATTGAGGAGTGATACGACTACTGGCATATCTGCTCCACCAATTGGGAGAACCAAAATAATACCAAGTACGCAGGAAATTCCTATNATACCCCACATGTAATCTGTGTTTGTTGGATTGTCGATGCTTAGATAAATTAATCCAGCAACAGTGAGCAGAAGAATGATTTTCACCCCGTTGAGCCAACTAGGCCCCCACGTAGGCGTTTTAATCCACTTTCCGAATATACTCACTCCACCTTTCAGTTTGTACATTGCCAATATTGAACCGGTGAGCGTCATCCATCCTACCAACGCAGAGAGTCCTGCAGCAACCATCGTTACCACGAGTTTCAATTCATTATCTGGAACTGTATTCGAGTCCTCGAGATACTTCCAAACCTCTGAAAGTGCAACAAGTGCGGATGCTGCACCACCAAATCCATTGAACATTGCGACCAATTCAGGCATTCCAGTCATTTCTACGCGCACAGCTAGCCAGTAACCAATGAGTGAACCGATNACAATTCCAGCACCGATGAGAACCCATTGGGCTCCACCAGCAAGATGCATGCTAAGGACAGTGGTCAATACTGCAACAAGCATCCCCATAGCACCAAGTTGGTTTCCAAATGGAGCGGTACGAGGATGGCCTAGTTTTTTCAGGCCAAAAATGAACAATGCTGCCGAAATAAGATATCCGAGTGAAACCCAATCTTCCATCTTAAGCACCTCCGCGTTTCTTTCCAGCAATCATGTTGAGCATACGATTCGTGACCGCAAATCCCCCTACAACGTTGATCATTGCCAAGACAACCGCAACGAATGCAAGAATACCCGAAACAGCGGTGCTTCCACCCTCATAGGCTACATTTGCACCTATGAGTGCACCGATAATACTGATTCCAGAAATAGCGTTTGCACCACTCATTAGAGGTGTGTGGAGCGTCGCAGGTACTTTGGTTATCAACTCAAACCCAAGGAAAATAGCAAGTATAAACAAGGTAACATTAGCAATTAAAAATTCAGGTTCCATCAAAGAACACCTCCAAGTCGAGTTTGTTTTGGATGTAATGCGCCATCGTGGCAGAGTAAAACTCCACCCATTCCATTGACATAGAAATCCGAGCCTTCTGGAGCACCAACCAAAATATCATCATCATCGCTAATCTGAATTTCTCCATCTTTGACAAGCGAAGTGATGAACGTGGTGAGATTATTTGAGTACAACATACTCGATGTTGTCGCAATGGTTCCNGGTAGATTTGAAGTTCCGACAATGATCACTCCATTCTTNGANGTCACAATTTCGCCTGGAACAGTATCTTCACAATTCCCACCAACATCAGCATTCATGTCGACGACGACAGCACCNGGTTTGAAATTTTTAATAGCGCTCGAGGGAACAGTGATAGGTGCAGGGCGTCCAAAAATTCGAGCAGTCGTGACGATAATGTCTGCATCGGATGCAACACCGCATACTGTATCGTTCACTTTCTGAATAAATTCTGGAGTGAGAGGTTTCGCATATCCTGACTCATCTTCAAAGTCATCCATTCCGTCGACCTCAATAAATCGTCCACCAACTGATTCGATTTGTTCGGCTGCTGATTTGCGTACATCAGATGCATACACTACAGCACCAAGCCTTTTTGCGGTTGCAATCGCTTGTAAGCCAGCAACTCCACTGCCCATAATGACAACTTTAGCAGGCCGAACGGTACCGGCAGATGTGGTCATCATTGGTATTGCCTTAGGGACATGTGCAGCCCCGAGGAGCACTGCTTTGTAACCGGCTAAATTATCTTGACTTGAATTTACATCCATGGATTGAGCTCGAGAAAGTCGACGAGGAATCATGTCCATTGAAAGCAGGGTTATTCCATTCTCAATGCAAGAAGTGACATGCTCAGGGTGGCGGAACGGGTCTGCCACACATGCAATTTTGGAACCTTTACTGGTCCCTTCAAGGCCGGGGAAACGTATTGAAATGATAGTGTCACAAGCCATAGCCTGTTCCCTGGTACCCAATGTAGCACCGGCTTGTTCGTAATCGGCGTCGAGGTAGTTTGAAGCAATGCCTGCACCACTCTCAACAATCACTTCGAATCCTGCTTTAAGCAGTTTTTTCATGCTCAACGGGGTAATCGCAACACGATTCTCACCCTCGGGCTCTTTTGGGACTCCAATCTTCATGTCAATTCCTCTCAACGCTCATCCTCTGTGAACGTAATGTTTGTTCCAAAGAGAGGAGGTTCTTAGATGACACGCTTCATTTTACTGGAAAACTTTTTTCGAACTTGATGAAATTTCATGATTTGACACCATGTTCCTTATTGATGGTCGAGTCTTGGAAGAGTTTAGAGGGAATGCAATGTCAAGCAACCGAAGAAAAATAGCAGTGATTGGAGCCGGAAATGTTGGTGCGACATGTGCATTCGTTTTAGCACAAATGAAAATAGCCGATATTGTCATGCTGGATATCTATGAAGGATTTGCAAAGGGCAAGGCACTCGACATGTCACAAAACGGTCAAGTCCTAAATTATGATGGTTCGATTACAGGTACCTCAAACTACAGCGACATTGCCGGTGCAAGTGTAGTTGTCGTAACCTCCGGTTTTCCTCGTCAGCCTGGCATGACTCGTGAAGACCTCATTGCAAAAAATGCTGGAATTGTAAAGCAAGTTGGTGAAGGAATTCGTGAACATGCTCCCGATTCAACTATTGTGATGGTTACGAATCCTCTGGATTTGATGACCTAT
This sequence comes from Methanobacteriota archaeon, assembly GCA_002687075.1. Taxonomy (GTDB): domain Archaea; phylum Thermoplasmatota; class Poseidoniia; order Poseidoniales; family Poseidoniaceae; genus MGIIa-L1. The sequence goes on from NYZH01000005.1 coordinate 11,342, forward strand.
CATATGCAAAAGGTGACAGGCTTCCCAGCCAACAGAGTCTGTGGCCAAGCCGGTGTTCTCGACAGTGCCCGCATGACTCATTTTGTTGCTCAGGCAGTGGGATGTTCAGAAGAAGATGTCCAAGCAATGGTTCTGGGCGGTCATGGTGATACCATGGTGCCATTACCGCGATTCACCACCGTAGGTGGCATTTCAATAACGCATCTTCTCGACGAAGAAACCATTGACGCAATATGCAAGCGAACTGCGTCTGGTGGAGGTGAAATTGTCAAACTTCTTGAAAGGGGCTCAGCGTTTTATGCTCCTGGTTCTGCTGCAGCAATAATGGCTGAGGCAATTCTAAACGATCGCAAAAGACTGATTCCTGCATCAGCGCATCTCACTGGACAGTACGGCCTAGATGACGTATACATCGGCGTACCCGTTATTTTGGGCGCAGGCGGAATTGAGCGAATTCTCGAATTGGAACTAACTGAAGATGAACTGAGCTCACTGCAAGGTTCCGGTAATTTCTACAAATCTCAACTTAAGGAATTGCTCGGATACTGATTTTCACGAACAATCGCTAAGGAGTGCGAATCACCTTTTGTTGTAATTAATTTCTCATCGACATCGTTGTTTGCAACTCGTATGAGCATTTTCCCTTGGCGTTTTCGCGAAACCATCCGAGCTAGAATTTCTTGTCCAACATAGCATCCTTTCGCAGGGTGCACATATTCTGCTAATCCTGCCGCCAACGGATGATTTTTCGACGTAATTTCATGTCCAACCCAGGGCACGAGGTTTTCAATTCTCCATTCGTTGAACTCATCGAGTGTCCCGTCGAAATCCTGTTTAACATCAAGACTCGATACTGCAATCGAAAAGTTCTCCGAAATATGCGCCCGAGTACACCCTTCAGAAACTGAAAATGTACCAATTTGTCCAATCTTTTCCTGATATTCGATCCAGAACGAATTTCGTTCAGTAACATCTTGAATATTCACATCTTGGTTGAGTATTTTCGGTAGCACTTGTTCAAGTAAGTGTTTCAAGCATGATTTATGGCTCTGAATCGCAAGAAAATCTCCCATATGAAACACCGTAGCAAAATCAATGATTTTTGCTGAAGTTGTGGTAAAAACCGTTTGACGGACTTCACCCTTCTTTAGGTCAACCATCTTGTTGGTTGAAAGACCGTCAATAAATTTCAGAGAGTCTTTACCTCTCCAAACTGTAAGAGCGGCATCGTTGTAAGCCACTCGCGGCATTCAACAACCTCAAGAGAAGGATTCGCCGCAGCCACACGATGATTCGGCGTTGGGATTGTTAATTTTGAATCCCCCACCCATGAGTCTGTCCACATAGTCAATTTCAATTCCATCGAGAAGATGACTTGAAGAATTTGGGACGAGAACTCGAAAACCCTCGACTTCAATTTCTTGACAGCTTTGGTCAGTCTCTTCAACTATTTGCAAATCGTACATGTATCCAGAACAACCTCCAGATAGAACACCTACGAGTAGAGCCATAGAGCGATCATCACCAAATGCATCAGAGAGCATTTCTTGAGCCTTATTTGAGATGGTCAATTGAACATTCACCACTTCGGGAGTCATAACTTGAACAGGTCCGGCTGTCTCACAAGTACCGCAGTCCATGGTAAAGCGAAACATCACTGCTCTATGAACCTGTTTCTCAAATGCCACATAGATTCAACTATCTTCGCTTCTTTTTTCGGTTTGTTTCTTTTTGAAGGATTCCACAGCGACGGATTTGCTCCTTTGCTCTTTTCACTTCTTCAGCACCTAGTCCACGAGGAATTGACTGTTCGAAGCACTTGATCGCATCGGGATAGCGTTCCATCTCAGCATATGCGCTACCCATGTTGTACAATGTTTTTCCTTGAACCTCAGCCGGGCGAATGAGCATTGCTTGATGGTATGATTCAACGCATTTNGGGTAATCTTCNAGGTAATAGTATGCATTTCCACGACCGTTCAAAATCCGAATCAACATTTCTTCGTCTCCGGTGAACGATGGTAGTGCACGGTCNAAGCATGAGAGTGCTTCGTTAAACTTACCATCTCCAATGAGTCCAACGCCTTGATTATACCANGCAATATCTTGGTTTGCTACTGAACTCGACTCAACTTCCGTGTTCGCAGAATTTGCAACCAATTGCTGTGCATCAGCAGCAGCTTTGGTCAAGTCGAATGAAGGTTGAGTCGGTTCGGATTGCTGAATTGAAACAGGTTCTTGATTCAAGAGAGCAGATGATTCCATCAGAGATGAAGAATTAGCTACATCGGGAGTACCAGTNATACTTTCTTGAGTGACTTGACTTTGNAGTCCCAGTGCATTCATGTAGTAATCAGCCTGTTTTTCCTGAGGGTCTTGTGTTGGCTGTACATTTTCTTGGATTTGNGGTTGGAGCACGGGAAGTGGCTCTACAGGTTGAGGGGGAGTCGTTTCTTGTTGTGCAGTTTCTGGTGTAGAGATGCCGCTCAATGAATCTGCCTTACGGTGGCATTTCTCTGCTGTCGCTAGGTCTCCAGCAGATTCCAACGAACGAGCAAGTCCTCTCCATATTTTTGGATTTGTCCCATCTTTCTTAATCATCGACTTCCAAACAGTAACTGCTTGAACATCGTTTTTTGCTGCAGTGTATGCACGAGCATGGAATTCAGTTTCACCTTCACCAAGCATGTCAAGAGCCTCTTGGGCCAAATGCGGCCCTTCAGGTAATGTCNGNGGTATACCCTGNACGGAATCAAGGACATTTGCTTCACCTTCNGCCAATTCAATGAGAATTCGGATGTATTCATCCCTCGCAGCATTATTTGGTTCGATACGGAGAACTGTTCGTGTTGATTCTATGTAGTTCTCCAAATCTCCGTTGTTGTAGCATATTTGACTGCATTTTAGTGCAGCCTTCAAATAATCANTCTGCACATTCATTGCTTTCATGTAACATTCGACTGCTTGGGTATCATTTCCTTGACGTTGGTGAATGGAACCCAAATTGAACCAACCTGAGCCTTGGTTGGGGTCAATCGATTGAGCATGCTCAAGCGCNGANATTGCATGGGAATCGAGTTCAAGTCGAGCCATGGCTCCTCCTGCTATTCTCCATGCGCCTGCATGTTCAGCAGCAATTGTTTTGAGGTGTGGGCTTAACAGTTCTAAGGCACTCTTTGGTTCGCCGTTTCGAATCATCGATGTAGCTTGTTCAACAAGAACATCGATATCAATCACTTGATTCTCCTGAAGTTCTACAACCGGCTGTTCAACTACCGGAGTTGGTGTTGCAACGGCAATTTCTAATGCTGGTTCATTGGCAACTACCGACTCTGAATTTTCGATAACTTGTTGAATCTCTTGGGTTGCAGCAACCATTTCTGCAGCGGATTTTAACTCCTCGTATTCAAGATGCTGGTTTGAGTCTTCATCATGATGAATTGCTTCTGCAAGAATCGCCTCTTTGTCATCCACTCCAACCTCTTTCATAACTTCTTGAACTTCAGAATCCTCGTAGGATTGAGTCGGTGTCTGAACAGGCATTGATTCCATTGGCATTTTGATTCCACTTTCAGCACATCTGTTCTTTACGTCAATAAGCATTGGGTGCCCAGGAAAGAATTCAAGAGCTTTAACTGCCATTTCGTATGCAGCAGCATCATCACCTATTCGNTCGAGGAGTGTAGCAATGTTGGCAGTAGCGGGGGCATTGTTGGGATTGATGTCAAGACAAATTTGGAATGCTTGACGAGCTCCACGAGCATCTTGCTCGGCTTCCAGCAAAACACCGCGATTGAACCAAGCCATATCGCAAGAAGGGTCAAGAGCAATCGCCTTGTTGAATGCACTCAACGCACCCTTCGAATCGTTTTTCCGTGAACATTCTTCACCAAGTTGCAACAAAGATTCAACTGATTCTTGATCTTCAGACATAGAATTTACACTTTGCTTCGGGCGTTGTTTCCATTTTTGTGCTGCATTTTGCAGTTCATCCTCACGCAAGTAATTGTTACCGTCTTCATCAGCTGTGTGGGCAAATGCTAGGAATCCTTCACGATCTGTAATTCCATGCTCTGAAATAACGCGTTCAAGAACGTTTTCTGAATACCCCATTTGTTTGACTTCAACATTACCAACCATATCACCAAGGCCAGCAGAACGGAGTGCTGCGGCCATAGATTCTTCTACAGCATTCGAGACCGCATTTGAGTTGGTGGATTTTCCCCCTGTGCCTTCCATGGTGTCACCGAACACTAGCGGCCAACCGACCGGCATAAGCATTACTTCTTCATGTACTTGAATTTCCAACAGTATATTCAAAAGCCGCCTACCTGAGTTTCGTCTATGACTCAGCCACCATTGCGCGTTCTTGGACTTTCTGGAGAATATCGACCGACATCAAAAAGTGGAATGTTGGTGAATCTGGCACTCGATTACTCCGAGTCCAAAGGTGCTGAAATATTCTTTTGGGATTGTAATGAAAAGCCTTTGCCGTTTGTCGGAGAAGATGGATGCTGGGATAACCAAAACGTCAAGGATTTTCAAGAATTNGCCAAATCATGTGATGCCTTTCTCGTCTGTTCTCCAGAGTATCACGGCACGATGTCTGGAGTAATGAAGAATACATTCGATTGGCTTTATGATAAGCACATCGGAGGTAAACCATTTGGACTAATGAGTACATTAGGAGGNATTCAAAACGCNAATACTCTCAATCACATGCGCATAATGTTGCGTTGGTTACACGCCTGGCCAGTTCCTGAACAAATGTCAATAGGTCATGTGAAAGAAGCGTTTAATGATGAGGGCAATCTCGTTGATTTGAAGAATATCGAGCGCCTTCATGGACTTGTTGATTCAGTATTGAAGGCCGCCCATTTACTTCGTACACCTGCTGAGTGATGGTATGGCTGAATCTCGACCATATTTTGATGATGAATACGGTGGCCGATACATTTTGGTCGAACCGGGTACTTTCGTTATGGGTGATGTTAACGGCACACGTTCTGAACAACCCCCTCACACTGTGGAAATCGTTGAACCGTTTTTCTATGGCGAACGCCCCGTGACTCAAGCACATTGGCAAGCAATTATGCATGATAATCCATCACGTTTTACTGATGGTTGGGCAGCCGGTCTTCGACCAGTTGAACAAGTTTCTTGGGATGATTCTATTGAATTCATTTCCCGCTTAAACAGTAGCGATCATGAATCTGAACGATTAGGTTTCCGTGGTGTATGGCGACTACCGACAGAGGCTGAATGGGAGTATGTCGCTCGTGCAGGCACCAACTCTCGCTGGTCCTTTGGAGATCGTGATGGAGACCTCAATGAATATGGCTGGCACGCTGGAAATTCTGGAGCATCTACCCGTGAGGTTGGACAGAAAAAGGCTAATCCATGGGGTTTTCTTGACCTTCATGGTCAAGTTTCGGAGTGGTGCCAGGATTGTTTTTCATCGGATTACAGTAAACATGACCGGTCATCTTCCGCCCATACAAGTGATTCGGAACGACGTATCCATCGAGGAGGCTCATGGTTTACTGAATCTGATTCAACTCGATGTTCTGCTCGAGGTTCTTCATATCATTACAATAAAAGCGATGGAATAGGTCTAAGGCTTGTTTGGCAACCACTTTAAAATTCGTTCCAATCAACACGTTATGGCGGTTCTGTACCACAACCCACGATGCTCGAAATCACGCCAAGCGCTGACAATGTGCCAAGATTCCAAAATGGATGTAGAAATTCACCTTTATTTAGACGAACCACTCTCATACGAGACTTTGCTATCACTGATCGAACGTCTCGATGGTGAATCAAAAATGGCAATTCGCTTCAAAGATAAGAAGTTCAAGTTAGCAGACTCATCGGAACTTGATGTTGAAGATAATTCTTCGATAGCACTGTTTCTCTCAAAAAACGGTCACCTCATGGAGCGACCTTGGTTAGATGTAGGCACTGCTACCGCTATTGGTCGGCCTGTTGAGAACCTTCTTCGATATCTATGACGCTCCGTTCGTTTTTCGAACGAGGCTCAGTATCATAATCACTGTCTTCGTCGAGTTCAGACAATCGTTGATGCTGTGGTGCAAGACCAGGGCCAATGTTCCATTTCTTCGTAAACGGTTGAGAGAGAATGGACATTAAATTTCTCGATTTTAGAGCATCAATTCCGGCTGCAGTTCGGTCAACAACAGGTGCAATATCTTCATGAAAACATGCATCCATCGCTATGCAAATTGCCTGAAAGTCACGACTGCCATCACACAATTCCCATAACATACTGTTCATATTATCTAACGGTCTTCGAATCTCTTTCGGAGCTCTCAAAAATCGTGCTAATATTCTTTCGAAACGTGTAAATCTTTTTTCAATTCGTAATACTATTTTCATTCCAGTTATTCCCTCTTCATCAATGTGGGGGCCAGGCTCTCCAATTCGCGCCCACCAAACCGGTAACCTGCATGGATATGTGTTTGCATATCTATGCTCTTCAGTGTTTACAATGTCCATCGATAACCCTCAAAATTCAGAAAATGTCCATATTACCATTACAAGCATTGCAGCAACTCCAGTGAATGCAATCAGCCGAGTTGCTTCTCTTCTTTCGGTAAAGTTTCTCATGAACCATGTCGCAACTCCACAGAATGCGATAACCATCCACAGCAAGTACCATGCATCAGGATAGGATTGCGATTGCATAGCGAGCCCTGTGGTGATAAGGATGTTACTTTTTCGATTGAAGGTATTGGTGNCCGTAATAGTTCCATTGTTCAATAGTCCATCCAGGAGGGAGTCCGCTAGCAGGCAATTGGGGAGGATTTTGAAATGAGATTTCTTGTGTATTATCGCTGCTCGCTGGTTCGGATTTATGAACTGGAGTTGCAGATATTGGTGGTCCTGAAACAGTTTCTTGATGGNCAANAACTGTATCTTGCGTATTNTCCTCAACGGAGTAATCTANNGTACNTCGTTTACGTTTAATCACAAGCAAAGTGAGCAATATTGATAGAAACAATACCAATGCNAAAGAAGATGCAATNAGTTCNATGTTCATTGAAAATCCATCTGTNGGCGATTGAGTGAAGAAAAAATCTCGTTTTTCGGACCAAGCCAATTCTCCATCAAGGGATTCAACTTTTACATTCACTGTGCCTGATATATCCCCACCCAGCCTGTGTAACTCACAGAATACATCGCTGTTTTGTTCAGTGATGTGCCCAACACTGAATTGAATTTCTTGTGCCGTCGCATTCGTGAGAATACCTTGGCACACCGTTTGCCATCCCTCGGGCTTTTCTACAGTCAGCAGTAATGTTTCTGATACACTTGAAGTGCTTGTCATATTGATCCAAAGTGGAACTGCATTTCCGGTAACAAACGTTTGATTTCCACCTCCTTCAAACTGAACATCCATTGCTCGTTTTTCATCGACAAGGATCAAAATGTCATGGGACAACTGGTACGGGCGCAGTTCCTCATCGACTCCTGCTCGAACCTCGAATGTGATAACAATNCGAGTGTTAATTGGAACCGAGTCCGGAATAAGGACATCGACGAATACGGGCATTTCTTGTCCTGCTTCCATGTTGAAAATATGGTCGACTCCAAGTTCAATAGAAGTNCCTGAGTTTCCGACACTCATGAATGCAATAAAGTCATCATTCGGAGGAGAGANTGANACNGAGGCCATNACATTGTATAAATCATCAGCAGCATTTCCGATGTTCTTGACCGTGACGTTCACNGATTTCGNACCTCCAACCGAAGCGGNGGTTTCGTTCATATNCGCAAGAATTTGAGGAATACGGACGGAACCGGTGACAGTATCGAATTCGACTCGATTATCAACAGGATTCACATCTTCATACCCCTCACTGTTCGATACAGAAAAGGATAGAGAATGGACCTCGCCAGACCTTTCCGAACTTGGCAAAACAATCCAAAAATCGATATCAACAATGTCTTGGGCATCGTAGGGTGCAGACAACGAAAATGGCCCAGTAGTGTTGACATTATTTGTTGATATCCACCAAGTCCATGAATCTGGTAATGTTGAACTGGACACATCTGCTGATACTGGGCCATTCCCGTTGTTTTCAATTTCAAGCTCTACTAAACAAGGAACACCCGGGAATAATTTAGATGGTTTCGANATAACTCGAAGTTCTAGGTCNCTCACTGTTTCAACAACGAGTTCATCAAATACATTGGAATTGAAANCCATTCCACTGCGAATAGATGTTATTTGAGGAGATAAATCCGGCCCTCTATCTCCTGCTTGGGCATTTGAAGGAGCGGTCACGTCGATCTTGAAAGTACTCGTAGATTGGCTGTTAATAACCGCATGAATTTCTGGCACTCCATCGACAATCCATTGGCCAATATCCGACGTATCAAGCGATATTGCAAAAATATCTTGCCGGCTCGCGTTGTTCCAAATTGTGAACTCAACGGAAACGGTTTCGCCAGCACCTAGTAACCAATTTTTGTTTCTCTCCACTGGCTGAACGTCCACTGCAGCATCACTTATCATCGATGCAGAGATGTCAATGTTTTGAGTGTGAGACCGAGAACTCATGTTTTCTGAATTTGCAGATAAAGAAAAGGAATATTTTGAATCTGGAAGCGCATCCAGTGGCACAGTCATCATGAAATCAATGTATACTGGTGTATCGGGTCGAACCAAAGTTTTCGATTCCTGTGTCCAAGCAAAGTTGACATCCCAACCACTCGGTAATGCAGACGAATCAATCATGAGTTCAAACACATCTGTAGCACTTCCAATGTTCTGTACTTCAACTGTAAACGGACAGGAATTTCCTGGAGGGCACGATGGTGGCGACTCGGGTTTGACGACGAGAGGCACTCTGTCGGGAACAACTTGAAACTGCATTGGAAGTGAGGAGTTCANAGTTGAATGCTGGCTGGATGTTGCCGTGAATGTCATCTGTTTGAAACCTACNGATGCATTCACATCTGGCTGAATATTGATATCGATTGATTTCGTTTGACCTGGCGACAACAATATTCCGGTGTCTTGATGTATAGAAACTCCGTTCAAATTTGTGTAATAGACATTCCAGTTCGATGGTAGGCCTGTTACTGACGGGATGAAGAAATCAGAAATATTGCCATCGTTTGTTAATTCCACACGAATATTTCCCCATTGCCCTGGAACAGAACCAGAAGTTGAGATTCCAGTTGCACTCAAAGCGAATTCTTCTGCTCGTACTTTTTGGTCGTAAACAAAAACCATCTCATCAAGATAAAATCCAATGTCGGTATTTGAGGAATCGCTTTCAAAAAAGAACCGGAACTGAGTTTGTGCATGGTAATGTTCTTGNGGTACCGGAATGAGTGGTGAGATTGCTCCGGCATGGTTAACGGTAAATGTTTGATAGCTTTGTCCATCAACAAAATCGGCATCGATTGTTCCACTGATACTTTGCAAATCATACCAGCCTCCAAAAGCAGTTTTCACCTGAATTTTTAGTACGTCGTTACTTTGTGTACTGCCTGTATAAAAGAAACTTAACCCGTTGGTTCTCAGGGGATTTTCCACTGCATCAGACATATCCATAACNGGGGTGATGAGTCCCGTTGCAGCGTTGTTAGAATAACTCGAAAATTGTCCGTTGCCGACATGGCATGAACTGCCGAATGATAGCCCTGTATCGCTGCTCAAACCCCATTCCGCACCGGNAGTCCATCCAGCAAGATTNTCGCAGTTAAAATACCAGTTTGCTACTGTGAAAGCTCCATTGACTTGATTATTTTGAGGATTGTCATCGGTGATAGTTGGAGTAGCAGAAATTATGAGTGTGTGGTTTCCAGAATANGTGGGGGTAAAGACATCAGCGATAGTGTTTGAATTACCACCGTTAAGTGACCCCAACATCACGCTGCGATTCTCCAACTCAAATTGCGAATATTCATTGTGCAGTACGAGAATGTGAATATCTATGTTGCCTGATGGCGCAGTACCCAAATTTTCTACGGTGATATCGACTTGAATTGGAACATCAACGACAGCGTCAATGACATAGAGAATATTAGGGCGGTCAAATCCTGGAATCGGAAAATTTGATGAAAACATTTGATATTTTTCTGCATCGGATGGCGTCGTGTAACTGAAGTTAATACTTGATACTGTGACATCAACGCCTGTACTCCGCCCATAAGCTTCGTGACTTTCTGTAAGGCCGAGNTTGCCACTTTCCATTGTTGGAACTGCTCCGATAAGTAGGAGCATTACCAAGAATATAGCGGGGTATTTTACCATCGTGCTCAAGGAGCCACACAACTTCAATCTATTTGAGGGATTTGGGAGGCATCACTCGTCGCTGCTAATCGATTTGGAAACATCCTTTTCAGACTGTTCCAATTTCAATTGGTCTTTTCTCTCTTTNGCACGTGCNGCAAAATANACNGTGAATGATGGAATNAACACCATTGAAAAGCACCCTACTACTGCAGCAAGAGCCCAGAGGAATTCTGTTGCAGCATCGACTGAAAATACTTCAATACTTCCAAATTCCTCGTTTACNGTAACCAAGTTAATGTTTGGAGANGTTTGACGGTCACCCTTCTCAATAACTTCTATTCGCAGAACTGAGGGGACATGGTTGTACTCGATTAATTCCTTNGCNTTTATTGTCGCAGATTCAATGTTTTCACCATAAACAGTACCGTTGTTTCTCCTCGCAGGGTCTTGTGATGTAAGTGCGTGAATTTCAACTACATCNCTGTCATCAGAATCAACCTCATGCGTTGTGTTCTTTTGGCAATCTTCAGCGCAACTAAACGATTGGTCTGTATCAACGCCTAGCAGTCGGTGGCTGTACAATCCTGCGGCATTGATGAGTCGAACTTTGGAGTCCGTCGAGAGTTGAGTTGCTGTCAAATGTATCCAAGTTAGATTCGAACCATTCGCAGCAACGTCCCAAGACCATGTTGTCGTGTTCGATGATTCTTGATATATCCGNGTAGGTTCGGTAATCTCATGACTTGTCTGGTTCGTTTCTGTATCATAAATGTAGTATGAAGGAGAAACAGTAGCCCCGTAGACCGCATATGACAACAACACAATTAAGGTCACTGAAAGCCCGAGCAGCGTTCGTAAAAGGTTAGGATTCTGAGCCAAAGCCTTCTTCATCGTACATGCGAAGAACCCCCCCAACTTGAACCCTTGTTCTCAACTTATTTCGTTTAACTGAGAGATATTTGAGCGTTTCACGAAGTCTGCTGTACCCGTTCTCTTCATATAGGGGAGTTCGGTCGGCAAATTGCTCGGTGTCTTGTCATGACGACTCTTTACGATATACCCGCTGAAATCCTTAACCCAGCTCTTGCAGCGCGACTTGAAGAATCGGGCAGCGTATCAACCCCTGAATGGGCTGAATTCGTTAAAACCGGTGCTGACCGCGAACGCCCACCTACTCAGACCAACTGGTGGTTTATTCGCTCTGCTGCTATTCTACGTAAGGTTGCCCGTGAAGGCCCAATAGGAGTGACTCATCTTGCTCAAGCATTCGGAGGGCGAAAAGACAACGGAGCAGGACCGAACACTCCAGGTGTAGCATCCCGCCACATTATTCGAACCTCTTTGCAACAGCTCGAATCCTCTGGACTTGTTGAGAAGGTCCCAGGTCGAGTTGTCGAAGATGAAAATGGTGATGCGCTTCAACTTTTCAAGGGTCGCCAAATTACTGCTGCAGGGCACAAACTTATCGATTCAGTGGCACACGAATGCCGTGCAATTGCTGAAGAACAATATCCAGGTCTTTCGAAGTACTGAAGGAAGTGAGCGAGGTGTCAAGTATGGTTTCCACTCAAGATGATGAGTTGAACCAACTCCGTGAACAACGCAGAGCAGCTCTACAAAAGCAGCTTGAACAGCAAGCTGCTCAACAGGCAGATGCTGAAATCAAAGCACATGAGGCTCAAAAGATCTCTCAAGGCCTTGATGCTGCAATGAAAAAGATTCTCTCTCCAGATGCCCGTTCACGACTTAAGACAATTGAATTGGCAACCCCTGAGCGCGCTGAACGAATTAAGCAAACTATTGTCCAACTCCACAACCAAGGTAAAATCCCACAGATTATGTCTGATGACCAGTTGAAAACCTTGCTTGCATCACAATCCAAGAGCCGCCGTAGTGCGTCCATCCGAAGAATCTGAAAAGGTGCTCGAACATGTCAAGAAATAAACCAGCAGCAAAAAAAATACGCCTCATGAAAGTGGGGAAGCAGAACCGCCGTGTCCCAGTATGGGTCATGCTAAAGACCGACCGAAACACTGTGTCGCACCCGAAGCGACACCACTGGCGCCGTAGCAAGCTCCAACGCTGAGGTGATATCATGGTACGTGCAAATGAATCAGAATTAACTGTCCCACTCCGCAAAGCTTGGGGAATAACCCGCTACAAGAGAGCACCACGTGCTATCCAAATTATTCGGGAACATGTCATCCATCATCTAAAGGTTAGCGAAGATGAGGAAGTATGGATTGATCCAAGTGTAAACGAAAAAATTTGGTCAAGAGGAATTGAAAATCCTCCAAGAAAGATACGTCTACAGGTTACTCGTCACGATGAACCAGATATTCCAATCGAAGTAAAATTATTTGAGGAGTGAAAAATATGGGAAATATTCGACCTAGTTTTATTAAAATTCGCGCCATACATCTTGTTGAAGACCACGGTGAAAAATTCACTGATGATTTTGAACACAACAAAAAGATGGTTCAGCAACTCACCGATGTAGAGTCAAAGAAACTTCGTAATTGGATTGCAGGGTATGTCACACGTTACCGGCAACGTCGAGTCGACTGAATGAGGCGATAACGTGACAGTGCGTGTCGATTGGGACCGCACTCCTGTTTCGGTGCATCACGCTNAAAAAGAAGTTCTTGAATCCTTGATTCTCCATCTTCGAAATAAACACGGGATACGTAAACGTTCTCTTGTAATGGAAGATNGAGAAGACGGNGGTTTTCTGTTTTTNATGTATCAGCCTTGTAACCCAAATTGGATTCTCGAATTCACCAATGCCAATTTACACCGAATGGAGGAGGAATGAAATGGGTGATCGACAGAAATTGCCTCTNCCAAGGCGAACATATTCTCTTCATATCGTGTTGGTTGGAGCCACTCATCCAGGAAACCTTGGTGCTGTTTGCAGAACGATGTTAAATTACGGTTTTACATCGTTAAGATTGGTGTCTCCTTTGTGTTCGCCCGATGATGTTGATGCTCGAAACCGGGCGAAACATGCGGGAAGAATTCTTGATGAATGCGTCATATTTGATTCAATTGAAGAAGCAACAAGTGATTGTTCTCTACTGGTTGGGACCTCTGGGAAGAGAGAGGTAGGTTCGAAGACATCGTTTCGACATTTTTCGTATCCATGGGAATTATCTCAACATCTCCAAACTTTTACAGATTCAATTGCATTAATTTTCGGAGAAGAGGGTATGGGACTCTCAGCAGATGAACTAGCAAAATGTGATTATTTAGTCACATTGCCAACATGGGAGGGTTATCCGATTGCTAACCTCTCACATGCAGTGAATGCTTGTGTATACGAATTACATCGTACATCGGTAATCTCGTCCCAAGGTCAAGACCCGGGTATACCGAATATTGTCCCTTTGGAGAGAAGTTTAAACCCAACTCTTCACAAGATACTCAATCAAGGAATCGAAGAATATGGCCAGTCATTGCCCGGTAATCAAGAAAGAAGAGAGAGTTTTTCACAAAGTCTTCGACGCAGTATCATGCGCTCTACACCCACTGAGGACGAAGCCACACGCCTCATAGGTGGAATACTCGATGCCACCACAGCATTGCAATATGTTGAGGGCAATGATGCATGGCGCCGTGAACGGCGAAGAAAAATCACACCTCAGGAAGAAGAATGACTCGGATACCAAGATGCTGTGCTTTTTGGAGTTTCGCGAACATGCATCGCCACAAGGCGGAGTTTATTTCCGTATGACGTTTTGATATGAGGTTCAACTTGCTCAAAAGCCCATTTTGCGAGATTTTCTGCAGTCGGGATGAAAGGTACAACGACAGTCCTGTGACCTTCACCCATCAATTCGCAGGCACTTCGAGCTAACTTGTCCCCTTCATAGACCACAAAGGCATGGTCGATGATGTCATGTACATGCGTCATCAATATCGAATTCACATCAGAGAAATCCATCAACATCCCCTCTTCGCTAACACCGGAGGCCTCGACAACATCTCCTTCAATTTCTGCTTCAAACCTATAGCGGTGCCCGTGCATGTGTCGGCATTTACTTTTATGATTCGGAACTCTATGCCCGGTGTCTGTTTCAACATATCTACGTATTCGTGTTGTCATTTTTCATCCTCCTCAAAATCCAGAGATGCAGAATTAATGCAGTACCTTTCCCCACCATACTGTCGAGGCCCGTCGTTAAACACATGGCCTAAGTGAGCATCACACTTCGAGCATCGGACCTCAGTCCTTCGCATACCGTGTGAAAAATCGTCTATACGCGTAATTCCTGCATCGGCATGTTCTGTATGGAAAGAAGGCCACCCGCAACCAGAATCGTATTTCATTTCGGCAGTAAACAGCAAGTGGCCACAACATATGCAAAAATAATCTCCATCCCTTTTCTCATCCCAGTACATTCCTGTAAATGCTCTTTCGGTTCCACTTTGGCGCGTGACATAGTATTGCTCTTCAGTAAGGCGTTGCTTATATTCATCTTCTTTGTGCTTTTGTTCGATCTGAATNGCATGTTGAAGAACANCATCCCAAGAGTCTTGATATTCAACAGGGTCTTGTCNTCCAATGGAATTGAATGCAAGTATTCTTTCAATATCAGCACCACTTTTCCCAGAACTTCTTCCATCTTCATCAGGATTATATGATGTAATCGTATTGCGAAACAGAGTATCAAAATCAAGATTCATCTGTGCAATAGCCTCTTGAGCATCAAGNAGTATTGTGGTCTTNTCACCGTCGAGATAAGGTAATGTAAACTTGATTTTTTCACTATCCCAATTGCCAATTGTGAAAGCATGCTCGAGTGCGTTGTAAAANTCAGGACGGCAATCTGGATAGATTTCATGGTCACCGGAATGGACGCCTAATGCAATTTCTACNTTACATTGCTCTTTCGATGAAATCGACAACGCGTAACCGTACAGAATGGATGAAAATATAGCATTACGATTCGGAACGACTGTTGATTTCATTTGTTGGGCCTCATAGTGCCCCTCAGGAACGGATGCCCCCCCGTCTATCAATGAACTTTCAAATGCTGACATTGCACTAGAGAGGTCGATAATCTTGTGTTCGACAATGAACCCATTTTCTGCGAGATATTGAATATTCAATTTAGCCCTCTCAAGCTCAACACTATGCTTTTGCCCGTAATTGTACGATAAGCAATCAACAGTGAATCCGTCAGCAAGAAGTCGCAAAAGTAGACTTGTGGAATCCATTCCACCAGATAGGGCCATTACGGCTCGGGCCAATTCAGTCTACCCCCATCCACTTGTGTGTCTGGAGACTGAGTCTCCATGGCGGTGATTTCTTCACAATATCCTCGGTAAGTGCAAAATTTTTCCCGTTCCATTCTACAGATTCATTTTCAAAATAACATGGTTGGAGAAAGTGGTGTGTAAATCCATCNAATAATTCATCATAAAGACTCAAATCCTGCCCCACATAGACGCATTTAAGTTCGTCTCCTGTTCTTTGACGTACCTTGACATTGGGATACATTTGGTCTTTAGGAGAAATGCAGATCCAGTCGATGAGACCTTCGGGAATTTCTATTGTCCCATTTGATTCACACGAGAGATGATATCCTCGGGCTTTCAACAATCGATGCAGCGGCCATAAGTCGTTTAGTAACGGTTCTCCACCAGTAAAAATGACTCTTTTTGTAGGATATTTCAACACCTCACCGAGAATATCGATACTCGTCATTGTCTGGTATGTTTCAAAATCGGTGTCGCACCATTCACATTTCAGATTGCACTTTCCGAATCTGATAAACACATGCGGAATTCCGGTGTGCACACCTTCTCCCTGAACAGAGTGAAATATCTCAACAATTTTGTATTCAAATGCCAAATCTGTTGCCGAATCCACTGGCTGATTTCCTGCAATTAAGCACTGTTCAGAATTCAACTTGACACCTCACAATGGTCGAGACTGTATGAGTTGCATGAGTTCTTGACGTGGCTCGGGTTTGTCAAAAAACACTCCGCGCATTGCTGAAGTCGTCATTACAGAGTTTTGCTTTCGCACCCCTCTGCACCGCATACAACCGTGCGATGCTTCGAGAATAACTGCCGAACCTAGAGGCTGCAGATGTTCTTCCAAGTCGTCTGCTATTCCTTTCGTTATTCTTTCTTGATTTTGTAAACGGTGAGCATGAGCATCAACTATTCGTGCAAGTTTACTAATTCCCACAATTCTATCAACGGGAATGTATGCTATGTGAGCTCGACCACTGAACGGTTGCAAATGATGTTCACATGTGGAATGGAATTCGATATCCCTAAGCAAGACAATGCCGTCGTATCCTTCACCATTAAATGTCGACTGTAGAAGTTCCTTGGAATCTGCAGAATAACCGGAAAAAATTTCGTCCCATGATTCTATCACTCGAGATGGAGTTTTGATTAAACCTTCTCGGTTCGCATCACCTTCAATATATTCAAGTAATGTTTTAACTGCCATCTCTGCTTCGTTCTTGCTTACCATTCTCTCACCTATCTTCCGTGTCGCGCATCGATTTCATCCAACTGGTCGAGCAGTTTTCTACACGCAGTCCTTACTGCATCTGCAAGACTGACAAACTTATGTTCATCACCAACATGTTTTCTTAGGTCCGATACTAGTTCAGCCGGCATATCCAGTGAAATCTTAGGCACATTTCTACGCAATATTTGCGCAGGTATAAATATTCGTATAATAATACTCTGATATTATTCGGGCAAAGATAATGTCGATTACTCGTCGTACTTGAGGCGAATGTTCAAAGAACCCCTTCGATGAGGTAATTTTGATGACTGAGAATACCGATGCAGCCTTTGCGCAACTTACATCTCTCCGTGAACTCTCTGCCCATCGAGACACAGTAGGTATGAAGGATGATGTTATTCGGCATTTTCTTTCCATTGATTCTACTCTCGCCACAGCAATTGGTGAAGCGCTCGTTCGTCGAAAAGAACTGTCAGAAGAATTTGGGCATGATATCATGTCTTTGCCCGAATCCAAACTTTCACCAATTTTNCAATCGGATTTCATAAATTTCTATGCTCCCGCAACCGTCAATCCATANGTTGCTTTGGCAGCACGTGGGCCTTGGATTATCACTGCGCATGGNGCTGTTTTACATGATAATGGCGGNTATGGAATGCTTGGAAGNGGTCACGGTCCAAGTGAAGTCATTCATGCCATGTCACAGAATTGGGTCATGGCGAATGTTATGACCCCTTCGTACAGTCACAAAAGACTCGCTGACCGATTGAAGACTGAACTNGGNCATTCACGAGGCTCTTGTCCTTTTACACGATTTATNTGTATGAACAGCGGTTCTGAATCTGTTACTGTAAGTCTNCGTATCGCTGATGTTAATGCAAGGAAAATGACAGGCCCAGGAGGCCCTCATGAGGGAAAGACAATCAAGTTGATGGCGGTTGAGAAAGCATTCCATGGNCGCACAGACCGTCCAGCTCAAATTTCCCACTCGTGTAAAAATTCGTACGACAAAAATCTNGCAACATTTCGTGATCGAGACAATTTAATTCTTGTCCCTGCCAATGATGTTGAGGCNCTTGAGAAAGCCTTTGCAGATGCTGAAGCAGATAACGTATTCATCGAACTTATGGCTATTGAGCCAGTCCAAGGAGAGGGTAATCCTGGTGCGTGTGTCGAACGCACCTTTTATGATGCNGCCCGTAGACTCACACTTGAACATGGTTCAATGCTCCTTGTTGATTCTATCCAAGCAGGAATTCGTGGACAGGGTTGTCTCTCGATAATCGATTATGAAGGATTCCAAGACGCCGAATGTCCTGATCTTGAAACATGGTCCAAAGCATTGAATGCAGGACAATATCCACTTTCTGTCCTCGGATTGAACGACCGTGCGGCAGAAAATTATGTTGTTGGAATTTACGGTAATACGATGACCACAAACCCTCGTGCTCTAGAAACTGCTTGCGCAGTACTTGACCTCATTACTCCTGAACTGCGCAAAAATATTCGTGAACGTGGAGATGAGTTTGTTTCGAAGTTGGAAGGTTTAGCTGNTGAANTACCTGGAATCATTACACAAGTACAGGGNACTGGGNTACTNCTCAGTGCCGAATTGGAACCAAGCAAGTTCCCTGTGATTGGATTTGATGCTGTTGAAACATGGTGCAGGAAAAACGGACTGGGAGTGATTCATGGTGGAAGCAACGCTCTTCGGTTCACACCNCATTTCAATTTGACATCTGCAGAGATAGANGCAATTATCGATATTGTTCGCGATGCATTGATTCACTTTAGAGAACGTTCATGAAAGCGATGTTACGATATCTTCTCTGCTGAATTGTTTAGACGCATAATAGGCTGCTAGNCCTGCGTAGNCCATTGATGAAATAAGCCAAATGAGCACGTGCTCAACNATGACTCTATCCATCAACAATTCCCGAAGAGCAAGCAATACATTGACAACNGGAATTGCAAACCAGTACCCTTCTATTCCGTCAAGGTTGATGACTTGCGTGAACAATGCCGGAAATAAGATCAACATCAATGCAGGTGCTAGGATTGAACCTGCCTCTTTCACACTGTGAGAACGCATGGCGAGTGCAAGTTCAAACGCAACAACCATAACAGCGAACAAAAGGATTGAGACAATAATGAGGCCTATTGAAAGTGCAGAAAGAGATGGAATGCCAATGAAGCTTGAGGATGCAAGATAACCTATTGCAAACAATAAACCACAAATTTGCAATACAACACCAGTTCCTGTAATTACTGCTACCGCAAGCCATTTTCCGAGAAGGAGTTCCATTCTCGTGCACGGTAAGCAGAGCAGTGCCTCTAATGTACCGCGTTCACGTTCTCCAGCAGTCATATCGATAGAAGGTTGAATTGCACTCGAATAGGTCCAAATTGCCAATACCAGTGGTATGAACAGTGATAAGACCATGCCTGCTTGCTCTCCGGATGTTGCAACATCGCCTTGTGCCACATCGCCATCCCAACGTANAGGATCAAGTGTGGAATTNACATCCAATCCNCCTGCAGCAATTCGNTCACGAACTTCTGCATTCTCCCATTCAGAAAGGGTNGTCAGTAATCTGTATCTCGCTTCATTCGACCGTTCCGAAGTTGAGAGATGTAGAATCCCATACGACCAAGTATCATTGTTTGAATCGAATCGCAAGAGTGCATCGAGTGAACCATTACGAACTCTTTCGAGTTCACTCCCCGGGTCAGAAAGATACTCTATGTCCGGTAATNATTCAAACGTCAAATTCATACCGTTNCTGGAGAGATTCTGGGCAAGTTCAGCAGGAAAATCATTACTTTGAACGGTTATTTCGAGTTCAAGAGCATCCAATTCTGCAGCTTCGGATTCAAGTAAAATTGGAAATAAGATAAACAGTAATGGGAACATAAGTAGTGGAATGACGATAATTGCCATTATTGTTCTCCAATCTCTAGCAAATTCAATAATTTCTTTTTGAGCAATTGATTTCACTCGATGAAAACTTTTGTCACTCATCTTCATCACCTCTGAAAGTGGATTTGGGGGTGTTNGGAGTGAACAATTTTCTCCACCATGTACTTAGTACACCCTCCTTTTCAGTATCCTCGTGACGCACACGAGCTTGCTCCAATGTCAATGAAACATAGGCTTCTTCGAGCGATTCAGTACCCGTATCTTTCAACAAATCATCNGGNGAACCATCCGCTCGAATAAGTCCATTGTGTATGATGACAATTCGATCGCACACTTGTTGAGCTTCTGCAAGATGATGTGTTGAATAAATCACAGTCCCACCCTCATCACGCAACTGCCCAACCAATGCGCGCACTGTACGGGCACTTGTTATGTCGAGGCCTGCAGTTGGTTCGTCCAACAACAAAATACTCGGACCATGCGCCAGGGCACGTAAGAGGGCAGTTTTTTGTTTCATCCCTCTTGAAAATCCCTTCGTATGACGGCCGAGATTCTCCTTCATATCAAGGTGCTCAGCGAATCTTTCAGTTCGCGCCCATGCAACNGAATCTTCNATTCCATGCATTCGACTGTGGTAGCGNATATTTTCCCATGCAGTTAATCTCGAATAAAGACCNGTTGACTCNGGAACAACNCCTAATTCTTGCCGCATTTGCGACACTGGATGGCCACTGCTCAATACAACTGACCCATTTGTAGGCTTGTAAANGCCNGCCATTAATCGTAACAATGTAGTCTTGCCAGCCCCGTTACTACCAACGAGACCGACAATTTCACCTGAACGAATTTCTAAATCAATACCCTGAAGTGCATCGACTTCATCAAAACTTTTTGTAACCGAACGGATACTTAGCAATGAATCCTTCATAGCATCACTACTCAACGCGTCCACTCTCAATCGCACCATCGAGGCCAGGGTGCTTTATTTCAAGCTTGCAAGCACGAGAGAGTTGTTGCTTGAGATGGGAGAAAATTTCCTGTTGAGGGACACCCATTTCAACAAGATTTCCAATCATGGAAAACGCTCCCTGTATTGCACCTGCATCGAGAAAGGCGTCGTTCGATATCTTACGTTTCTGTCGTAAAAATTCTAAACGCTTCGACAGAAAGTCAGCCTCCTGGCGAATTCGTGGACCATCTAAATGCGGTAGAGCAATCAGGTGGTCAACACAGGTTCGCATCGAATTGATTACGAGGAGGGGTACTATCATGCTTGCGTCAATTCCACTAGGACTCCACCAGTAGATTTCGGATGAACAAACGCAATTTTTTTGCCACCGGCGCCATTACGAGGTTTTTCATCGATCATCTGTATTTCATTTTCCATGAGATATTCAATGAGCCCAAGTAAGTCCGCTACTCTGAAGCAGAGTTGCTGTATCCCGATGCCACGTTTTTCGAGGAATTTACCGATAGGGGTATCTGGCGAGGTCGGCTCAAGAAGTTCAATTTGCGTCGGATATTCATTCAAATTTCCCTTACTTGTCGAAAAAAATCTAGTCTTCACACCCTGCTCTTGGACGATTTCATCTTCTTTACCTTCAATCAAACCAAGTAATCTCCAAAACTTACTTGCTTCCTCTAAATTATGAGTCGCTATTCCAATGTGGTCAACATATATTGGTCCGAATTTCATTCCCTCACCTCAAAAACCACTAGGAGCCATCCATGTTCCAAAAACATCTTTCATGGCCGATATTATTTCACCCAGCGTACAATCTGATTTAACCGCAACCAATACATGAGGGAATAAGTTCTCTCCATTTTCAGCTGCCTTTCGAATGCTGCCTAGACATGACTCCACTATGCTGTTGTCCCTCGAAAGTCTCAGTTGAGTTAGTCGCTTGCATTGTTCATCACCTACTGCCGGGTCCAGTTTCAGTGCTTCTGTTTTGGTTTCTTCATCCATCAGGCCATGATTCACACCGACAATTTTTCGATTGTTTGCTTCAACATCATTGAGGTGCTGATATGCTGCGTTGTGAATTTCACGTTGCTGCCAACCCTGCTCAATTGCCTTCATGGAGCCACCAAGAGATTCAATTTTCAGAATTTGCTCAAGCGCTAAATCGTGTATTCTTTTGGTTAATGCTTCAACATGGTACGAACCGCCCAGAGGATCAACTACGTCTGCCGCCCCACTTTCTTCGGCGATAATCTGCTGAGTGCGGAGAGCGACAGTTGCTGACTTTTCTGTTGGCAATCCGAGGGCTTCATCGTATGAATTTGTGTGTAAACTCTGTGTTCCACCACACACCGCTGCAAGTGCTTGAATTGTGACTCTTGCAATATTGTTGAGTGGTTGTTGTGCAGTGAGGCTAACACCGGCTACTTGTGTATGGAATCGTAACATTGAGGATTTAGGATTCTTCGGAGAATAGCGTTGTGTAATGAGTTCATACCAAAGTGTACGTGCTGCACGAAATTTCGCAGCCTCTTCAAAGAAATCATTGTGACAATTAAAGAAAAAAGATAATCGAGGGGCAAAGCTATCAATGTCGAGGCCTTTTTCAATGGCAGCCTCGACGTATGCAAGTGCATTTGCTAATGTGAAAGCAACTTCTTGAACCGCAGTTGAACCAGCCTCACGTATGTGATATCCTGAAATCGAGATGGTGTTCCATTTTGGTACATTGTTCGCACAGTATTCGAAAATATCTGTAATGAGTCGCATGCTCTGAGCAGGAGGGAATACATAGGTTCCGCGGGCAATGTATTCTTTGAGAATATCATTTTGAATTGTGCCAAGAACTTCGTGAGATGAAACACCCTGTTCTTCTGCAACAGCAATGTACATCGCCAAGAGGACCATAGCAGGAGCATTGATTGTCATAGAGGTGCTTACTTTGTCTAGTGGAATGCCATCCAATAATTCTCGCATGTCAGAGAGCGATGAGATAGAAACACCGACCTTCCCGACTTCACCCAATGACATGTCATCATCAGCATCCAGTCCAAGTTGAGTTGGTAAGTCGAATGCTACCGATAGACCCTTTTGACCACGATCGAGCAGAAGTTTAAATCGCTCATTTGTTGCTTTTGCACTCGAAAAGCCAGCATATTGGCGCATTGTCCACAACCTTGACCTGTACATTGTAGAGTGAATCCCCCGTGTGTATGGTGGAGAACCAGCAAAACCAATGTCTTCAGCAGTAAAGCCAATCGAAGATAAAGACTCAAGAGTCGTTTCGCGGTCTAAATCCAAGCCACTTAGAGTCTTCCAGTCTTCCTTTCGTTGACTGACCATGTACACTCCATGGCGAGGGGCTTCATCAACACTCCCATCTCAATGGTCGTGGATTCCTTCAGGGCCATGAACATGACCATGCGAAATTTCGTCTTCAGTTGCTGGACGCAATTCAACAATTTCAACTGAAAATGTAAGAGATTTTCCAGCAAGTGCGTGATTGAAGTCGGCAGTTACTGTATCGTCTGATAATTCTTTGATAATGAAAGGAGAAGGGCCATGTGGCATTTGCGCTACCAACTGCATTCCGACTTCTAGGCTGGCTTGCTGTTCCAATTGCTCAAATTGAGCCCTAGGTATCTCAAGTTGTGCAGCCTCTTCCCGCTCACCGTATGCGCGCTCTGGTGATAGGGTAAATTCACGCGTATCGCCTTTTTTAGCACCCATTATTTCTTCTTCAAACCCAGGAATCATTTGTTTGTGGCCTACCAAGAAAGTCAAAGGTTCCCTTCCCTCACTGCTATCAAAGACTTCACCGCTGTCTGGCAGTGTCCCATTGTAGTGTACGCTAGCAACCATATTTTCTTTTACAATTATATCTGACATGTTATCACCTTCTTGTTGTCATTCGAGATACAAGGTCTCGGAGTTCATCTGCCACCTCTCGGGGCAGGATGTTGTCTTTCACTTTAGATTCGATGAATTCAATTGAATCATTAACGCTAATCCGTTCTCCTTTTGCCCAGACTTGTCCTAAGATATTCGATCGATGTTCAACTTCAACCATTTCGGTATCAAGTATTTCTTTAGCAGCGTACTTGAATTCGAGATATTTTTGACGGTTGAGTTTCTTTTCTTGTTTTTGTCGACCGCCGCCTTTTTTGTCTCCACGGCGCTTTTTTCGCCTACGGTCACCAGATGGTTTTTGAACATCGGTTTGAATCTTCTTAAAAACATCATTTCTGCCTGCAGCTACAGCTTTTGGGGAATTTGATATTTGAGTTTCAGCGGCAGTCGATACGACCGGTTGTGCAGAAACAAATTCGATTGATGGTTCTACGACCTGCTTAGGATTATCGACTTTGATTGACTGTGCATCAGGTCTTTGGGCCTTTGCATTTTCACGAGAGGCCAGTGATTTCCTTCGCAGTTCTGCCAATCGGTCTTCTTTTGAGACCTTGGGCTGAGTTTCTTGCTTTTTCTCTACAGTGTTTGTAATGCTAGGCTTAATTTGACTTGTTGATGCCTTTGAGTTATCGACTACACGGCTCGGCTCTTGATTGCCAAGTCTATTCAGTGCTTCTTGTCTACGTTTTGCCAACTCATTATGGGCATTTTGTGAGGATTGTTGATTGTTCTGCTGGGGGCGGGAATGGGATGATTGTCGACGAGTACTCTGAGAACCCTCATTCCTCCGCTTGTTTCTTTGTGCGCTTGCATCTCGGGCAAACGGATTGAAGGGCTCATCTTTTTTCCGTCTTTCACCAGCGATAAGCAATTCCCCCAAAACATCGTCATTGTTGACTACTTAAAAACAATTAGCGTGAATTCGCTCTATACGGCCCACGAGACTTCGGTTTGGTCGGTTCTCAAATACTGATCAATGGCGCTGTCAGAGTATTGAGTCACACGACCATTTTCAAGTTCAATATGGCCGAGCAAAGCAATCATCGTTCCATTATCGATACAATACATCCTAGGGGGTGCATGAGATGTTGAGTCTCTTTCGGATGCCATCAAATCGCACATCTCTCTTAGACGCGAATTACAGGCTACTCCTCCGCCGAGTAGTAATTCTGTTTTACCGGTATGTGATAGCGCACGCTCAGCAATTTCAACGCATGCTGCAAACGAGTGCTCTTGCAGTGACCAACATACTGCGCCCAATTCAGCCCCATTGTCTATCAATCGTTGTGCTGCAGTCATAATGCCAGAAAATGCAAGGTCCATTCCTCGTACAGCAAATGGCAATTCAAGTCCGTTCAAGGACGGATTTTCGTTCTGTGAAAGCCATTCACGGGCTAACTTTTCAATCACTGGCCCTCCAGGAAATGGAATTCCTTGGTTACGTGCAAACTTATCCAGCATATTTCCTATGCCGATATCGAGTGTTTCCCCTAAAACTCTGTACTTGCCATCTAGGTGTGCGATAACTTGAGTATTTCCGCCTGAAACATAGAGCAGGACAGGGTCTTGGCAGCCACATTGTTGCCGGCCAATCTCAATGTGAGCTACGCAATGATTTACTCCAATTAACGGCACATCAAGCATACTCGACATACCTCTAGCAATCGCAGCACCAACGCGCAAACAAGGCCCAAGACCAGGTCCCTGTGAATAGGCTATTGCAGAAATATCACGGACTGAAAGATTGTATTCTTGAAGGAGTTTATCAAACAATGTGTGAGCAACATCTTTGTGGTGGTCAGCTGCTTCACGTGGATGAATTCCACCTTGGTCTGGCCTTACTGTATCCGAGAAGGCTGGGTATGGGATTCCGTTACTGTCAACAAGTCCAAAGGAGAGGGTGTGTGCAGTCGATTCAATTCCTATAGTCCATCCAGGCATCGCAATCAGTAAGCNCAGAGAGCCATGGTTCTTCAACCCCCAGCATGTAGCGAAACTATGCGGACCGTATATTTGGACATCGGGCCGCTGGTCCACCTCTCTGGAAAAGGGGTATTGAGCGGCCATGAAATGTCCGATGTCGACCAATATGTTTCTCAATCAGGNTTGGGTTTGGTAGTGCAGGACGGTTGCATTGAATCAATTCAAGATTCGGAAATTCTTGAAGAGGAATATGGACCTCCTACATATGGGAAAAATTCGAATTTTGAGGTCGTATCTCTGGAAGGTATGGCAGTTATTCCGGGTTTCGTCGACGGCCATACGCACCTCCTTTGGGCAGGTGATCGCTCACGTGAATTGTCTTGGAGGCGTTCCGGGATGACCTATCAGCAAATTTCTACAATGGGTGGAGGAATACAAGATACTGTCCGTTCAACACATAAGGCGTCCAATGACACATTACTTCAACTAGGGTATCAACGAATGCGGACCGCACTCCAATTCGGAACTACGCACATGGAAGCGAAGAGCGGATATGGATTGAGTACAGAATCCGAATTAAAACTTCTAGAAATCTCCAACGAATTGCAAAATATGGGCCATCTGCCATCTTTGGACATCACATGGTTGGGCGCACATGATATTCCAACAGGTAAAAATTCAAAGGAATATCTTGATGAAATATTATCAGAGCAACTCCCCAGCGTACTTGAACAAGGTTTTGCTCGTTCAGCGGATGTTTTTTGTGAACCAGGGTGGTTTGATATTGAAGAATCTGAACAGATACTTCGTGCTTCTCGAGAGGGTGGTTTAGCACTTCGAATGCATATCGATGAGTTCAAGGATGGCGGTGGAGGAGAACTCGCAGCTGAACTTAAGGTCGATACCGCAGACCACGCCCACTACACATCGGATAATACGCGTATTGAAATGAAGAATGCCAATGTGTTAACAGGATTTCTTCCAGGCACTCCTTACTCAATGGGGGCAGATTGGCCAAATTTCAATCATGTAACTGAAATGGATGTGCCTTGGAGTATTGCAACTGACTTCAATCCAAACTGCAAGATACTAAGCCCTACGTTCTTAGGTTCACTTCTTGTACAGAGATGCTCGGTAGACCCTCTGGCAGCATTAATTGCATCTACACGGAATCCCTCCGAAGCTACGCCACACCCGAGTGGAAAAGTTCACGGACGAATTGAAGTTGGAGCAGTTGCCAATTTCAATGTACTTTCTACGCCTCATTGGGAATCATGGTGTTTGCAACCATCGCACTCCCCAATCAAGTCGACTTGTTTAAACGGAGAACTCATACATCATTGATTTACCATTTAATCATTAACCTAAACTCAAAAAATTAATATCATAGTGAAAGGGATTTAAATGAAAATCAAAAACGTACTTGTTGAAACTGTGGTTTGTTCAGGAGCCAAGGGCAAAGAAGCTCGAATGAAGAGAATGCTTGAAGCGCGACAAGAATTCAAACGAAGACAGAAGGGGTGTATCTCTGCTTGGATTGGTAAATCAATTGACGGACAACCTCTTTTCCTTGTACACTCCATCTTTGAAGACAAAGGCTCATGGAAAAGAATTTCACAGATGGTCGCAGATTCCTTGGATACAAAGGATGGAGGCTTGGAAGGAGTATTTGGTGGCCCGCCATTGGTTGGAATGTTTGAAGCTCCTCTTGATTCCTTAGCGATCGAACCGCCTCAAAGCATTATCGAGTAAATTTGTGTTGTACGTTTCGTCGTATAATGTATGTTATACGACATTTGCGAATAAAAGGGTTTTTGGCGTACAGTTTAAACACCCTGAAATTAGATGCAGTACATCGTTTATAGCAAAATGAGTGGTCACAAAGTGCAATAAAATCAGATATTTCAGCTTCAAGTGGGGGGTCGAAAGGGAAAATTATCAAAAATATGCTAGGTTCGATGTGTATGCGAGTATTAAGTTCAAGTACTTGCTATCAAACCAGATTACATGGCAGTTGTTGAAGGGTTTTGCTTAAAGTGCAAAATTTACGGCCCCATCAAAGATGGTCAGTTTATTAAAATGAAAAATGGACGCACCAGAATGGCAGGTTCTTGTTCACAGCCGAACTGCAGTGGTCGTATTTCGAAGATAGTCAGTTGATTTATTTCTTCTATACTCACCGATGTGGTTTAATACAGCGTTTCACTGGCAAGGTTACCTAGGGCTCGTGGTCTAGGGGTTTATGACGTTGCCTTGACATGGCAAAGATCGAGAGTTCGATTCTCTCCGAGCCCACCAAACTTTNCNACTATTGTATTTTGATTAATTATCAATTGAAAAAGAATTATCTTTTTATTNATTTGAAAGGTGTAAAAACACTTTTCANTCAGATAGNATTTCAGGCTTTGGAATATCAAGCTCATCTGGGTCNACTTTAGANAGAGGTCTTTCATCTTCTTCAACAGTAAAATCNGTTGAACCACCCTCCCAAGATGCTATCTCTTCAACTTCTTGAAATTCTNCTTCCGGAATAGCATGATTGTCTGATAATGAGTATACTGTTGGGTCAATGACCTCGCGCTCGTTCACGATCCCTGGGGGTGGTGCGTCCCTTTCTTCAAGATGAATTCCTGAATGGAAAGTTCCACATTCTGAGCAGCGAATTGAACCCTTTTGCTCAATGCAGCCACAAACTGGGCATGCAACTTTCCCCTTAAGAACATCTAGAACATCAACTGAAGCCATAATTTCACTCCAAGAACATATCTTCTTGGTAACCGGTAATTAGGTCGCCCGTGCCATCTTCCTCAATGGTCACGGTTTCCTCCTCATCATCAAATTCAATGATGGTCCCGAACACTTCTTCATCCTCGAATGCCAGTCCTATGTGGGATCCGATGTCTATTTCGTCATCTTCTTCATTAGAATCTTCATCCATTTCATCTTCTGAATCATCGAATTCCTCTTCGGAATCATCCTCTGTGTCCTCGCTTTCAATGTCTTCATCTTCAGTCGCTTCTTCGTCAATTTCAGACTCATCAGAATCCTCAAGTGAATCATCGTCTTTAGAACTGTTACGTGCTTCTTCTGAATCATCGTTCACTTCCTTCATTGCCTTAACACGTTCTCTCCATCCGCGTACAATGAACAAATGCATGAACAGTGAGCCGGTAAGGCCTATGAGTCCCAAAATCATCATCATGATTCCGTCCCAATAGAAACCTGCAGGCATTGATGTGGATTCGCCTGAGAAAGGAGTCAGTGAATTACGGCACTCACCCACTTGAACATCAGGGTCACAAGGATATATGTCTCCTTCGTTAATGCCTTCAAATCCAAGCTTGTAAGGAGTTTCTAGAGCAACATTACCGCCTGAACCGTCCACACCGAGAGGCCCGATTCCACCAAATCCATTGAGCAACCATGCAGCAATGAATAGCCCGAAACCAAGGTGGATGAGTGGCCAGACCACATCGTTCCACCTCTTACTCATCATTTTACGCTCTAAATCCGAAGGGAAAGTGCTCTCTTCTTTCGTCGATAAACGACTGTCTTCATCAACAACATCTTCAGCATCTTCTAGTGATTCTAGGGCGCTTACAAATTCAATAATGTCAATTGAACCATCATCGTCATCATCAGTACTACTCAAGAACGATTGGATATCTTTTTCAGACACCTCTTGATCGATAAGTTCTGAAATTGATTGTGTAAATTCCTGAATAGATACTTGTCCATTCCCATCCTTGTCCATAGCGTTGAAGAATGAATTAGGAGAATCTCCAGTTTCATCCATCGCATCGGAAATGAGTTGAAGAATGGAGTCCGAATCCGCAATATCGTCTTCGAGTTCGTCAATGATATCGTCCATATCCGATGTAGAGGAATCATCCGATTCAATACCAAGATTGAGTGCTTCCAAGGCCTCAATAAGCTCCATAGGGTCGATATTACCGTCATCATCTTGATCAATGCCTTGAAGAATAGAGTATACTGAAGATGAATCAAGATTTTCGCCAAGAATCTTTTCGATTCCTTTTTGCAATTCAGGCCCCATTATCATTCCGCTGGAATCGGTATCCATTGTTTCAAAGACCTCACGAATAGTCAGTCCTTGGTCAACGATTGCCATTCCAAGATTCATAAGGGCCTCATCGGAGGAAAACTCATCTGCTGCATCCTCAATTGATTCTTCAGAATCGTCATCTTGTTCTTCTTCATCAATCGTTTCTTCACTTGATTCTGCATCATCAACCGACATTTCTTCATCTGAATCCTCGTCACTTGAATCATCGACATCTTCATCCTCAGATGAGTCGGCTTCAGCAACTTCATCAGAAGATTCTTCCTTTGGAATCGATACAGGAGTAGGTAACTTTTCTCCAGTAATGGTTTCATGGAGTTCAGAGAGGTCGATTTGTCCGTCCCCGTCTTCGTCAATAATTTCGACAAGACGTTCAACTTGTGAAGGAGGCAAATCTGCCAAATTCAAACTAAGCAATCCGGTTTTTAGTTCACCGGAGTCGATGAGATTATCATTATTGGTGTCGAATTTTTTGAACAAAGTAGGGATTGTAATTCCAGTGGTATCCAACCACTTCGCCAATACCTCAACGACATCATCCGCAACAAATATCGCACCACAGTGTGGGCATTTGGTTGAGTCGAGTGGTACGAGCCCTTGGCAAGCACCACATTCACCCAGCGCTTCATCGGAAACTCCAGTAAATGAAACGCCACATTCTGCACAATTTTCCGAATTTAGCGGAACAATTGCTCTACATGCACCACATTCAGCCATAGGGATATCTTCTTTGGTCTCGTCGGACATTTCCACACCTGTTCTCCCGAGTACATCTTCGGATATAATGATTCATAGACTTTGAATGATGAACCCCCCTATACGAGAGCATACATGGTGCGGGGTATTGGGATGGAAAAAGGGAATATTTTCACAACCGAATTCATCGATGACCATGCAACATTGGCTTGGATCGACAAACACTCCCATTCGACGAACGAGCACATTCTTCTCCTTTCTAGGCTTCCGCATAGGAGGCTTCTCGAACACATAGACATCAACGCTGTAGAGGCATATTGGCTCACTGAACGCGTAACTGATGGCTCAGTACGGCCGAATCTTGATGAAATATTGGACCTTATCAAACGCCATTTAAATCATCACATGGGGCTTGTTGTGCTTGAAGGATTGGAATGGCTTGTCACTCAACACGGTGAAGATAATGTTCTCTCATTTGTTCGAACACTTCGGGAATCTGTTCATAGAAAACAGTGGACTATAGTGGTCCCACTTCGACCTCTGGCCTTTGATAGCGTATGGTTGGCTAGGCTTCGAAGGGAGGCGCCTGTAATTCATTTGGATGAGCAAGGTGCTACAGAGGTTGTTGAAAAAACAGAAGGCAACGAAACCCTTGACGTCCCCACAGACACACCTGCTGAATTCGACATATTGGATGATGGTTCTCCAAAATTAATCCATCTCACGCGATTACCTAAGATTGGATTTTCAAAATCAATATTGAGAAAGCGAATACTTCAATGGCGCAGAATGGGTTTGGATGTATCCGAGGTGGAACCAGCAATGAGTTTACAGGATGGAGAGGACTACCAACTTTATGCAGTAGTAGAGGAAAAAGTTCGAATGGCGGTTGATATCGATTCTTACCTTGAGATGAATAAGGACGATTTCTCTGCATCGGAACTCGCGGCTGCGAGATTTAGAATTCGTCAACTCACTGGATTGGACGAAATGACGAGTAAATATTTTTCATTTTAACGTGGTAAACGACCGTTTTCCGCCTCAATACGTGCCAGCCAAGAACTGTCAAGTAGTTGATTGACTATCAACTGGAGGTCGCCACTGGTACTTCGATCGCCATCAAGAGGTTTAACCACAGAACGTACACGATTATACAGAGCTTCAACGAATGGAGACGGTTTTGTGTCATTCAGTTCTAAGGCTTCACAAGCTACAAGCAATTCACAAGCGAGAATCTCTGCTAGACGTGTTGTCGCTTGATAGAGATTCCAGGCAGCAGTGGCGCCCATACTCACATGGTCTTCCTGTCCAGCTGATGTGGAAGTAGAAAATATAGTACGGGGGGCCGCATGTCCATGCAATTCAGACAGTGAAGCGCCAGCAACATATTGAACGATCATAAGCCCTGATTCCAAGCCAGAATTTTTTGCTAAAAACGGTGGTAGTCCGCTTCTAGCCGGGTCAAGAATTTGGTCAATTCTCCTTTCTGATATGGACCCCAACTCAAATATTGAAGCAACCATGGAATCAGCGGTAAGTGCGAGAACTTCCCCGTGAAAATTTCCTTGAGATACAACTT